>CAZEWR010000002.1:0-226813 GCA_964516175.1 uncultured Fimbriimonas sp. | reverse complement strand
ACCAACCTCAAGAACGTGACCGACGGGCTCGACGCCCAGGTCCGCGCGCTCTCGGGGAACGCGGGAGCGGCGAGCCAGGCGGACGTGCAGGCGATGAAGGACGCGATCGTCGCGTTGCAGAGCCAGCTTGCGGCGATGAAGGGCTACGGCGACGACATCGCCGACCTCAAGCGCGCCGCCTTGACCTTCGAGAAGGAGCTGACCCAGCTCGGTGTGGACGTGCAGGCGATGAAGGACGACCTGCGCGACCTGGGCGGACGCGTGGGCGCGCTCGAGAAGAAGCGACCCGCCATCGAGATCTCGGGAACCCTCGACGTGTGGCTCGGCGGCGGCCACACGGACGGAGACCACTACGGTCTCACGCGCGACGGGCGTCTCACCGGCATCCGGTCGCAGACCGTGCCGGACACGATCTTCGGCGCGCCGGACAAGGCGGGCATCACCGACGATCTCACGATCCTGCACGAGGCGGCGATCCGCTTCGCCTCGACGAACGAGACGGGCGTCCGTTTCAAGGGCACTCTCGTGGCGACGAACGCGTTCGGCCAGAGCCCTATCGGCGGCGTCGTCTCCGGCCCCATCGGTTTCGGCAACCAGAGCGACGTGTTCAATCCCACGTCGGGCAACGCGGGCTCGCCGTTCCTCGTGGGCTACGGCGAGGGCTCGGGCGACCTGTACCTCCAGGACCTCACGTTCTCCTACTCGGGACGCCGGGTGGACGTGGACTTCGGGCGGATCGGCCACCAGTCCTCGCCCTGGATCTTCCGGCGGATCGACAACACGCTGTACTTCGACAACGATCGCTGGGACGACGGCAACTACCGTTTCGACGGCGCGGTGGCGCGGACCCACGTCGGCCCCATCCGGGTCGAGGCCTACGGCGGTTCCGAAAGCGCCCAGAGCGTCAAGGGCGTCGCGATCAATCCCCTGCGCACGGGGCTGGTGAACGGTCTCTTCGGCGGCTCCGACCGTCTTGAGGCCGAGCAGCTCCTGGGCGGTACCGTCTCGACCTCGATCAAGGGCGTCAGCCTGCGCGGCGACTATCTCGTCCTCGACTCGACCACCCCACTCCTGCTTCCGACGGGCGAGGCGTTCGACCATCTCGACGTGTACGGCGGCGAGGGCGATTTCCGCGTCGGACGCTTCCGCGTGACGGGCGGCCTGCGCCAGACGCGCGCCTACGCGAACGACGTTCCGATCTCCGGCCTGACCGACTCCGCCTGGGATGCGAAGATCGGCTGGGGAAGTGGCCGCTTCGACCTGTGGGCGCAGTACCGGGAGATCGGACTGAACTATCTCGCCCCCGGCGACTGGGGACGCCTCGGTATCCTGCGCAACCCGACGAACGTCAAGGGCTTCCTGGGCGCGGCGACGGTCGCCCTTTCGCCGCGCCTTTCGCTCGGCCTCGAAGGCGAGTCTTCGCGCGGTCTCAAAGACGACGACGCGGGCGCGTCGCGACTCGACACGGACACCCGGATCAACCGCTTCAACGTACGCCTGACCGCCGGCCTCGGCACCCGCTGTTCGCTCACCGCCTACTACGAGAACACGTCGTTCTCGGGCTTGGCCTTCCCCGATGGCTCGATCGGCGGCTCGCCGCGCTACCAGTGGTACGGCGTCGGTCTCGACCACTCGCTGAGCGGCAACGCGAAGTTCAGCCTGCGCTACGAGCAGTCGGCGATCCGAAACGACTACCAGACGACGGTCTTGGGCGGCAACGACTTCCGGGGCGGCTTCCTCACCTCGCAACTGACGGTAAAGTTCTAGGTCACCCGGCCGCTAAGTCTTTGAGGAGACCTCCTTCTTGGAGAGCTAGCGGCCAGCGCTTGAACCCCTATGATCGTCGGCCTCGGCATGGACCTTGTGGAAATCGCGCGCATCCGGCGCGCGATGGAGAACCCGCGCTTTCTGGAGCGTGTTCTGACCCCCACCGAACGCGAGTTCGCGGTGAGTCCCGCCCAGGTGGCGGGACGCTGGGCGGCGAAGGAGGCGATCTACAAGGCGCTGGGGATTCCGCTTTCGTGGCAGGACGTCGAGATCCTGCCCGCCGCCCACGGGGCGCCTCGCGCCACCGTGCGGAGCCCCCACTATAACGCGGGCCGGATGCGCCTTCAGGTGACGATCACCCACGAGCGCACCCACGCGGCGGCGGTCGCGGTCGTCGAGCGCACCCTCGTCCAGTCGCCGATCTACTAACGGGCGATCCGCCTTCTACGCCGCAGGCGTGTAGTCGGAGGCGAAGCCTTCGCTAGGGCGTAAAGCCGTCCGAAGGCTTCGCCTCGACTACAGACGCTTCGCGTCTATCGCAGCGCCGCCGCCCATTCGGGCCTTGTGTAGAGGCGCCTTTCCGCCGTGGAGCTTGAAGGATCATCGGAGTTTGATATCGGTAAAAGGAACGTTGCCGTCGCCGATCATGGGGGGCTTACCGCCGGAGGCTTTCCACTTGTCGATCGCCTTGCGCAAGATCTCCAGCTTCTTCACCGCGATGGCCTGGTCGCCGCTCTGGGAGGCGAGAAGCTCGTTCAGCTCGGCTTGCTTACGGGCGTTCGTCTCGACGGTCATGGCCTCGATGCGGGCGCGCTCCAGTTCGGTCCCTTTGGTGTCGAGTTCCGCGCGGATGCCGACGCTCTCCGCGACGCGGGCCTGGATCTCTCGATCCGGGTGGATCTCGCCGATCGCGACGTCGTCCACCGTGATGCCGTACTCCGCGAGGATCGGGGCGACCACCCGCTTGACCTCGGGGCCGATCGTGCTCCGTTCCTTGCTCGTGAGGGCGAAGATCGAGCGGGTGCCGGTCACGATGTCCAGGCCGTAGGCGGCGGTGGTGCGGACGAACGTGCGTTGAACCTCGCCCAGGTCTTCGGTACCGAAGTTCTGGAACGCGGTGAGGACGTTCGCGGGATCGACGTGGTAGGCCACCGTGAGGTCGACCGGAAGCTTGGAGCCCTCGCTCGTGGTCGCCTTGAGGCTGTCGTCGCCGGTACGCTCGCCTTCGCGGGCGTTCTGGACGTAGCTCGCGTTGCGGATGGAGGTCGGGTAGACGACGATCTGGTCGTTCCAGCCTCGGTACACCATTTCAGGCTTAAGCAGCCGCTCGGAGAGGCCGCTCGCGCCGTTGAATTTGATGCCGACGTGCGAGGGCGGGATCTGGGTCATGCACCCCGTGAGGCAGAAGGCCACCGGGATCAGGGCCGTGGGTTTGGAAAGTCTCACTTGCCCGCCTCCGTCGGCAAGAGGTTCGCGTCCGCGCCGTTGACGATGATCGTCTGCTTTCCGTTGGGCTGGATGGGAGGCAGGACGCCGTTCCAGGCGTCGACCGCCGCCTCGGCGAGTTCGAGCTTCTGCATGGTGATGGACTTTTCGTTCGTGCCGCCCGCGACGATGGAGCGTGCCTTCGCCTCCGTCTTGCCGCGTAGGACGGCGATCTCGGAATCGAGGGTGGCGATCTGGGAGCGGAGCTTACTCGTGGCGAGTTGGGTGTAGGCGTTCACGCGGGCGGCGATCTTGCTGCCGACCTCGCCCACCGGTTCGGGGGAGACGAGGAAGACGTGCTCGATGTCGATGCCCCGCTTGCCGAGCTCGCCCCGGAGCCGCTCTTGGACCTTCTCGCACGCCTCCTGGCGCTTAGGACCCATCAGGGCGAACACGTCGTACTCCGTGCCCACCGCGTTCACCGCCTCCTTGACGAAGCGGCGGATGTGCTGGCTCTGGATATCCTCGACGGGGATCGGTCCGAACGCCTTGAAGGCGGTGACCACCGTCTCCGGCGTGATCCGGTAGTACACCACGACGTCGTAGGTCGTCTGAGCGTTGTCGCTGGTGGTGACGAGGATGCCATCGGCGCTCTTCTCTTCACCGTAGGCGGCGTCGGAAGTGTAGATCGCGGCCTGGATCTTCGTCGGGTAGGTGTAGAGGCGCTGCCACGGGGTGAGAAAGAGGCGCTGGGGCTTGAAGACGCGCTCGTCCAATCCGCCCGAGGCGTTGTAGACGAGGCCGACCTCGCCCGCCGGAATCCAGTGGGCGGACACGTTGTAGAAGAGGAAGGCGGCCACGGGGATCGCGGCGAGCGCCACGCATCCGGCCTTGAGTTTGAACACGCGGTTCATCGGGGTTCGTCGCCCTGGAGTTCGTCGCGCAGCTCCCGCTCCGCCGCCTCGCGCTGCGCCTTCCCACAAGCGTCCCGATCGTCGAGGTCTTCGCAGCGCTCGATGACGCGCTTCCAGGCGGGGCGGATGCCGTACGCGTAGACGGCGGCGGCCGCGAGGCCGAGGGGCAGGAGGATCAGAAAGGTAAGGCGGAACTCCATTGGGTCCGTCCTCTACTGTATCCGGGTCTCGGCTCTTACGCGGCTTTCCGGGACGTTCGACTCAGGCCGGGTCGCCTGACAGGCGGGGTAGCGTATCGGACATGCTGATCCCGGCTCTCGTGGCCCCCAGCCCCCTCGAGGCGATCCGCGCGGAGTTCCGGAGCCCGCCCGCTTCCGCCCGCCCTTGGGTCTACTGGTACTTCATGGAAGGCGCGATGACCCGTAAGGGCATGACCGCCGACCTGGAGGCGATGCGCAAGGCGGGCATCGGCGGGGCGATCTTCCTGGAGGTCAACATCGGCATCCCAGTCGGGCTCGTGCGGTACATGAGCCCCGAGTGGCGCAAGATGGTCGGCTACGCCGTTCACGAGGCCGACCGGCTCGGGATCGAGATCGCGCTCGGCACCGGCCCGGGCTGGTGCGGTACCGGCGGCCCGTGGGTCGAGCCGGAAGGAGCGATGCAGCACCTCGTTTCGAGCGAGACGACGGTCGTCGGCCCCATCGCCTACCGGGGAACGCTGCCCCAGCCCAGACCGCGAACGCCCTTCTTCGGCGAGGGGACGCTCACGCCCGAGCTTCGGAAGAAATGGGAATCCTACTACCGGGACGAAGCCGTGGTCGCGATGCCCGCCGACGAAGGCAAGACGGGGCTGAGCGACCTAGACGAGAAATCCCTGGTCTACCGGGCTCCGTTCAGCTCCGCGCCGAGCGTCAAGGCCTTTCTCACGCCCGAGTCCCGGGTCGAGAAGGGCGCGAGCCGAATCATCGACCTGACCGGCCGCATTGGGAAGGACGGGACGCTCGACTGGGCTGTGCCGCCGGGACGGTGGACGATCCTGCGTTTTGGGCGTACGCTCACCGGGTCTACGACCCGTCCCGCTCCCGACGCCGGCCTGGGATTCGAGACGGACAAGTTCGAGACCGCCGGGATCGACGCCCACCTGGGGACCTTTATCGATGCGATCGTGAAGGAGACGGGACCGAACGTCCATCCCGGACGCGGCCTCACGACCCTCCACTTCGACAGCTGGGAGATGGGCTCGCAGAACTGGTCCGCGCACTTTAGGGCGGAGTTCCAGAAGCGCCGGGGCTACGATCCCCTCCGTTACCTGCCGGTGATGGCGGGCCGGATCGTGGACTCGGTGGACGTGTCGGAACGGTTTCTCTGGGATCTCCGGCAGACCGCCCAGGAGCTGGTGATCGCCAACCACCTGGGAGCGATCCGTGCCAAGGCGAAAGGGTACGGCCTGGGGTTGGACGTCGAGCCGTACGACATGAACCCGACCTCCGACCTCGCGCTCGGCGCGACCGCCAATGTGCCGATGGGCGAGTTCTGGTCGAAGGGCTACGGCTTCGACAGCGAGTACAGCGTGAACGAGGCGGTCTCCGTGGGCCACACGAATGGGAGGCCCATCGTCGCCGCCGAGTCGTTCACCGCCGACGACCGCGACGGCTGGCTCCAACATCCTGCCTCGATGAAGGCGCAGGGCGACTGGGCTCTCGCGACCGGAATCAACCGGTTCGCCTTCCACCGCTACCAGCACCAGCCCGACCCGAACGCCTTTCCCGGCATGACCATGGGGCCGTACGGCGTCCACTGGGAGCGCACCCAGACCTGGTGGGACATGGTCCCCGCCTATCACACCTACCTCTCCCGCAGCCAGAACCTGCTCCGGAAAGGGCTCTCCGTCGCCGACATCCTGTACCTCGTGCCCGAGGGCGCGCCGAACGTTTTCCAGCCCCCCGCCGACGCGACCGTGGGAAGATTGCCCGACCGGCGCGGCTACAACTTCGACGGCTGCGCGCCGGGGACCCTGATCGCGCGCGCCTCCGCCAAGAACGGAAGGATCGTCTTTCCCGACGGCATGAGCTACCGCGCGCTCGTCCTGCCCCGCGTCGAGACCATGACGCCCGAGCTACTCCGCAAGGTCAAGAGCCTCGTGGACGGGGGCGTGACCGTCGTGGGTAAATTGCCCCGGCGCTCCCCGAGCCTCGTGGCCTATCCCGCCTGTGACTGGGAGGTCGCCACGCTCGCGGCCACTTTGAAGGGGAAGGTCGTCCCCGACGACGGGTCGGATGTCGCCCCCCTCGGCCTTGAAGGGGCGCGATGGATCTGGACGGCGGAAGGCTCGCCCCTCGTCGCCGCGCCGGCCGGGGTCCGGACCTTCCGCCGGACGCTCACCCTTCCCAAGGGACGTTCCGTCGCCTCCGCCCGGGTGGCGGCGACCGCCGACAACTCGTTCCGCCTGACCGTCAACGGGAAGGCCGTCGCCGAGGGCTTCGACTTCCACCGCGTTCAGGAGGCGGAAGTCGCGCCCTTGCTGAACGAGGGCGACAACGCGCTGACCCTGGTCGTCGAGAACGAAGGAACCGCGCCCAATCCGGCGGGGGCTATCCTCAAGCTAGAGATTCGGTTCAAGGACGGCGGACAGACGACCCTCGTGACCGACGGCTCGTGGAGCGGGGCCAAGGAGCTTGGGGACTGGACGGTCGCTCCCTGGAGCCTCACGGCTTCGTCTCTGCCTCCGGGCCAGTTGTATCCGAGCTACGCTTCGACGGCGCGGCTCCTGGCTCGAAGCCTCTCGCCGGACTTGGAAGCGGGCGAAGGCCTGCGCTACGGCCACCGCCGGATCGGCGCTCTGGACGCCTACTTCGTCGCGAACCGCAGGGAAACGCCGTTCGTGGGAGACGCCACCTTCCGCGCCCTCGGCCAACCGGAATGGTGGGACCCGCTGACCGGCGAGACGCGCCCTCTGGCCCGGTTCACGCGGCACGGCGGGACGACGACGGTCCCGCTCCGTCTCCCGGCGTCCGGAAGCGGGTTCGTGGTATTCCGCCCTGCTACCGCTCAGAAAGTCGTGGGAAGGGAGAACTTCCCTCAGGCCACGCCCTTCGCGACGGTGAATGGACCATGGACGGTCGCTTTCGATCCGAAATTCGGCGGACCCGCGTCCGCCGCGTTCGCACGGCTAGACGACTGGCGAAGCCACCCCGATCCGGGCATCCGCCTCTACTCGGGCAAGGCGACGTACCGGACGACCTTCGACGGCGCGGCGGCGCGGGCGATCACGCTGGGCGAGGTTCGCAACATGGCGTCGGTGCGCGTCAACGGCAAGGAACTCGGCGTCGCGTGGTGCGCCCCCTGGCAGGTCCCGGTTCCGGTGGGGCTTCTCCGCCCCAAAGGGAACCGGCTGGAGATCACGGTGGCGAACCTTTGGGCCAACCGCCTGATCGGCGACGCGGGTCTGCCGCCTGAGCGCCGGATCACGAGGACGACGTGGTCGCCCTACCGCGCGGACTCGCCTCTCTTACCCTCGGGACTGCTCGGACCGGTAAGGCTGCTGCGCTAAGGGGCCGGTTTCGGGGCGGACCGTCGTCCGGGGGGCTTGGGGATCAGGCGGTCGAGGGTCGCTTGCCCCGCGCGGCCCGAGCCGACGGTGATGGGCCGTCCGCCGCTCTCCTCGATCTCGGTCTGACGGCAGGTGAAACAGATCCAGACCTTGACCCACCGCCGCCCTCGTTCGACCTTCAGGCCGTGGTGAGGCTCGAAGCAGGACATCGTCAGACCGTCTTTCACGTCGCGCACGGTAGCGAACAGCGCGTCGACCGCCGTCTTTCCCTCGGCCCGGTTCAGCCTTCGCGCCGCGAGGGCGTCCCGAAATCCCAGAGCGGGCTTCTTCACGGATGGATCGGGTTCAAGGGCGTAGATCGTCACCCGGTCCGGTTGCGCCAAGATCGCCCGTGCGGCGGGGGTGAAAGCCCGCGCCACCGGATCGGGGCGCAGGGCGAGCGCGGCGAGGAAGACGGTCACGCGCCCAGTCTAAGCGATGAGCGAGCGGGCCGGCTTACGCTCACGTCGCTTTTCGTCACGTTCGAGACAGCCCATCACGAAAAAGAGGATCAACCATGCGCTGAGAATCGGAGTCCAGCGACCCAGCGAAGCCATCACAAGGAGATTGAGACCGATAAACGCCGCGATCCGCCAACGTACGCCCGGTCGGAACGTCGCGGGGGAGAGCGTCGCGTACAGGTAGGCGAAGCCGACCGCCAGGAGGCCCGCCGCGTTGAACGGCAGGGCTCCGGGTCCCCAGATCGCGTCCTGCTTCCGCCACAGGGCAAGGCTCGTCTCATCGACGGTCAGCCGTGCGGCCACGACCAGGGATAGAAGACCCTCGACGAAGAACAGGAACCGCGCCAACGCTTGCATGCCTTTCAGCATGGACCAAACGCTGGCGCGCGCGGTTCCTATCCGTGGTTCTCTACTTCGCGCCTTTCTTCTCGGCGAGTTTCTTCGCGATGAAGTCGGTCAGGCCGGGGCCGCGCATCTCCTCGCCCTGGGCGACGATCTTGCCCGTGTCGCCGTCGATGAGGAGCGTGAAGGGGATCGCCGCGACGTCGAAATCGGAACCGACCTGGGTGTTCCAGTACTTGCCCTCGTATACCTGGCGCCAAGGCATGCCTTTCTCCTGGGTGAACGTCTTGAGCTTTTCCGCCATGTTCTCCCGGTCGAAGGAGACGCCGAGGATGTCGAAGCCCTTGGGGTGGTTGGCCTCGTAGGCGGCCTTCACGTTCGGAAGCTCACCGATGCACGGGCCGCACCAGGTCGCCCAGAAGTCGACCATGACGAGCTTGCCCTTGTAGTCCTTCAGCAGATCCACCGGCTTGCCGTCGAGGGCGACCGTCTTGATGGGCAGGGTCTTCTTGCCGACGCTGAAGTCCGGCGGCATCGCCGTCATCGGGAGCTTTTCGGTCGCCTTGTCCAGCTCAAGGCCCGTCGGAGTGGCTTTGAACACGTAGGTCGTGCCGGTGAAGTTGAACGGCTTGCCGACGCTCGCGACCTCCTTGAAGTAGCTGATCTTGCCATCGCCGTTTCGGTCGATCTGAACCGGGGTCTTGTCTCCCGGCTCGCCCGCGACGAAGCTGGTGTAGGCCTTGCCATCCAGCTTGAAGCTCATCTCGTAGCCGTAGTCGAACGAATAGATGAGTTTGTCCTTGTACTGCGGGGCAGGCGGGTTGGCCGGATCGAAGCGGATGATCCGAACGCCGACGGGCACGTCCTTGCCGATATCGATCATCGCGGTGCCCGAGGTCACCGAGGGCGGCGCGCCGGGAAGCGGCTTGAGTTCGACCGCCGGATCGTTGGAGAGGTCGCCGTCGTTGTTGGAGTCGACGAACATCTTGCCCTTTGCGTCCACGACGAAAGGGATGTTCTTCGTTCCGGCCACGATCGTGCCGTACAGGGGAGTATCGAGTCCGACTACCGGCTTGGCGTTCGCCTCGGTCTTGAGATCGGCGAGCACCTGGCGGGCTCCGGCCTTCTCCGTCGCGCCGGAGGGGACGAGCTTGAGGGTCACGGGCTCCGCGCCGGGGGCCAAGGTTGCGAGGAAGGCGAGGGTGGAGATCATGGGGCGTCTACTCCTGTCCCCGCAAAGTTACCTTTATCTCCGCTTCGATTGCACCCGAGAGACGGTTAGGCGACCGCCGTCGCGAGCCCCGCGAGGGCGACGTCGTAAGCCGTCGGGTCGGCCTTGTCCTGGCGCAGGAAAAGATCGAGCTTGGGCATCCGCGCGATGGCGGCGTCGCTCTTCGGCTGGGAGCCCGCCTTGTAGGCGCCGATGGAGATAAGGTCTTCCACATCGCGGTAGGCGGCGATGCTCTCGCGCGCCGAGCGCGCCGCCTCGACGTGCGCCTTCGAGGCGACGAAGGGCATCGTTCGGCTGAGGGAGTTCATGATGTCGATGGGCGGATAGTGGCCGCGCGAGGTGAGCTTTCGCGAGAGCAGGATGTGGCCGTCCAGAATGCCGCGCGCCGCGTCGGCGACGGGCTCGTTCGTGTCGTCGCCCTCGACGAGGACGGTGTAGAGGGCGGTGATCGCGCCCTTCTTGCCCGTGCCCGCACGCTCCATGAGGCGCGGCAGCATGGCGAAGACGCTGGGCGTGTAGCCCTTCGTGCTGGGCGGTTCGCCGACCGCGAGACCGACCTCGCGCTGGGCCATGCAGAAGCGGGTCACGCTGTCCATCATCAGGAGAACGCTCTTGCCCTGGTCGCGGAACGCCTCGGCGATAGCGGTGGCGGTCAGGGCGGCCTTCAGGCGCACGAGGGCGGGCTGGTCGCTCGTGGCGCACACGACCACGCTCCGCGCGAGGCCCTCGGGGCCAAGGTCGTTGTGGAGGAACTCGCGAACCTCGCGGCCGCGCTCGCCGATCAGGGCGATCACGTTCACGTCGGCCTCGCAATTGCGGGCGATCATCCCGAGCAGGGTGCTCTTACCGACGCCCGATCCCGCGAAGATCCCCATGCGCTGACCGACGCCCAGGGTGAGCATCCCGTCGATGGCGCGCACGCCCGTCGGCATGGGCTGCTCGATCATCGTGCGCTCCAGAGGGTTCGGAGGCGGAGCGAGGATCGGGTAGGTGTCGCAGTCCGGCAGGGGGAATCCGTCCATCGGGCGACCCAGCGCGTCGAGGGCCCGTCCGAGGAGGGCGTCGCCGACGGGCACCCGCAGGCAGGCCCCGCTCGACTCGACGGTCGCGCCGGGCGCGACGCCCTCCAGGTCGCCCAACGGCATCAGCAGCGTGCGGCCCGCGCGAAAGCCGACCACCTCGCAGGGAATCTTGTCGTCGCCGCAGTCGACCCAGCACAAATCGCCGATCTTCGCCGAGGGGCCGGTGGACTCGATGACGAGGCCCACGACCTCGACGACGCGCCCGAGGACGCGGGCGCGCGCGGCGCGGGCAAGACGGGCCGCCATCGCGTCGAGGTTCGTCAAGCCGCCTCCAGCAGCGAGAGACGCGTCGCGAGGGTCGCGTCCACGACGCCCTGCTCCGTCTCGATCACGCAGCCGCCGGTGATGGAGCGGTCGTCCACCAGCTCCACGTCGCGGAGGCTCGCACAGGCCTGAAGGATCTCCTCCTTGCGCTCCGCGAGGGCGGCGCGGTCGAAGGGCGCCAGCCGGATCGTCGCGCGCACCGCGCCTTCCGCGTGACCCAGGGCCTCCCGCACGATCCCGATCGCGTCCGGCGTCTGGAGCGCGAGCTCCGCCGCGAGCAGAGTGCGGACCACGTCCATCGCCAACTCCGCCGCCCGCGCCTCGACCGCCTCCTGCCATCGGTTCACCGCCGGGCCGACCTGCTCCAGAACGTTCTCCAGCTCTGCCGCGAACGCGGCGACCGCGCCCTGCTCGGCGGCGAGAACCTCCTGACGTCCTTCTTCCCTTCCATCGCGCCGCCCCTCGGCGATCCCCCGCTCACGCCCGGCCCGCTGCCCTTGCGCGTAGCCCACCCGGAAGCCCTCGTCCTGGGCGGCGACCCGTTCGGCGTCCAGGTCGATCGGCGGCGCCGTGGTCACCGCCAGCGAAGGCGGCGTCCAGCCGGTGGCTTTCGCCTGGGCGACGGGAACCGTGTTCAGCGCCGTCACCCACTCCGCCATCGCCTCGCTCGTCCCGGCGCGGGGCAGATCGGTCAAGGCGTCCAGACTGGGAAAAACGTGGCTCATCGCGGGTTCCGGCGACCGTCCGAGAGGGACGGCCTTCTCTATCTTCGGCGTCCCGAAAGATCCCTAGAGGGCGCCTTTTGCGCTTTGGGTGAGGCGCTTCCGATCAGACGAGCATGTCTTCTTCGCTCGACCGGTTCACGACGATCTCGCCCGACTCTTCCAAGCGGCGGATCACGGAGACGATCTTCTGCTGGGCTTCTTCGACGACGCGCATCCGGACCGGCCCCATGAACTCCATGTCTTCCTTCAGCATCGCCATGGCGCGCTCGCTCATGTTCCGGTAGATCTTTTCCTGGACGTTCGCGTTGACGCCTTTGAGCGCGGTCGCCAGCTCCTTGGCGTCCACGTCCTTGAGAAGGGCCTGGATCGCCTTGTCCTCCAGGGAGACCACGTCCTCGAACACGAACATCATGTTGCGTACGGTATCCGCCAGTTCGGGGGAGGTCTCGGAAAGGTTTTCGATGATGAGCCGTTCGGTGGAGCGGTCCACCCGGTTGAGAAGGTCGACGAGGGCTTTGGGGCCGCCCGCCTGGGTCATCTCCTGCGAGATGACGGACGACACCTTCTTCTCCAAGACCGCCTCGACGCGCTTGATCACCTCGGGCGGCGTCTGCTCCATCATCGCGATGCGCGCGGCCACCTCGGTGCGCTGCTCGGGGGTCAGTTTCGTGAGGATCGCCGCCGCCGCCGTCACGGGCAGGTACGCGAGGATCAGGGCGATCGTCTGGGGATGCTCGTCCTGGATAAACGAGAGCACCTGGCTCGCATCGGCGTTCTTCAGGAACTCGAACGGCACGACCTGCATCGCGGCCACGATGCGCTTGATGATCTCCTCCGCCCGCTCGGGGCCGAACGCCGCCTCCAGCACCTGGCGGGCGTGGTTGACGCCGCCCTCGGCGATAAACTCCTGCGCCTTGGCCGACTCGTAGAACTCCTCGATCACGAGGCTGCGCTGATCGGGCGTCACCTTGTCGAGGCGGGCCAGTTCAAGGGTGAGCTGCTCGGTGTGCTCGTCCGCGAGGTGTCTCACCACGTTACCGGCAAGGTCCGGGCCGAGGGCCATGAGGAGGATCGCCGCCTTCTGCTTGTTCGGGACTCCCTCCTCTTTGCCTTTTCTCACGCGCGCTCACCCAGCATCATGCTCTTGATCAGAGTGGCGACCATGTCCGGACGTTCCGCCGCCATCTGTTTTAGGCCCTCGAGCGAGGGGTCCACGCGGTCTTTGATGCGCTCGAGGACGAAGGGCGACTCCGCCTCGCCCGCGACGCCGGCGTGCATGGGGAGAGCGTCGGGACCCTCCTCCGAGAACGCCAGGCCGGCTCCGGGAAGCGCGTCGGCGCTGGAGCCCGGGAGCGCGGCCTCGACCGGGGCGGGAGAGGGAAGGGCGGCCTTCGCGATCTTGCCCACCTGTTTCGCGATCAGCAAGGCCACGAGGAGGATCGCCCCGATCGGGAGAAGCGAAAGAACCTGCTGCGTCCGCTGGCGGCCCGCCGCCGCGTCGACCGCCGCTTTCGCCGCCAGATCGGCGGAGGTGTCGAACTTCACGCTGGCTACGACCGCGCTGAAGGCTTGGTTCGGCATGGCGGCTCCGGTGGCGTCGCGCTGGACGAGGCCGCCCATCAGGCCGTCCACGATCTTCTGGACGGGCGCGATATCAGAGATCTTGTCCGAATTCGCGGTCACGCTGATCGCGAGTCCCTTGAGACTGCCGACGCCGCTGACGACGTCCAGCTCGTTGACGTTGACGCCATACGTGACGCTCTTATCCTTGCCGTCGTAGGCTCCCGAACCGCCGGCCGTGCCGTTGGCGGGCGCGGCCGGAGCCGATGGGTTGGGCATATTCGTGGTCGAGCCCGGGACGCCACCCGGCCGCTGGGTCGCGCCGCCCTGCACGTTCTCAGTCTTGCTTTCGACCCTGACCGGTCCGGTAGGCGTCTCGCCGCGGGTGACGCTATGGCGCTTGTCGGTGTCCACGTCGGCGCGCACGGCGACCTTGACGTTCTCCATTCCGTAGGCGGAAAGGGCGGCTTGGACCTTCGCCTCCCAATCCCGCGCCACCTTGGCGTCGAGTTCGGCTTTGGAGCCGGTCGACTCGCCAGCGTGACCGTCCCAGAGGACGCCGAGCGAGCTGTTGGACACGAACACGTCCTCGAGGGTCATGCCATCGACCGCGCTGCAAACAAGGTTGGCGATGATCCGACCGTTCGCCGCCGTCAACTCGCCCTGCCCTCGCTCGGTGATGGTGACGCTCGCGGTCGGGTGGCGCTTATCCTGGGCGAACACGCTCGACTGCGGCTGGGTGATCAGAACGTTGGCCGCCGCGACCCCGTCCATCGTTTCCAAAGCGCCCGCGATCTGGCTTTCCTGAATAAGCTTGATGGCCTGAGCCTGCTCCTCCGGCGACTTGAAGGGGCCTAGGCTGCTCAGGTCGACAAGGTTCACCTTCCCCTTCCCTTTCGGCAAGAGCCCGGCGGTCGCGAGCTTCATCGTCGCTTCCTTCGTTTGGCCCACGGGCACCAAGAGCGAGCCGTTGTCGCCCGCCTGGGCGTTGATGCCCGCCGCGACCAGGGCGTCGCGGTCTTTGGCCAGTTCCAGATCGCTCAGCCCCTCGATGGCGGTCTCGTAGTGAGGCCGGGTGGCGAGGAAGGTGGTCCCGACGAGCAGGAGCAGGAGGGCGCCGACGCCTCCCAGCGTGACGACGCGCTGGTTTCGGTCGGCGGATTCCCACCAGGCTTTGATGCGGCTTACGATCGGGAACATGGGCTCGTCGGTAATCTTCGGCCCGTTCCGGTGAGCTCGTTAGGTCCGATCTTCGCCTTGATCGCCCTTTCTTAGGAGGAGTTGGAAAGCCGGGCTTCCAGAAGCCGCTCGACGTACTTCGCAAGCACGTCGAACTCCAGGTTGACCCGGTCGCCCGGCTTCAGCGCGCCGAGGTTCGTCCGCTCCAGCGTGTGGGGGATGACCCACACCTCGAAGGCGTCCCCCTCCGGGCGCACGACGGTAAGCGACACGCCTTCGATCGCCACCGAGCCCTTGTCGATCAGGTAGCGGCCGTAGCCTTCGGGGGCGCGGAAGCGCATCACGACGGAATTGCCTTCGGCGGCAGAGCCCTCGAAGAGGCCCGTCGCGTCGACGTGGCCCTGGACGATGTGGCCGCCGAGGCGTCCTCCCGCGACGGTGGCCCGCTCCAGGTTTACGCGCGCCCCAGGGGAGAGCGTGCCCAGCGAGGTTCGGTCCAGGGTTTCGGGCGAGAGGTCGAAGCGCAGGCCTTCGCCGGGAAGCACGGTCAAGCAACAGCCGTTGACCGCCACGCTCTCGCCTTCGGCGAACCCATCGGGAGCGAAATGCGGTTCCGCCCGCACCTCCAGCTTGCCGTCGGCGAGGAACGCCACCTCGCCCAGAGACTCGACGATACCGGTGAACACGGGAAAAGGGTACAGGGAAAGGGGAACGGGAAAGAAGGGGGAAAGCCTCTTTTGATTCGAGCTTCTTCTTTTTCCTCTTCCCTGTCCCTTTCTCCTATGACCTACACGATCCTTTTCCTCGGCGACGTGGTCGGCGAGCCGGGCCGCAACGCGGTCCGCGACTCGCTCCCCCGGCTCCAAGACCGCCACCAACCCCTCTTCACGGTGGTGAACGGCGAGAACGCGGCGGGGGGCGTGGGGATCACGCCCAAGCTGGCGGACTTTCTCCTGGCCCAGGGCGCGGACGCCCTCACCCTGGGCAACCACGCCTTCCATAAGCGCGACATCCTTCCCTACCTGGACGGCCATCCTATCGTCCGCCCTCTGAACCTTCCCACTTCGACGCCGGGCCGAGGGAGCCTCGTTCTGGAGAAGGAGGGCATCCGACTGACCGTCGCCAACCTGTGCGGCCGCGTCGGGATGGAGCCGATGTACGACGACCCCTTCGCCGCCTTCGACCGCCTCGCCAACGAGGCGCCGAGCCCGCACCTGCTGCTCGATTTCCACGCCGAGGCCACGAGCGAGAAGGTGGCGATGGGTTACCACGCCGACGGTCGGGCGACGGCCGTCCTGGGGACCCACACCCACGTGGCCACCGCCGATGAGCGCGTCCTGCCCGGCGGTACCGCCCACATCACCGACGTGGGGATGTGCGGCCCGGCGAACAGCGTGCTCGGCATGGATCGCGAGCTGATCCTGCGGCGCTTTCGGACCGGCCTTTCGGAGCGTTTCGAAGTCTCCGGAGAAAAGGGTGTAATCTCCGGGGTGGTCCTGCGCGTCGAAAAGGACAGTGGCCGCGCACGCGCTATCGAACGGATCGCCGTCGGTGGCGCGTAGAAGGCAAAGGAGCAGACGATGAGCCTGATAATCACCGCTTTGATCGCCCTGGCGGGCGCCCCTCAGAAGACGCCCGAGGTCCTCTACACCCCTGTGCGCGACGCCTCGGACCAGAAGATCAAGATCTCCGGCTGGGGTAGCGGCACGGGGTCCGAGACGGACGAGACCTCGTACGAAGGGACGCATTCCATTCGCGTCTCGACCCGCAACTACTTCCAGGGCGCCCAGTTGAACTTTGGCGCCCCCGTCGATCTCGCCGACCGGTTCCCAGATAAGAACAACCTGCTCAAGCTGGTCGTTAAGACCGCCGATACGAGCGTGATGGGCGGTGGCCCTGGCGGAAGAGGGGGCGAGGGCGGCCCGAGCGGAGCGAGCGGTTCAGGGGGCCCTGCGGGCGGTCCGGGCGGACGCGGCGGCGCGGCGGGCGGCCCCGGTGGACGAGGCGGTTCGGCGGGCGGACCGGGCGGATTTCCGGGAGGCGGCGGTCGTGGCGGCGCGGGTGGTCCGACGGGCGGCGGATTTCCCGGCGGCCAAGGCGGGCGGGGTGGATTCCCCGGCGGCCAAGGCGGCGGCTTCTCCGGAGGACAAGGCGGCCGAGGTGGCTTTCCGGGAGGCATGGGTGGACAGGGCGGAGCCTCCGCCGCCCCGGCGTCCCTCACGACCGTGCGCGTGATCGTCACGACCACCGACGGCAAGAAGAGCGAGGCCTACCTTCCGATCTCCACGAGCGCGGGGGGCGACCGCGGTTGGAAGACCGTCGCGATCCCGCTTCAGGCGATCAGCGGCTTCGATCGCACGAATAAGATCGTCAAGGAGGTCGCCTTCTCCGGCGACACCACGACCACCTTCTACGTGGGCGACATGCGGGTCGTGAACGACTCCACGCCGGTCCGGGGCGAGATTCTCGGACGCCGCACCTACAACCAGGCCCTCGGCGACAAGGTCACTTTCCAAGGCAGCGGCCAGGGCGGCGCGAGCGTGCTCGAGTACGTCTGGGACTTCGACGACTCCGACGGCATCCAGGAGGACGCGATCGGACAAGCCGTCACCCACCAGTTCCGCCGCGCGAGCGAGCCGGGCAAGAAGACGATCGTGACCCTTACGATCCGTGACAAGTACGGCCTCAAGCCGCCGTCCGTGTCGAAGGTCGAGGTCCTGGTCAACCCGTAAAGGGCTCGAACCGATACCCACGATGAGGGGCCGACTTCCTTGAGGAAGTCGGCCCCTCTCGACGTTCGGATGTCGAAGACCTCAGCTATCCTTGAAGAAGGGCAGTCGATGTCTCTCTGCTGGAAGATACGAGACAAGAAGAGGAGACCGTCGGAAGACGGTCTCCTCTTCTCTTTTCCAAGCCCCACCGGAGAGGGGTTTGAGGAACGAAACTAGCCGCCGCAGTTCGGGTGCGCGCCGTCGACGTCGGTCGACCAGTAGCAGATGTTGCCCACGGCCGCCTGCCAAGCGAGCGTCTTCGCGTGGCCGTCGGCCCACTCGACGTTCAGCTTGTCGCGCTTCTTGATCGCGGTGACCGCCGCCGCGTCGGTAAGGTTCGCGGCTCCCTTCTGGGTCCAGTCGGCGTCGCCGATGTTCTTCCAGTAGCTGGGGTAGTTCGAGTTCTGCGCCTGGATGTAGGCCAGCTCGGTGCCGTTGAGCTTGCTCTTGTCGGTCACGCCGGAGTTGTTCTGCACGTCGGGGCCAGCGCCGTAGTAGCTGCCCTCGATGGTGAGGATGGTGCCCGCGATGCGGGGGATCGCGGTGGTGCTGGGGGGCGTGGGAGCGGCGCCGCCGTTCGTGTTGGCCGCCGCGCTCAGGTAGAAGTCGTTGTGGGCGTAGGAGTTCTGGCCACCGTAGTTAGCGCCCGCCGCCGAGCCGTTCGTGCCGTCGAACATCAGCTTGGACTTGGAGCCCGGGTAGAACGCGGTGCCCGCCTTCGTAGGGTCCTGGAACATGCTGTAGTTCTTGGTGTACGGCTGGAGCATGTAGACCCAGTAGTAGCGCCAGTTCGAAGCGGAGCCCGTACCGCCCGCCTGGTCCGGAGCGTCGGAGCGCACGGTGCCGTCGGCGTTCAGGTATTCCTGGCAGACGGCGGTAGCGGCGCCGGCCGCGTTCGCGTTGCAGTTCGTGCGGTGCGGGTAGAGCACGTCGTCCGAATCCTGCACGTAGATCATCGTCGCGGTGCCGATCTGCTTGAGGTTGCTCAGGCTGACGCTCCGCTTGGCGGCGAACTTCGCCTGGGCGAAGACCGGGAACAGGATCGCCGCGAGGATCGCGATGATCGCGATCACGACGAGGAGCTCGATAAGGGTAAAGGCTTTCTTCATGAGTGTCTCCGCGAGAGAGATTTCGCTAGAAGTGTGTCGCCGGTTTTCGCGCCCTTACATTCTCTTAACAAAACCTTCACCAAGATTTAACGCGGTTGAACCTTAACGCAAGCTTCACGTTAGTTTTCGGTTAAGGAGCCCTCGCACGAGATAAGGTCCGGAGAATGCCGCTCCCGCTCCTGGCGATCCTGCTGGGTCCGCCGCCTTTGCTCACGTTCCCCGGTCTGCTGGAAGACCGCGACGGGCGGCTCGCTCCCACGCGAAAGCTGCTCGACGCGGCGGGCAAGCACGTCCGCCTCAAGGGGTTCGTGGCAGAGATGGAGCTGCCGCCCAAGGGCGGCTTCTGGCTCTGCCCCCGCCCGATCGAGGGCGACGAGTCCGGCGGCGGAACCGCCGACCTTCCGCCGGAGAGCGTGTTCGTGGTGGTTCGCAGCTCCCCGAACGCCGTCTTCAAGCCGCCGCACCGGGCGGTCGAGGTGAGCGGCACCCTCCAGCTTGGCCCACAGGCCTTGGCCGACGGCACGATGACCCACCTTCGCCTCGTTCTCGACCGCCCGGCGCCCGCTCCGACACGCGGCGAGGGCGCCTCCTTGCCAAAGAAATCCAAAGACAAAGCCTAACTTCATGAGAGCCCACGCTTCGCTTCTGCTTTCCCTCGCCTCGGCGGCCTCGTTCGCCGCGCCCGCCATCGGCATCATGCCTTACAACGCCGACCGCTTCGCGGTCGGTCAGAAGTTCGACCTGCGGGTCGAGTTCACCGGCCTTTCCGGCTTCGTCGAGGCCAAGTTCGCGATCGACGGCGATCCGGCGACCGTGGCCACGGTCGCGGACAGCGCGACCGCCCGCTCCTACACCCTGCGCGCCCGCTCGTACGCCAGCGCCGGCGTCCACACGATCCGCGCCACCGTGACCGACGCGACCGGCACCCAGACCAAGTCGTCGACCTTCAGCGTCCTGAACCTCGCAGGCACGAACCGCCGGATCAAGAACGTCATCATCTTTCTCGGCGACGGTATGGGCGCCGCCCACCGTACCGCCGCCCGCCTCGTCCGCTACGGCCTGACGAACGGCAATCCCAACGGCGCGCTAGCGATGGACCTCCTGCCCGGCACCGGCATGGTGAGCACCCATTCCCTCAACGCCTTCATCACCGACTCCTCGCCCGGTATGGCGGGCTACGTCACCGGCAGCCACTCCAACAACAACCAGGAAGGCGTATTCCCGGACAACACGTCGAACGCGTTCGACAACCCCCGCGTCGAGTACCTCGCGTCGTACATGCACCGGACTTTCGGCACCTCGCTGGGGATCGTGAGCACCGCCGACATCGAGGACGCGACCCCCGCCGCGAACATGGTCCACACCGCCGACCGCAACGCGGGCACAGGCATCTGCAACCAGTACTTCCTGGAGCAGAACCGCACCGGCCTGTCGGTCCTGCTCGGCGGCGGCCGCCGCTGGTTCCTGCCGCCCGCCGAGTTCGGCTCCGCACGCACCGACGCCACCAACTACGCCTCTCTGCCCGCCGACCTGGCGAGCGGCTGGGGCGTCCCCGCGACCGGCATCCCGACGAACACCGACCTGCTCGGCCTCTTCACCGGCAACGGCTGGGGCTACGCCGCCGACGCCTCGACGCTCGCCGCCAAGGCCGCGAGCTCGAACAAGCTTCTGGGCCTCTTCTCGTACGGCAACATGAACGTCGCCTACGACAAGGTCGCCTACCGCCGCGCCGCCCGGGGCGGCGTACCGGCGGCCAACGCGAACGTCACGACGGACTTCCACGCGCCGAACCAGCCGATGCTGGACGAGATGACGGACGCCGCGCTCACCGTCCTGAGCCGCAACCGCAACGGCTTCGTTCTCATGGTGGAAGGCGCCAGCATCGATAAGCAGTCGCATCTCATGGACGCCGACCGCGCGATCTGGGAGACCCTGGAGTTCGACAACGCCATCGCCCGGGGTCGCGCCTACGCCGACACCCACCCCGACACGCTGGTGATCGTCACCGCCGACCACGAGTGTTCCGGCTTCTCGATCACGGGGGCGCTGACGAGCCTTTCGGCGGCCCAGACTTCCTACAGCTCCGACGCCCAGCGCCAGAACCTCGTGGGCGGCGCGTTCGTCGTCCCCGGCAACGACGCGGTCGACGGCTTCCCCGCGCGGTCCGACTACGACGGGCGGATCCTCGTCGGCTTCGGCGCGAACGCCGACCGTTACGAGACCTTCCTCTCCAAGGCCCTGCCTTTCTCGGACAACTTCGCGAGCGAACTCGGACCGAAGGGCTACCCGACGGATATCCGCCTGCGCGACATGGGCGCGGGCTACAAGATCCTCGGCCAGATCGCGGCGACGAACACCCAGGCGGCCCACACCGGCACCGACGTCCCGTGCTACGTCTACTCCAGCGGCAACACGGCGTGGCAGAGCTTCGTCGGCTCGCAGCAGAACGTCGACGTCTTCTTCAAGCTCGTGCGCGCCGCGCAGGGTGGCTACTAGAATGCGGACGCTCCTCGTGCTCGCTTCCCTTTCCCCCGTCCTCGCTTCGGCCACCACGTTCGGCTTCGACGACGCGGAGGCCCTGCTGTACGACGGCTCGAACGCCGCGACCGCCAGTACGCTCGACAACCGGTACGGCGGGATATCCCTCTCGCATTACCGACCGCTCGACGCCGACGGCAACTACGTCGGCCCCTACGAGCGCGTCACCGCCATCTCCTACGCGGATTGGGGCCTCCCCCCCGTCTCCGGCGTCAACGCGCTCGACGGCAGCGGGCTGGGGAGTTTGGTCGTAGACCTCAACCCGAAGGTTTTCCCTTTGGGATCGTCGTTCGGGATCAGCGTCGTCGACCAGGGCTTCGGCGACGCCAACGCCACGGTCCGGTTCTACGACGCCGTAGGCGGGCTGGTCGACACGGTGGGCATCGACCTGAGCCGAGGCGGCCGCTTCACGTACGGCGCGAAACCGTTCGCGAGCGTCGTGCTTCCCCAGGGCGCGTTCTACGACGACCTTACGGTCAGCCCCGTCCCCGAGCCCGCCTCCTTGGCGGCCCTGGGTCTGGGAGCGGCCGCGCTGCTTCGCCGCCGACGCCGTTAGGATCGAGGGCGCGCCGCTTCCCCGGCGCGCCCTCGATCTGTCTTCGATGGCCGCAAAAAGGTAGACTCTCCGAGTTCAACAGAACACACGGGCCCGGTCGCACGGACCAGGTCCCCCATGCTCACGCCTGGGGGTCTCATCGCGCGACAAACCAACCGGACCCGGAGGAACAACCTGGAAACCCATGCCTGAACTCTCTATGAAGGAACTGCTGGAGTCCGGCGTCCATTTCGGACACCAGACCCGGCGCTGGAACCCCAAGATGAAGCGCTACATCTACGGCGCTCGCAACGGGATCTACATCATCGACCTGCACCAGACGATCAAGCTGTTCGAGGACGCGCTGAACTACGTTCACCGGGTCGTCGAGGACGGCGGCACCGTGCTGTTCGTGGGCACCAAGAAGCAGGCCCAGGCCGCCGTGAAGGAAGCCGCCGAGAAGTCGGGGCAGTACTACATCGCCGAGCGCTGGCTGGGCGGCACCCTCACCAACTGGAAAACCATCCAGGGCCGGGTCGCGCGCCTGAAAGAACTCGACCGGATGGACGCCGAGGGATTTCTCGACCGCCTGCCCAAGAAGGAGGCCCTCAAGCGCCGTGAGGAGCGTGACGAGCTGAACCGCTTCCTCGGTGGCATCCGCAACATGACCCAGGCCCCGACGATCATGTTCATCGTCGACCTGAACAAGGAGGCGATCGCGGTGAAGGAAGCCAAGAAACTGGGCATCCCGATCGTCGCCATCTGCGACACGAACGTGGACCCCGACCTCGCCGACGTGGTGATCCCGGGCAACGACGACGCGATCCGCGCGATCCGTCTCGTCACCTCCAAGGTCATGGAGGCGATCCTTGAGGCCCGCCCGCTGCCCGACAACGTCACCGGCGAGCTGACCGGCGACGAGGAGGCCTCGACCGAAGAGTCGGATCTGGACTACTCGACTCCGATCGACGCCGAGCTGCTCAAGGCGTTCGGCGCCGACATCGAGCCGCCCGTCAAGGCGACCGTCGAAGTCGCCGCCGAGGCGTAGGCGCCCGCTCCGAGGGCGGCTCGCCGGGCCGCCCTCATCCCCTAACCCGACGCCGCTCGCCCGAGGGCTGAGAGCGGCGATCCTGATTCCGCCCCCAAGATTTAGAGACTGGAAAGACAAACCGATGCCTAACTACACCGCCGCCGACGTCAAGAAGCTCCGAGAGGAGACCGACGCGCCCATGATGGAGTGCAAGGGCGCCCTCGACGAGGCCGAGGGCGACTACGACAAGGCCAAGAGCATCCTGCGCGAGAAGGGTAAGGCCGCCGCCGCCAAGCGCGCGGGCCGCGATACCTCCGCCGGCGTCGTCGCCTTCGCCGCGAGCGAGGACGGCAAGACCGTGGGCGGCGTCGTCGTCGAGTCGGAGACCGACTTCGTCGCGCGCAACGAGGACTTTATCGCCCTCGCCCAGCAGCTCGCCGAGCTGGTCCGGGACGGCGCGATCGACGAGGCCGGTCTCAAAGAGAAGACCGACGCCGCCGTCGCGACCATCCGCGAGAACATCAAGGTGGCGAAGCACGTCCGCCTGACCGCCCCTGAGGGCGGCGCCATCCTGACCTACGTCCACCACGACCGCACCAAGGGCGCCGCCGTGGTCGTCGAGGGTCCGGGCGGAGAGGACGTCCGCAAGGTCGCCATCCAGGCCGTCGCCTTCCCGCCGGAGGTCCTCACCAAGGAGGAGCTGCCGCAGGAGAAGATCGCCGCCGAGATCGAGACCGAGACCCAGCGCGCGATCAACGAGGGCAAGGACGAGAAGATCGCCCGCAACATCGCTCAGGGCCGCGTGAACAAGGAATACATCAAGCGGGTCGTTCTGCTCGAGCAGCCCTTCTACCTCGACCCTAGCAAGTCCGTCGCCCAGTACCTCGCCGAGTCGGCCAAGGGAAGCACGATCAAGCAGTTCGTGTACTTCGGCGTCGGCGCCGCCTAAAGATCCCCCAGGGGGTTTCCCACCGGAGTGGGAAACCCCCTTCGGAATCGAATCGAGGGTTGCGCCCGTCCCTTTTAAAGGCGTGAGGTTCATCGATCTGTTCTGCGGCATCGGCGGCTTTCACCTTGCGGCCCAGCAGGTCGCCAAGAAGCGCGGCGTTTCCGCCGAGTGCGTCCTCGCTTCCGATATCGACGCGGACGCCCAGCGCGCCTACGAAGCCAACTTCGGCCACCGTCCCCTAGGCGACGTCCGTGCCGTTCACGCCGACGACGTGCCCGACCACGATCTGCTCCTCGCGGGTTTTCCCTGCCAGCCCTTCAGCATCGCGGGCTTGCGCGGCGGCTTCACCGACGATCGGGGCACCCTGTTTTTCGAGATCCGTCGCATCCTAGAGGCGAAGAGGCCCCGCGCCTTCGTGCTGGAGAACGTCAAGCAGCTTCGGGGTCACGACGGCGGCAAGACCCTCAAGCACATCATGCGGACGCTGACGGAGGAATTGGGGTATTCGGTCGACTGGGAGATTCTGAACGCCCTCGACTTCGGCCTTCCCCAAAGGCGCGAGCGCATCCTGATCGTCGGCTTTCGGGACAAGGTCGCTTTCGACTGGCCTCAGGGTGGCGTTCCGATGACGCCCTTGCGGGAGATTCTCGAATCGGACGTTCCCGACGCCTATCGCGCCTCCGAGCGTATCCGCGCCTCGCGCGCCACGAAGCGACAGAAGGGCGACGAGCCGACCATCTGGCACGAGAACAAGAGCGGGAACGTGAGCCAGTACCCCTACTCCTGCGCCCTTCGGGCGGGCGCTTCCTACAACTATCTCCTCGTGGATGGCGAGCGGCGTCTCACCGAGCGCGAGATGCTCCGCCTCCAGGGCTTCCCCGACGCGTACCGGATCGTGGGCAACTACGCCGCGACCCGCAAGCAGGCGGGCAACGCGGTGCCCGTCCCGATGATCGCCGCCGTGCTCGATCGGGTGATGGATGCCTTGGGCGAAAGGCCGCGAGAAGCGGTCCCTGGGGCCTCCTTCACCGTCTCGTAGACTGGACAGAGTCCGGTGAGCAAACGATCCGACAGGGCCAAGTCTCGACTCCGCGCCAAAAAGCGCGAAGCGTGGTTCGATCTGCCGCGTCGCTTTTCGCGGTACGAGGCAGGCTTCATGGCCCTTTCGGGGATCGTCTTCCTCGCCATGGCCTATCAAGAGTTTTCCGGACGGGGCATCGATGCTCGGACGGCAGGAACCTCAAAAAGTGGATTCAGCGCCGCCCCGGCCTCGGAGGCGATGCACTATGCTTCCGGAACCTTTTTCGGTTTGATCGCCCTGGCTATGATCGCCATCGGAGTCGCGGGGCTTCTCACAAGGCGACGCTAGGCGCCAGATCTTTTTTATGCCTTAGAACTAGTGGTCATCCTCCCAACTTCGACGATCGCCCCTTCTAAGCTTTCGGTGTACAATCCTCCCGATGTCGATCCGCGCCGCGCAGATACGCCACGCCTGACGCGCCCTCTCCTCACCGAGCGGGCCGCACGTGCCCGCGTACCTCAACGGTCAGAGGAGATCCCTTATAAGGGTCCCATCGGGGTTCGACTCCCCGCGCGGGTATCTCCTTTGAGCCGGTCCGACGGTCCACAATAGTCTTATGCCCTCGCCTTGGCAGGCGTTCTTCGACGCGCACGCCCCCCACTACGACCAGAACCCCTTCACTCAGCACACCAAGGCGGAGGTCGACTTCCTGCTCGGCCTCTTCCCGCTTCCGAAGGGCGCCCACGTCCTCGACGTCGGCTGCGGCACCGGGCGCCACGCCTTGGAACTCGCGCGCCGGGGCTACCGGGCCACCGGCATCGACGTGAGCGAGGGAATGCTCAACGTCGCCCGCACCAAGGCCGCCGTGGACGGCCTCGACGTTCGGTTCGTCCAGGCCGACGCCGCCCGGTTCGAGACCGACGAGCGCTTCGACGCCGCGATCTGTCTCTGCGAAGGCGGCCCTGGCCTGATCGGGCGAGGCGACGATGCCGAGGCCCACGACCTCGCGATCTTCCGCCGCGCCGCGCAGGCCCTCAAGCCCGGCGCGCCGTTCCTGCTGACCACCCTGAACGGCTACGCGACGATCCGCCAGATGAACGACCAAATTATTCATGAGGGCCGCTTCGACCCGGCGACGATGTCCTCCAGCTACGAGGACGAGTGGGAACTTCCCGAGGGCCCCCGCGTCGTCCAGATCCACGAGCGCCTCTTCATCCCCCCGGAGGTCGTCCGCTTGCTGAAGACGGCGGGCTTCCGCGTCGACGCCGTCTGGGGTGGCACCGCCGGGCATTGGGCACAGCGCCCCCTCAGTCTCGACGAGGTCGAGGCGATGTACGTCTGCCGCAAGGCCTGACGCCTCCGACGTGCCAAACTCCCCTCTATGCGCTCCGAGTCGCTCGAGTTCTTCAAGGCCATCGTCAACGTTCCCTCCCCTTCGGGATACGAGGAGCGCGCGGCCGAGATCTACCGGAACTACGCCAAAGACTTCGCCCACAAGGTCTGGACCGACACCCACGGCAACGCCTACGCCGCCCTGAATCCCGACGCGCCGATGAAGGTCATGCTCGCGGGCCACATGGACGAGATCGGCTTTATCGTCGTCCACATCGACGAGCAGGGGCTCGTCTACTTCGCGGGGATCGGCGGGCACGACAGCGTCGTGCCCGTGGGTCAGCGCGTCTGGATCCACGGCGACAGCGGTCCTGTGGTGGGCGTGATCGGCCGCAAGGCGATCCACCTCCTCACGGAGGACGAGCGCAAGAAGAAGCCGGAGATCAAGGACCAGTGGATCGACATCGGCGCGAAGTCGAAGGCCGACGCGGAGGCCGTGCTCGCCCTCGGCGACTGCATCACCTACCAGTGGGAGTGGCAGGACCTCCAGAACGGCCGCGTCGCCGCCCGGGGCTTCGACAACAAGATGGGCTCCTTTATCGTCGTCGAGGCCCTGCGCCTTCTCGCGGAGGAGGGCGGGCTCGACCCGAACGTCGGCGTGTTCGCGGTCGCGACCGTCCAAGAGGAGATCGGCCTGCGCGGCGCCCGCACCTCCGCCTACTCGCTCGGAGCCCAGACCGGCCTCGCGGTGGACGTCAACCACGCGATCGACACGCCCGGCCTGAGCAAGACCCAGTACGGAACCCTCGACCTCGGCAAGGGGCCGTCGGTGATGCGCGGCGCGAACGCCAACCCGATCGTCGTCAAGATGGTTCGCAAGGCCTGCGAGGAGGCGGGCATCCCCTACCAGGTCGACGTGACCCCCGGCGGCACCGGCACCGACGGCAACGCGATGCAGCTCAACCAGGGCGGCATGGCGGTCGGTATCGTCGGCGTCCCCCTTCGCTACATGCACACGCCGTGCGAGGTGCTAGAGCTGATCGACGTGGAGAACTGCGCCAAGCTCATGGCCGCCTACTGCCGCGCGGTTAAGCCGGACACCGACTTCACGCCGCGCCTCGGCTAGGTCGAACCCGCAAGGGAGCATGGAGCGTTCTCCGTGCTCCCTTGCGCCAGAAGACTCTAGGCGAGCCGACGATGCGCGAGGAGCGTGGCGCCCGCGATCAACGGGAGCGCGGGGACGGCGAAGACTCCCCAGGAGCCCGCTCGACCGAGGGTCCACGCCAGCAGCGCGCAGGCGGCGTCGAACGCCACCAAGACCAGGATCAGACCGTCGTTCGCAGCCGCCCGCGAATCGGTCGGGCGCACCCACCGCCACGCGACGACGTACGTCAGGAACGCGACGGTCAACGCGTAGACCCATAGAACTGGAAAGGACCAATCGCCCCAAGCGCGTCGAAGCCCTTCTCCAGGACGTTCCGACTCAAGGAGCAGGAGCAGAAAGCCCGGAGCCAGGAGGTGGGTCGCCAAGCTTCGCAGGGCCCATTTGGAACTAAGAACCATCGCCCTAGTGTAAGGCGCGCTTCGGGGATGGGCGGTCCCGAAAGACCAGGCCTTACAGCGTCAGGCCGCCGTCCACGGTCAGCGTCTGACCGGTGATGTAGGCCGCCGCGTCCGAGGCGAGGAACAGGACCGCCGCCGCCACGTCCTCCGCCGTGCCGAGGCGTCCGGCGGGGGCGGTCTTCTCGACGTGGGCTTTGAACTCCTCGGGCAGACCGTGGGTCATCTCGGTGGCGATAAAGCCGGGCGCGACCGCGTTGCACGTCACGTTCCGCGCGCCGAGCTCCTTGGCGACGGACTTCGTGAGGCCGAGCAGGCCCGCCTTCGAGGCGGCGTAGTTCGCCTGGCCCGCGTTGCCCGTGTCGCCGATGATGCTCGACACGTTCACGATCCGGCCCGCGCGGGCCTTCATCATGCCCTTCGTGACGGCGCGGGTGCAGAGGAACGCGCCCTTGAGGTTCACGTCGACCACGCGGTCCCAGTCGTCGTCCTTCATCCGCACGAGCAGGCCGTCGCGGGTGATGCCCGCGTTGTTCACGAGGACGTGGGGCGCGCCCATCTCCCTCGCGATGGCGTCGAAGGTCGCCTCGACCTGGGTGGCGTCGCTCACGTCGCAGGCGTAGGCCCTGCCGCCGACCGCGTCGGCGGTCGCCTGGGCGTTGGGCAGGGTCGTCGCCACGCAGGCGACCCTCGCCCCTTCCTTGGCGAACGCCTCCGCGATGGCCCGTCCGATGCCGCGCGAGGCCCCGGTGACGACGACGACGCGATCCTGAAAGCTCATGGACAAAGAGTATGGAGTGCGGTCGCTCGCAAAATCATCCCGCGCTCAGGGCCAGCTTCGTCCGGTCCAGCGAGTCCTCGTCGGCCACGTTCAGGCCCTTGGCCTCCTTGTCGATGCGCTTCAGGAGCCCGGTCAGGACCTCGCCCGCGCCACACTCGATGAAGGTGTGCGCGCCGTCGCGCCGCAGGTTCTGGATCGTCTCCGTCCAACGCACCGGCCGCTGGAGCTGAAGCTCCAAAAGCCCCTTCCACTCCGAAGCCTCCGTCACGGGCTCCGCCGTCACGTTCGCGTAGACCTTGAGGGCGCCGAACCCGAGCGACACCCCTTGAAGCTCCTTGCGCATCTCGAACGCGGGGGCCATCATCAGGGGCGAGTGGAACGCGCCGGAGACGTTGAGCGGGATGACCCGCTTCGCGCCCTTCGCGCTCGCGAGCTCGCCCGCCTTGCGCACCGCCTCGGCTTCGCCTGAGATCACAAGCTGGCCGGGCGAGTTGTCGTTGGCTACGACGACCGTTCCCTCGGCTTCGGCGCAGGCCGCGTCGAGAGACTCCCGGTCGAGCCCTAGCACCGCCGCCATCGCGCCGCCCGAGACCTCGGCCATCAGCCGTCCGCGCGCCGCCACGAGCCGCGCGCCGTCCTCCAGGGTGACCACGCCCGCCGCGGCCAGAGCCGCGTACTCACCGACGCTGTGGCCCGCCGCCGCCTCGACCGCGCCCACGGGAAGGCCCGCCTTCAGGGTCTCCCAAGCGGCGAGCGACACGGTGTAGAGGGCGACCTGCGCGTTCTCCGTTCGACGAAGGGTCTCCTCGTCGGATTCCCAGCACAGAGCTCGCACGTCCTGACCTAGCGCCTGGGAGACGCGGTCGAACACCCCCGCCGCCTCGGCGTGCTCCTCGACCAACTCGCGGCCCATGCCCGGCTTCTGCGATCCCTGCCCTGGAAAAACGATGGCGATCATGGCCCTAGTCTACTGGGGCAGTCTATTGGGACCGCCACAGCCAGTCCGTGGGGACCGGGCCCGCCGCGCCGTCCGGGGTTTTCATCGCGAGCGAGAGGGAGCTGGCGCCGCCCGCGTCGAAGTAGCCCACCTCGAAGGGATAAACCCCCGCTTTCGCCCAGAGCGTTCCCGTCTTGGCGGTCGAGGCGTGCGCTCCGTCGTGATCGACCACGATCAGACCGCCGATCCGCAGGAGCGAGCCGTCGTCCGAGCGCAGGGTGAACGCGTACTCTCCATCCTTGGGGAACCGGATGAATCCCCGGAAGCCCATCGCGAACCGCTCGTCCGCCGGTTTCTTCGAAAGGTCGATGGCGGTCGCCGTTCCGACGGGCCCCCAGCTCGTCATGTCGGGCACGACGTCGAAACGCCCGACCGCCGAAAGGACGTTCAGGCCGGGCATGAGTCCGTCCACGTTCGGACGGCGATCGCCCTTGCCGACCCGCAGCCGCGTTTCGGGCGAGATCGCGCCGTCCGACCTGCGCACGAAGTAGACGGGGACGTCGGCCCCGAGGGGCAGGCCGACGTTCGAGAGGGGCTTTCCGTCGGGAAAGGCGACGGGCTTCGCGGGATCGCCCACCCGGAGTTCCCACCCGGCGGGGGCGGCGGGCAGGTCGAAGAACACGGGCTCGTCGCTCAGGCTCGTCGTCCTTCCCACCGCCGGGGCGTCGATCCGGTACGCCACGCCCAGGCGGTCCCACGTCGGGCGCACGCCTTCGAGACGGGCGGAGAAGTCCGGCCACGACTTGCGGTCGAGCGGGGTCCACACCGCCTCCGCGAGGGCTGCCGCGCGGGGGTAGGCCATGCGCTCGACGTCGCGCTCCTCGGGCAGCCACTCCGTCCAGACGTTGCCCTGCGCGCCGAGGACGCGCTTCGCCTCCACCGGGCTCAGCTCGGCGGGGATGGGGTCGTAGCCGTAGACGGTCGCGGTCGGGATCGTATCGTAGGAATAGTCGAGGTAGAGGTGGGAGGTCGGGCTCATCACGACGTCCCGGCCCGCCTTCGCCGCCGCGATCCCGCCGCCGACGCCGCGCCAGCTCATGACGGTCGCGCCGGGGGCGAGGCCGCCCTCCAGGATCTCGTCCCAGCCGACGAGCCGCCGCCCCTTCGAGGCGAGGTAGGCGTCCATCCGCCGGATCAGATAGCTCTGGAGTTCCTCGACGTTCTTGAGTCCCTCCGTCTTCATCCGCTCCTGGCAGCGCGGGCAGTCCTGCCAGATCGTCTTGTCCACCTCGTCGCCGCCGACGTGGATGAACCTCGAGGGGAAGAGGGCCATCGTCTCGTCGAGAGCCTTCTGGAGAAAGGCGAAGGTCGTTTCCTTTCCGGGACAGACCGCGGTCGGCGCGCGGCCTTTGGGGTCGTCGCACCCGAGCCAGGGCAGGCTCTGAAGGGCGGCGATCGCGTGGCCCGGCATCTCGATCTCCGGCACGACGGTGACGTGCCGCCGCGCGGCGTAGGCGACGACCGCCTTGATTTCGTCCTGCGTGTAGAAGCCGCCGTACTCGCCGCCGGTTCGAGACGCGGGAAAGAGGATGGGGCCGCCCCAGTCCTTCTGCGGCGTGGTCCGCCACGCGCCCCGTGCGGTGAGGGCCGGGTACGCCTTCGTCTCCATACGCCAGCCGCCGTCGTCGGTCAGGTGCCAGTGGAACGTGTTGAGCTTCATGCGGGCGTTCAGGTCGACGATCCGCTCGACGTCGGCCACGGTGCGGAAATGGCGCGAAACGTCGAGCATCATGCCCCGCCATCGGAAGCGGGGCGCGTCCTCGATCGCTACCGCCGGGATCTCCTTCATGGCGGCGAGTTGCCGGAGCGTCTGGCCCGCGTAGTAGAGGCCCGCCGCCGTGGTCGCCTCCAGGGTCGCGCCGTCCGGGCCGACGCGGAGCCGGTAACCTTCCGGCGGCAGACCGGGCGCCGTCTTCAGGGTCACGCGCGCCCCGCCTTTTCCGACCCTGATCCCGTCCGCCTTCAGAGCTTCGCCCAGCGTCTTGCCCTCCTCGCCGCCGCCGGAGATCGCCAGCCCACGGGCCAGCGAGAGCGCGCCCGTTTCGCGCCGCACCACCGCCGGCAGGGGCACGAGAGGGAGAGGAGCCGGGTCTTGGAGGACGAGGAGCATGGCGGGGTTTTACCTCTCCCGTCCGCGAACCGCGTAGAAGCTTCTATGGATGCCCGCGAGCTGGTCCACCGGTACGGCTGGAACACCACCTGCTCGCAGATCCTGAACCCCGGCATCGATCTCTGGTTTTCGGCTCAAGGCGACGCCGTCGTGGGCTACGTCCGACGGGCGGGGGTGCGCGTCGTGGTCGGCGCGCCGGTGTGCGCCGAGGAGCGGCTCGACGCGGCGCTCGACGAGTGGCACGCCGACGCCGACCGGGCGCGGGAGGGCGTCTGCTACTTCGGGGCGGAGGCCCGCCTTCGCTCGCGGCTCGGCTCCTGTGACGGCTTCGCCAACGTCGTGCTCGGCGCCCAGCCCGTCTGGACGCCCGACCGCTTCCTCGAAGCCCGCCGCTCGATCCGCTACCAGCGCAACCGCGCCCGCAACAAGGGCGTTCGCATCGAGGAGTGGCCCGCCGAACGGGGCGACGATCCCCGACTCTGGGGCATTCTCGACGAGTGGCTCACCACGCGCGGCCTCCCCGCCATGAGCTTTATGGTCGAGCCCCGCACCCTCGCCCACCTGGGCGACCGACGCCTGTTCGTCGCGGTTCTGGAGGAGAAGCCGGTCGGCTTCGTCGTGATGTCTCCCGTGCCCGCGCGACGGGGCTGGCTGACCGAGCAGTTTCCCCGGGGTCACAACGCGCCCAACGGGACGGTCGAGCTGAACCTGGCGGAGGCGGTCCGCGCCGTCGCGCCCGGCTCCGACTTCGTGACGATGGGCATCGTCCCCCTTTCGCAGCGGGCAGGCTCGGAAAAGGGGAATCCCCCTTGGCTCGACCTTTTCGCCCGCTGGGCCCGCGCCCACGGCCGCCGCTTCTACGACTTCGAGGGTCTCGACACCTTCAAGGCCAAGCTCGACCCCGATCACTGGGAGCCGATCTACGCCATCTCCCGCGAGCCCCGCTTCTCCCCCCGAACCCTCTGGGCTATCGCGGGGGCCTTCATCGAGGGGCCGCCGCCCCTGGCGATCGTGCGCGGCCTCGGCCGGGCGGCGCGGCAGGAGTGGCGATGGCTGCGGCAGAAGGATTGAAACCCCTTGCGCCTTTTCTGCGATCTTCGGGAACGCGTTTCGCGGCGAGAAGGCTTCCGAGTTCCCTAACCGCCGCCTCTTTCCCCGGGAGAACACAGGGGAAAGGACGCGTTCGTCCTCCCCGCTCCTCGAGAAAAACGACGGGATCAAGCCGTTTTTACGCGGGCGGAGCATGGAGTGCGATCCACCGTTGGTCGTAAGCGAGGAGAGGGGCGTCGAGTTGGGCATGAGGACGAACGATCTAACAGCGGGCGTGCCCTTTGGCGATCCCGCATCGGCGCCAGCCGAAGTCTCCGCTTCGGGCTCGCCTCTATGGAGATCTCAGAGGTTGAGGCGTTGGGCGCTCCGGGAGCTTAGAGGGGCAACGTCCGATCGAGACGGGAAATCGGCTCCCGGAGGACAAGGCCACGCGAAGGGCAAGGGGGCGCGACGGAACCGATCCGGGCGGTTCGGCGTCGGGAAACCTCGTGTTCCTTTCCGGTCCCGCCACCCTCGACGGCGTCACGTTCGCCGCGAGTCCGAGCAAGGTCCTGATTCCCGTGCGCGAGGTCGCCAACGGTCTGGGTATCCCGTTCGGGGTCGCCAAAGGCAAGCCCACCCTCGGTTCCAAGCCGCTCGACGCCAAGGGGCCCAAGCTTGCCGACGGCACCCGGCTCGTCCCCGTCCAGGAGCTCGGCCGCTACGGGGTCAGCGTCGTGTGGGACGCGGCCCACCACCGCAGCAAGCTCTACAAGGGTGGCAAGGTCCTGTACGTCCGCCGGGGCCAGAAGCGGATCGTCATCGACAAGTCCCACCAGACGATCCGCGCGCTCCAGGGCACGCGCACGGTCATGCGCTCCCCGGTCAGCACCGGGATCGCCGCCAAGGAGACGCCGAACGGCATCTTCCGCGTCCAGCCCTACCGCGCCCGCCTCCACAAGTCGAGCATCTACGACGACGCGCGGATGCCCTACGCGGTGCAGATCGTGGGCAACATCTTCGTCCACGGCTGGAGCCGCGTCAAGGGCACGCCCGCTTCGCACGGCTGTATCCGGCTTCCCGTCTCGGGGCCGAACCCCGCCCTCTTCTTCTACCGCTGGGCCGACACCGGCACCCCGGTCGTGATCTCCGGGAAGTGGCAGGGCTAGCCGTCTTTTCCTCTGGTGAGATCGACCCGGAACGACGGGTCCTTGACGTAAGGCAGCCCCGGGGTGGGCTTGATCTCCAGGATGAACTTGACCGGCTTGTCGTCCGCAGGACCCACGAAGTGCACCGTGGCGCTCGCGGACGAGCCGGGGAGCAGGTCCTTCATGGTGAGTTCCCTCTGGAGAGGCGACGCGTCCCAGGCCGGTGCGGTCAGGGTGTCGCCCGCCTCGGTGGCGACGTGGAACGCGGTGTGGGGCGCGAAGTTGTTCACGGCGCCATCCATGCTCCGCGTCTTGGCCGTCCCGTTGCCTACCCGAACCTTGACCTCCCAGGAAACCCCGTCCGCCGACCGCTTCACGCCCAGCACGGTCAGGCGCCACACGCCATCGAACAGCACGTCGCCGACGACCCCTTCGGTCGCCTTGATCGCGTTCGCCCCGCCCGCCGCGTTGAGCCCGGCCTTGAGCTGATCCAGGGCGACGTAGGTCCGTCCGCCGACGGTCACCGCATCGAGCCTCAGCGGCTTGCCCGCGAGGGTGACGTCGATCCGGTTGGCGACGATCGCCGCCGTGGCGAGGGTGGCGGCGCCGAGCCCGAGAAGACAAACCTTGGCTTTCGAGACCATAACGAAGCCATATTACACTCACCTTTCCCAAGAAAGGCTAGAACCTTTCTCCAGGAGGGTTCTCCCGAGTCGCAGAGGGCAGGCCGGAAGGGGAACCGCTTTCGGGTATTCGTTACGCTCTCACGCGGGCGCCGAGCCCGCGGCTACACGCCTTCGGCGTAGGCCTTACTCAGTCACAGCCCGCTCGTCTTCGGAGCGACCGAACCCGCTCCAGAAGGCGAGCCAGGCCAGGAGGGTCGTGACGGCGACGGCGATCCGGGCGACGTGCGGAACGGAAGGGTTGAACGAGAAGAAGCCCTCGATCGGCGCCGCCATGAACGTCAGCGCGACCCCGATGAGGAGCATGATCCCCGCGTCCGGTCCCGCCGCGCGCAGGGCGGCGGCCCGCGAGCGACGGCCCGGATCGATCAGGGACCAGCCCAGAAGGAGTCCTCCGGCGGCGGCGATCGCCGCTCCGCTGATCTCCGTCACGCCGTGCGGGGTGATCGACACCAGCAGGAACGGCAGCTTGCCGACCTTCGACATCTCCGCCGCCAGCACGCCCACCTGCGCTCCCGTGGCCGCCATCAACGTGGCGGAGAGGATGCCGAAGCTGGCCGCCCCGATCGCGCCCGCGACGATCGAGACCTGCGGGTTGTGGGAGGCGTAGAAGGCCCACATCATCGCGCTCTGGCTGCTCGAACGCGGGTCGAACGACCCGGAGAGCCAGCCTTTGAGGTTCGCGTCGCCGTGCGGGATGATGGCGTTCGAGAATTCGGGATTCATCCTCGCGATGAAGAACGACACGAACGCGCTCCCAAGCAATAGAATAAGGCTGGTCAGGACGTAGGCGCGGCGACGCCGCACCGTCTTCGCCGCCCGGACGAGCGCCGCCGCCAGGAGACGCAGGACCGCGCGGCGCGGGCGACGGTAGATCACGCCGTACGCCTGGCCGACGAGGTCGTTGAGGGAATCGATGAGCGGAGGATGGTGGCCGAAGGTGCGGGCGTGGGCGAGGTCGGACGAGGCGGCGCGGTATCGACGCACCATCTCGTCGAGCTCGGCGGTCGTGAGGGCGCGCGGGCTACCCTCTGCCTTGGCGCAGAGCCACGCCAGCCGCTGCCACTCCCCTTCCCTGCGTCGGACGAAAGCCTCTTCGTTCATGCGCCTCCTCGTCCAGTTTAGCCTTCTTCTCCTCGTGTCGGGGGCCTGGGGCTCCACAAGGATCGTCGAAGGCAAATTAGAGGTCGCCCCCGGCGGCGAGGTCGTCGTCCTGCGCGTCGGCGACGTCGCGGTGCCGATCGCCGCCTCCCGGAAAACCCGCTTCTGGGCCAAGCGCGCCGTCGCGGCCGACTTCCGGGCTTTCCACGTCGGAGTCCCCGTCGTCGCCCGCCTCGATCCGGATCGGTCGCCCGCCCTGCTCAAGGAGCTGGCGGACAAGGAGAGCTGGACCTGGCTGGAGGGCATCCGCAAGGAGGTCCGCGACGGCATCGCGAAGTCGTTCGAGCGCGGATACCTGACGATCGCCTTCGACGACGGTTCGGAGATGGCCTACCACGCGACGGCGAAGACCGAGATCACGCTCGACGGCAAGCCCGCAAGCCTGAGCGACCTCCGCTCGGGGCAGCGGCTCTGGCTTAGAGGACGCACCCTCGCCACCCTCGACCTCGTGGCCGTCACGATCTCGGACCGGGCTCCCGTCGTCCTTCCGAAGAAGACGACGGAGAAGAAAAGGGGCTCCGTCGGGACGCCGCCCAAGCTGGCCGCCTCGGGGACGCTCACGGGCAAGATCGCCACGCTCTACCCGGACCAGGGGATGTTCGACCTTCTCATCGATGGAAGCCGGTTCCACGTCTCGTACGTCGCGGCGACCGAATTCACCCTCAACGGGACGAAGTGCGGTTCGACCGGGCTGGTCCCGGATCGCGAGGCGAGCGTGGCGTATCGGCGCGACGCCTACGGCCGTATCGTCGCGGCCAAAGTCGAGATCCGGTAGGCCGAGGGCGCGACGGTCTCAGCGTCGTCTGAAACCAACGAAGCCGACTAGAACATGGCGAAATCGTTCTTTTTCCAGCAACCTTTGAAGCGACAAATGCGTCAAAGAGCCTGAGAGGCGATGTCGCCCATTCTCGACGCCTCAACGGCGGGTATCCTGCGGTCGGTCGCGGGAAACCTTAACGTCGCCGCGCCACCTACCCCGCGCACCCCCTACGCAGATGGCCAACGAGGACGCGATCCCCAGCTATCTCAGCCGCTTGACCCAGGCGCCGCTCTTGACGCCCGAGGAAGAGGCTATCTTGACGCGCGCCGTCAAGGCGGGGAACGCCGACGCCAAGCGGCGGCTCGTCGAGGCCAACATGCGCCTCGTCATCAACATCGCGAAAACCTACCGCAACCGCGCGATGCCGCTGGAGGACCTGATCCAGGACGGCGCGATCGGCCTGATGCAGGCGGCCGACCGGTTCGACCCCGACAAGGGCTATCGCTTCTCCACCTACGCCACGCACTGGGTCCGCCAAGCGATCGGGCGCGCCATCGACAACAAGTCGAAGGCGATCCGGCTTCCCGCCCACGTCTCCCAGTCTCTGCGCAAGATCGAGAAGGAGAAGCAGCGGCTCCTCCGCGAGAACGGCGTCGACCCGACCCACGAGGAGCTTGCCGCCGCCCTGGAGATCTCCCCGAAGAAGCTGCACACCCTGCTCCAGTCGAGCCAGGACATGCTCTCCCTGGAACAGCCGATGGGCGACAGCGGCGGGGTGACTCTCGGCGGCCTGATCCGCGACAGCGGGGCGACCGGCGACATCGAGGCCCTTCTGATGGATGCCGAGGTGATGCAGGAGCTCCAGCGGATCATCTCCGAGCTGAACGAGCGTGAGCAGTCGGTGATGCGGCTGCGCTTCCGCTTCGACGGATCGGAGGTTCGCCTTCAGGAGGAGATCGCGAAAGAGATGAAGCTCTCCCGCGAGCGCGTCCGCCAGATCGAGGTGCAGGCGATCAAGAAGCTGCGCGCCCTCGCCCACCGCCGCCGCCTGCGCGACATCGTAAACGGCTAAGCGCCCTTCAGGCAACCCCGCACCCCCCTTCCGCGTAGCCTTCTCCATGCGCGGACGCTCGCTCCTGCTCGCCCTCCTCTCGGCCTTCGCCCTCGGCGGCCTGACCCTCTTCGTCGTTCCGGGAACGGCCCACGCCGCGCCCTCGAGCCCGAGGGCGGCGGTCGTCCCTCACGCCGCCAAGCCGACGCCTGAGCTCGCCCGCACGGAAGGCGACTCACAGCAAACGATGCTCCAGGACGCGAACTTCCTCTACGTGCTGGTGGGCGGCAGCGTCACGAAGATCGAGAAGTCTTCGATGAGACCCATCGGAAGCTATTCGGTGCGGTAGCTACGGCGAAACCCGGTACCGAACCGTCCAGCCGCCTACCCCGACGGTTTCCTGCGCAGGGCGGGAGCCGGAGGGTAGCCAGACGGTAAGGCGCCGGCCCGCCGTGCGCTCGACGCGCGTTCCCCGCAGGCCGGCCCCCACGACGGTGCCCGCCGGAGCCCCGTCGACCCGGAACTCGAAGATGAGCCCGCTTCCGGTCGACACCGCCGTCTGCCGCGCCTCGACGTCCGGCCCGCCGGACGTCTTCTGACGGAACGCGGGGGCGGCTTGGTCCCAAGGTACGAGAACCGCCTGTCCGGGGTCGCCCGCCGCGAGGCCAGCCTTTCCCAACGGCACCACCCGCCCGCAGACCGCGTTCGCCACGACGATCCCCAGCACGACGGCGAGCCCGACGCCCACGAACGCCATCGCCCGCTCGCGAAGGTCGACACGCCGCCCCGCCCGCAGACGCTCCTCGCGGGCTTCATCGAGGGTGGCGGGAGTCTTTCTCATCGTCTCTCCGGGAAAAGGAAGGTCAGGATGGAGTCGATCCGTCCCGCCCAAGCCGCCTCGTCGTGCTTCGCGCCGGGATCGACGTCGAACGCGAGGTCCCGTCCTTCCCGCCATCCTTTTTGGAGGAGCGCGTCGCGCAGGTCGCGGGCGTCCCGCTCCGCGTCGGGACTCTCGTCGGTCCCGACGTCGAGCCAGATTCGCGCGGGGGTCCGCACGATCTCCCTCAGGATCTCACGCCCGTTCCACCAGACGCTCGGGGACACGACCCCGAGCTTCCCCCAGACGTCGGGGCGCGTCAGCCCCAGGTGGAGGGTGATGAGGCCGCCGAGCGACGAGCCGATCAGGCCGGTATCGCCCGGTCCCCGCTTCGTGCGGTAGGTCCGGTCGACGAACGGCTTCAACTCTTCCGCGAGGAACCGCCCGTAGAGGTCGCCCCGGCCGCCCATGTTTCCCACCCGCGACCAGAGGTACTCGTCCCCTCGCTCGGCGCCCCGGTTGGGGACGGCGACCATGATGATCGGCTCCATCCGCTTTGCCCCGATCAGGGCGGTCGCCGCCTCGTCGGCCCGCCACTCGCCCGCGAACGACGTCGCGGCGTCGAACACGTTCTGCCCGTCGTGAAGGTAGAGCACGGGGAACCGCCGCTTCGGTTCCGTCCCGTACTGCGGCGGAAGCCAGACCAGGACGTCGCGCCGGTTTCCAAGGATTCGGGACTCGAACGCGGGGTGGGCGCGCACGGTCCCCACTACGGTGTGGGGCGCCTGGAGGAGGGCGAGGAACACGTCCCAGTGTGTTCCTTTCGTCCCTCGCCGCGCCCGGGAGGCGAGTAGACTGCCCGTCCCATGAAGACGCCTTTCTTCGCGCCGACAGGCTTCCAATCCGGCGACCTCCAGCTTCGCGCGTACCGTCCGGGCGACGGCCCTGCCCTGCGCGAGGCGACGCTCTCGTCCTACGAGCACCTTCGGCCCTGGATGGCCTGGGCGAAGACGGCGTATCCGCCCGACGAGGCGGAGGTTCGTTGCCGCCGGTCCGCCGCGCTGTATCTCCAGAGCGAGGAGTTCATCATCGGGGCGTGGATCGGCGACGAGCTGGTGGGCGGGACCGGGTTCCATCTGCGCTGCGGACCGATCGAGTGGGGTTGCGCCGAGATCGGAATGTGGATCCGTGCGAGCCGCGCGGGGCAGGGGATGGGGACGCGCGTCCTCCGGGCGATGCTGGACTGGGGCTTCGGCGAGTGGGGCTGGGAGCGGCTGGTCTGGAAGTGCGACACCCGCAACGTCGCGAGCGCCCGCGTGGCGGAGAAGTGCGGTCTCGTGCGCGAGGCGACGTTCCGCTCGGACGCCCTCGGCGTCGACGGCGAGCGGCGCGACACCCACCTCTACGCGATCCTCCGGGGCGAGCGAGGGATCTAGAACCGGCGACCGAGCTCAAGGAACGCCCGGCCGACGCCTCCGTCCGCGATACCGACGCCGAGCCGGAACGCGCCCGCGCGGGTGTCGCCCAGCAGGGACAGGGAGGCGCCGGGATAGAACCGTCCCGACGCCCAGGCGCCTTCGAGCCTGGGTTGCAGAAAGAGCCGTCCGAACGCGAACGGCAGTGGGGCCAGCGGGCGCGTCTGCGAGAAGGCGAGGGCGGCGAACCCGTCGCCCCGCACCTCGTCGCGCCGGTAGGCGTCCAGCCGGGGACGAAACTCGAAGGGGAACGGCGCGTCGCTTCCGAGGCTCGTGCCGAAACTCGCGTGGAGTCCGAGTCCCTCACGGTACAGGTCGAGCGCGCCCCAGGTTTGGGCGAAGGCGCCGCCGTAACCCCGCCCCTCGAGCAGGGCCCAGCTGCCTTCACGCGGGGCGACCGCGTCGTCGCGCGTGTCCAACTCCGCCCGCGCGAACAGTCCTCGATAGGCCCTGGTCTCCGGATCGAAGGCACGACCGCTCTGGTCGTCCACGTCGTTGGCCCCGGTGAAGCCCCCGAACCCGAACTCCACCGAGCGCGAGGGGCGGTAGAACAGCCCCAGCGTCGCCTCCGAGCCGAAGATCGCGGCCTCCGACGCGCGCCGATCGCCCGCAAAGCGGAACTCCGTCTCCCGATCGAACCGGAACGTGGGCGAAAGGGAAAGCCCCCGCCGAAGGGGGATGTCGAGCCCGCCGGAGAACGCGGGCTCGGTCCCGAGCTTGCCGTCGATCCAGTATCTCGTCTGGTCCGCCCGCAGGTCGGAGATCCGGCCCCGTAGGCCCGGATAGGGGCGATCGTCCGACGCGACCTCCGTCTCCAGGCCTCCCCGAAGGAACGAGGTCCCGCCTTTGTGGCGCGTCGTCCTCACCCGAAGGACCCCGCCGTCCAGAAGGTCGTACCCTGCGGTCGCGAGCCCTTCGTCGGCGACCTTCCGGTCCAGGGCGCGCCCCAGGGCCTCCGTTACCTTGAGGACATCGAGATTCTTGCCAAGGGCCGCCCGCCGCACGCCGTCGAGCCGTCCCTCGCCCTCGATCCGCGTTACGACGTGCGATCGCGAGCGCGCGGACGAGCGCGCCCTCCGCTTCGCGCGGTACGCCAGGTATTCGTCCAGCGGCAGAGCGTGACGCAACAGTTCGGTCCGACGCGCCTCCATGCCCCGGTAGCCGATCCAGGCCAACTCCTGCCACTTGCCGAACTGGTCGACGTGGTAGGGCCGGGGGTCGAACGTCACGACCGTGCGGTCCCGCGCGTCGCCCCGCCCTCCCGCGCGGTAGGCGTCGGGGCCGTAGCCCGAGTCCCAGCGCAGGGCGATCAGGACGTCCGGGTCGAAGGCGTCGATCGCGACGTCGGTCGGCAGGTTGTCGCGCACCGCGCCGTCGATCAGCCGGTAGCGTCCCACGTCGACGGGCGCGAACAGCACGGGCACCGCGATGCTCGCCCGGATCGCCCGCGAGAGTCCCAGCGCGACCTCGGGGTTCGGGCCGCCGAGAGTGAGGGTGCGCCAATCGCCGGGGTTGGAGGCGGCCGCGTCGACGGTCACCGCCCGGAAAGGCGTCGGGAGACGGTCGAAGTCCGCCGGGTAGTCGCGCCCGATCCAGTCGAGGAAGAAGCCGATCTTCTGGCCCGGCACGAGCCCGTCGCGGCGCAGAGTGCGACTGCTGGAGACCTCGGCGAAAAAGTCGTTGGGGTAGAGCCGCCGTTCCCGCTTCTGGAGCATCGACAGGTTCCGGTAGTCGGGCTGGGAATCGAAGAGGTGGGCGTAGTCGATCGTCGTGAGGATCTCCCGGACGCCGCGCAGCCGAAGTCCCTCCTTGCGGGTCGGTTCGACGGGGTTTCGGATCTCGTCGTCGGAGAGGAGTTCCAAGCCGGTCGCGTACCAGCCGCCGACGAGGGCCCCGCCGCTCGTCCCGGCGATCGCGTCCACCGGGATCCGGTGGCGTTCCAGCCACTCCAGGGCGCCAAGGTCCATGAGGCCGTACGCCCCGCCGCCCGCGAGGGCGAGAACGACCTTCTTCCGGCCGAGGGGTCGGGTTTCGCCGACTTGACCTTGCGCAAGCGTGGTGAAGAGCGCGAAGAGCAGGAAAAAGGATCGTCTTGCCATTCGCGCCGCGCTTAGGACGGATTATGATGCCTCACGTTTCCCCAAAACCAGAAAGACCCGCCCTTACGGACGAGTCTCTGGCAGGATCGCTCCGCCCCATTCGAGGACGCATTCCTTTCTTCGGCTTCGGCAGCGCGTTTCCTCAGGGCCGTCTCCTCTAAAAATCCCGCGAAACGACTGTTTTCGGGCGGAACCAAGGCTCTCTAAAAGGGTTCTCACGGAAGGCCAGGGCGATTGCGCCCGAGCGAAGAAGAAACCCATGGAAACCCTGCAGGAGCTTTATCAGGACTCGATCAAGGACGTCTACAGCGCGGAGAAGCAGTTTATCCGGGCGATGCCGAAGCTCGCGAAGAAGGCGCAGAGCGAGACGCTGAAGGAGGCGCTGCACACCCACCTGGAGCAGTCGCAGGTTCAAGTCGAGCGACTGGAGCAGATCGCCGAGGCGGGCGGATTCAAGCTGCGCGGCAAGGTCTGCAAGGCGGCGCAGGGCCTCGTCGAAGAGGCGCAGGAGCATCTCGAAGAGGGTACGCCCGGCCCCGTGCTGGACGCGGCGATCGTCGCCTGCGCCCAGAAGAACGAGCACTACGAGATCGGGACCTACGGAACGATCATCGCCTGGGCGGAGCAGCTTGGGGAGACCGACGCGGTCGCCCTCCTTCGGGAGAGCCTCGCCGAGGAGGAGCAGACCGACAAGCTCCTGAGCGGCGTGGCCGAGAAGGAGATCAACAAGGCCGCTTTGAACGCGGAGATCGAAGCCCCGGCTCCGAAGGCCAAGCCCAAGCCGAAGGCGAGCGTCAAGTAGGGTTCAGGGCCAATCGGGCGGCGGTCCACCGGGACCACCCTTACCGCCGGGGGGCGGTCCTCCGGGGGGTGGGCCTCCGGGGCCGCCGCGCCGCCGGTTTCCACCCGTTCGCAGGCTCGTGTCGGTGAGGGCGATGGCGAACTTCGCGACGAGTCCTTTGCCGTCCGCCGCCGGGGCGATCGTCGGCATCAGGTGGTCGCCCGCCACCGTGCCGTCGACCTGCCGTTCGCCGAAGATGCCGTCGTTCGCGTTGCGCACCTCGCGATCGTCGGTCGGGCGATAGGGAGCTTTGGCGAAGATCGCGTCGGCGAACCCGTCGTCGAAGAAGAGCTGCGAGGTGAACTCCTTCGTCTTGCCGTCCGGTCCCTTCTGGCGCACCTTGAAGTGGATGTGGGTGGTGCGTCCCTGGTACCAGCCGGGGAAGATCGTCGAGAACCTCACCACGCCCTTCGCGTCGGTGGTCTGGTAGCCGCGCAGCCACTTCTGGCCGCCGGTCTTCTCGAAGTTCATCGGCTCGTCCTCGTCCGAGTAGACGCCGAGGGCGTCGCAGTGCCAGACGTCGACGGTCAGCCCTTCGAAGGGCGCGTACTTGCCGTCGGCGAGCCGGTAGACGGTGAGTTCCAGGGCGAGCGGCCTCGCGTCGACGACGGCGGCGCGCTTAGTGTCGCCGACGAGGTCGGAGCGGTCGAGCTTCTCGTCCACGAAGAACGGCCCTTCGGTGAGGGCGGGGCTCGCCACGAGCCCGACGGCCCGGTGCGCCTGGGCCTGGAACGCCGCGTCGGCGTCGAAGCTCAGCAGTCCGCCTAAGGCCAGTCCCGCCCCGGCGCGGCCCAGGAGGGCGAAGGCCTGGCGGCGGGAGAGGATCGTGCCTACGATGGCGTCGTCGTTGTCCATGCGCCTATTGTCGGGCCCAGGCCTGAAAACGGGATGAAGGAATCTTAGACGACGGAGACTTCCAGCGTTCCCAGGCCGTCGACGCCCGCGAGGATCACGTCGCCCCTCTTCACGGGGCCGACGCCCGCCGGGGTGCCGGTGAGGATCACGTCGCCCGCCTTGAGGTCGTAGAGCTTGGAGAGTTCCTCGACGATCTCGTGGACGGACCAGATCATCTGCGAGAGGTCGGCCTCCTGCCGGCGTTCGCCGTTGACGTCGAGCCAGATCGCGCGGGGGGAGGGTTCGAACTCGCGCACGATCGGGCCGCAGGGCGCGGAGCGGTCGAAGGCCTTCGCCGCCTCCCAGGGGCGTCCCGACTCTTTGGCCTGGAGCTGGAGGTCGCGGCGCGTCATGTCGAGGGCGACGGCGTAGCCGAAGACGCCCAGCGGCCCGATCGCCACCAGCAGCTCGACCTCGTGGTGGACGTTGTCGGAGGCGGGCGGGTAGGGGAACCGGCCCGAGACGTCGATCGCGTCGGTGGGCTTGGCGAAGAAGAACGGCGGCTGGCGGCCATCGCCGCCCATCTCCTTGACGTGGTCCGCGTAGTTCTGCCCCACGCAGTAGACCCGTCGGACGGGGAATCGCTCGTCGCTCCCGACGATAGGGAGGGAGACCGTTTCTTCGGGCGGAAAGGCGAAAGCCATGGCCCGAGCTTACGCCATCCCCTCCAACGGGGACCGTGCCCTTTCTCGCCATGCGGGCGATCTTCTCGAAAACACGGATGGCTCCAGAGACCCGATTCTCCGTCTAGAGCGTCAACGTTCGCCCGGGTTTTCTACTCTCGCCTTGAACGTGCAGAACGCACTCTGATCGGTGATCGTGAAGCCGGTTCAACCCTCGGACCGGCGAGGGGCTTCGCCTTCGTCGAGCGCGTTCTGCAGCGCGCTCCTCATCCCGACGGCCCAATCCTGGGCCTGCCGCACGCTACGGAAGGCGATGTTGGAGCTTCCGGAGAGCTCGACGGCCGGGAAGGGCGACGCGACGAGAAGTTGATCGAGATCGTCGACGACTTCCCGAATTTCGACCAGACCGAGCTTGGGTCGGATCGCCAGGAGCAGGGAGCGTGGGTCTCTCGCGAGCCGAACGTCGTCCTCTACGAAGGCCGTGAGGAAGCCCCGGAGGGCTTCGAAGCCCTCCGGCAGCTCGCGATCGCCCGGGATACACCGTGTGAACATCGAATCCTCCTTGCGGGCCTCGGCGAAGGGCCCCTTGCAACTTGGTATACCTCACCGTCGACGCGCTCGGCTCCCTGCTCGCGCTCTTCGTCACGCTCGCAAGCGTGGTCGAAAGGAAGGAGGTCGCGGAACATGTTCCGGGGCTCTCGGAGCGTGTGGACCCAAGGTGCGTCACCCCCCTCTAGAGCGGCTCTTCAAGAGAAATCGGCAATCGTCTCGTAAGCCAGCCCCCATCCGCCGCGGAGTAGGTGCGAAGGACGATGTGGCGATCGTCCTGGCCGACGAGGCGGATCGCGTCGTCGGACAGTTCGGAGGAGACCCACGCCACCCCGTGGGTGGCGACGCAGATCACTCTCGTAAAGTCGACGACGACCAGGGCACCGACTTTCGGGAAGGCCGCGCACGCGCTCGCGGCGAAGCAGTCCAGGCTCGTCACCCTGACCGGCTCGTTCAGGGCGACGAGGTACGCCTCTCCCAAAGCCCCCACGAGGAGCGTTTCCGGATCGGGCGTCGTGGCGAGAAACACCCCCGAGCCGTACTGTCCTTCCCCGAAAGGGAGCACCAGGGAGAACTCCCTGCCGCCCATACGGATTCCGACCGATGGCCCCTCTGGGGAGAGCGGAGCCACGCGCGGAAGAGCGTCGACGTCCCCGTCGAGCAGCGTGTAGTCGGCGGGAAAGACGCAGACTCGGTTGGATTCCATAGGCGTTCGACTTACCGGGCCGGAAGAAGCGACGCGTGATCTGGAACCTTCCTTCGATCGCTTGGCCATCCATCTCGAACGTTCCCCTCCGACCTTTCATCTCACCCGTGTGGTTCCCTGAGGGGTCGTTGTTCGTCCCATCGGGAAACCTTCCCTTACGGACGATCACCTCTACCGAAGGAAAGTGGGAGCGGATAGGCCGATCTTCCATGGATCATCCGAGTGCAGGTTTCCCGAGGCGCCGGGAAGCCCGTCAGGTTCGGGAGGCGCTCCACTCGCGCAGAGCTTGGGCGGCCTCCTCCAGGAAGGCGAGGAGCTCTCCGCCGTTCCTCTCGAAGAGAGGCTCATCGCCCGCAAGAGGAAGCGCGGCGTCGAAGCGGGTCCGCGCGTCGGCGACGCTCCCGAGCCACGAGAGTTGGACCGGCTCGCCCTCGCAGGCCAGCTCGAGCATTCGGGACACCAGGCGGTCGGCGTCTACCAGGTAGGCCTTGGCGTCCATGATCGCCGCGTCGACCTCCGGCGGAAGGTCGACGTGCGAGCCGAGCGGAGGAAAAGCCCCGTGGCACCGCGCTTCGAGACGGCGGATGCGAAGCGTCGTTTCGGCGTGCTTGAAGTCGAAGGTCAAGCCGACGGCTCCTTCATGATCTTGGTGGCCAACGCCCGTCGCCAGGCCTGCTCGGATCGGTCACCGTCCGCATCGCTCGCATCGATGTCGGCCGAGAAGGCGTCGAACGCGACCACGCGCCCTTCCTCTTGGGTGAGCGCCACCGTGTTCCGAGCTCTCGACCAAGCGAGGTGTCGGCATGGCGTCGGGTCGGTGGAATCGTCCGTACCTACCATGCAGTGTGCGTCGGGTCTTCCGGGGCCGAACAGGCAGTAGCGGGGTGGGACGTCGCCCCTCTCGGTCGAACACATGCAGAAGGTTTCGAGGAGAACGAGGTTCCAGGCCATTGATCGCGTCGCGTCCATCGATCGAACCGAGGGGACCAAGCTCCAGGCCCCTTCTTTAAGCCTACTCGGCCCGGTTGTAGGTGGGTGGGACGATGGGCTCCCCAGCACCAGACATCGGGGGCGCGCTTCCTGGTCGCAGGCGACGATCTTCGACCGGTTGGGGCGCCGGATCGTCGGATCATCGAGCGGTCTAGTACACTATTCCTACCGGCGACGGGGCCCGTTCCCACCATGTTGCCCAAGCGTCTCGTTCTCGCCGCCGCCACCGCCGCCTCGTTCATGCTGTTCCTGGACACGACGGTGGTGAACGTCGCCGCGCCCCGGATCACGGAGGACTTCCGCTCGACGGTGGCGGGCGGCCAGTGGGTCGTGGACGGCTACGCCCTGCCGCTCGCCGCCCTGCTGCTGAGCGCGGGGGCGATCTCCGACCGGCGCGGGGCCCGCAACACGTTCCTGCTGGGGCTCGCGATCTTCACCCTCGCCTCGCTCGCCTGCGGCCTCGCGCCGAGCCTCGCGGCGCTGGTGGCGGCGCGGGCGGCGCAGGGGGTGGGCGGCGCGCTGATCCTGCCCGCTTCCCTCTCCCTGATCCAGCGCGCGTTCGCGCCGGGGGCGGAGCGGGCGCGGGCGCTCGCGATCTGGGGGGCGGTCGGCGGGGGAATCGCGCTGTCGGCGGGGCCGGTGTTCGGCGGCTGGCTGACGGGGGCGATGGGGTGGCGGAGCGTGTTCCTCGTGAACGTGCCGGTGGGGCTCGCGGTGCTGGGGCTCACCTTCCGGCTGGGGGCGGACGCGCCCGCGCACGGCCGCCGTCCCGACCTTCCGGGGCAGCTCGCGGGGGTGGTCGCCCTCGTCGCGCTCACCTTCGCCTGCATCGAGGGCACAGGGTCGCCCGTCTTCCCCGTCGCGTCCGCCTTGGCCCTGCTCGGGATCGTCGCCTTCGTGGGGATCGAGGCGCGGGTGGCGGAGCCGATGCTTCCGCTGGGGCTGTTCCGCAACCGCGCGTTCACGGTCAGCTCGCTCGTCGGCTTCGCCATCAACTTCGCGTTCTACGGGCAGCTCTTCTTTATGAGCCTTTTCCTGCAGAGCCGCTTCCACCTCTCGCCGGAGGCGACGGGGCTGCGCTTCCTGCCGGAGATGGTCGCGGCGCCGATCTTCACGACGATCGCCACGCGGCTTTTCGCCCACGCGCCCGCCCAGCGCCCCCTGCTGATCGGGGTCTCGGTGTGCGGGATCGGCCTCGCCCTGCTGGCGACGTTCGGGCTCCGGGGGCACCTAGGGGTCGACGTTCCCCTGATGGCCCTGGTCGGCGTCGGGGCGGGAGCGCCGACCTTCCTCGTGGCGGTGATGATGGGTTCGGTGGAGCTGGACCGGGCGGGGATCGCGGCGGGCGCCTTGAACACGGGGCGCCAGGTCGGCGGCCTGCTCGGCGTCGCGCTGCTGGGGGGCGTGGTGGGCCACTCGCCCTCGGACGCGGGGGTGCGGCTCGCGCTGGGGATCGGGTCGGCGACGATGCTCCTTTCCGCCTTGCTCGTCGCGACCCTGCGGGCGCCGCGACGCCAGGTCGATCTCGGCGAGGCCGCCGCGGAGGCGATGGCCTAGAAGTGGGCCGAACCCTTCCTCAGCGCTATGAGTCCCATAGCGCATGGCAGGAAGATTAGGCGGAAAGGTCGCGATCGTCACCGGAGCGAGCGCTGGAATCGGTTGGGCGAGCGCCCGGGTTCTCGCGGAGGAAGGCGCGGATCTGGTCATCACCGCGCGGCGGCAGGACCGTCTGGACGCGCTCGCGGAAGAGTGTCGAGGGCTGGGCGTGCGGGTCGAGACGGTGGCGGGCGACGCGCGCGAGGAGGAGACGGCGCGGCGGACGGTCGCGGCGGCGAAGGGGCTGGGCGGCGTTCACATCCTCGTCAACAACGCGGGGGCGGGCATCTACAAGGATCTGGTGGACACGAGCGCGGACGAGTACGACTTCCTGGTGGACACCAACGTGCGCTCGACGTTCCTCTTCACCCGCCACGCCGTGCCGGAGATGGTCGCCCAGGGCGAGGGCAACATCCAGATGATCTCCTCGATGGCGGGGCGCTACGGCTTCAAGGGCGAGGCGGTCTACTGCGCGACGAAGTTCGCCCAGGTGGGATTCGCGCAGGCGCTCGACAACGAGCTTCGCGAGAAGGGGATCAAGGTCGGCATCATCTGCCCCGGCGGGGTGAAGACGGAGTTCGCGATCGGTCAGGGCCGAACGGAGGACGGCGTCGCGGCTTCGGCGATGCTGGAGTCGGAGGACGTCGCGGAGGCGGTTCGCCTCGCCTGCACCCAGCCGAAGGGGTCGCGGATCATCGAGATCCGGATGCGGACGATGGCGGAGTCGCTCGCGTAGCCTAGGGGCCCGTCGTCAGAACTCGGGCGGCGGCTCGCCCGGGACTCTCAGCCACGTCTCGATCAGGGGATCTTCGAGCCATTCCACCGCCTCGCGGTGGGCGAGGGGCGGGGTGGAGCGGTCCCCGGCGATGAGGGTGAGAACCTCCCGAAGGTCCACGTCGCCGACGTAGATCTCCTCGTTCGCCAGCATGCGCACCAGCAGGGCCACGCCGAGGGACGAGGGCACGAGCGAGAGCGAACGCAGGAGCGGATCGCCCACGCCGGGAAGGGAGGCCAGCATAAACAGGATCGTCTGGTTGCCCTCCTGGTCCGGGCGCGATTCGGGGAATCGCTCGAAGAGGTTCAGGAACGCCTCGATCAGCTCGGGCGAGCCCTGCGTTCCCTCGAACTGCCGCGCGAGGTAGGCGAGGTGGCCCTGCACGCCCTCGTCGTCGGGATCGTCGATCCAACCGAGGTCTTCGATGGTCGAAGCGACCTCCGCCTCCGAGACCTCGAGCGACGGTTGCCACCGATCGAGGTCGGGGTTCCCTACCGCCCAGCGCCAGAAGGGCTGAGGCGGTTCGCCCACGAACCGCTCGAAGTCGCCGCAAGGCTCCGCGTACTCGCCGTGGGCGATGGCGAGGAACGAACCCGCCGCGAGTTCGGCGCGCCATTCGGGCTCGCCTTTCATGAGGGCTCGTCCGCGGGCGATCTCAAGCGTCTCCTCGTCGTACGAGAGGCGTCGTCCGACGACGGACGAGAGGATCTCCATCGTCTCGAACAGGGTCAGCGCGTCCGGCCCCGCGTACTCGACGGTCCCGCCGGGTGGGTCGGCGAGGACGGCGGCGATCATGCGCGCGGAGTCTTCGCGCGAGATCCATGCGACCCGGCCCGAGTTGCCGGGCCCGCGCACCGAGCCGTCCTCGCCGAGCATCTCGAGGAGCTGCTCGGCGTACTTGCCGTTGCGCAGGATCGTGTGGGGAACGCCCATGTCCGCCAGGGTCCGCTCGCTTCGCCAGTGGTCGCGGGAAAAGGGGTAGGACGAGTCGGGGGCGGCCCCCTGGAGGGAGAGGTAGACGATGTGGCCGACTCCCATCCGCTTCGCGGACACGAAGGCGTTCTCGTGGAGCTTGGCCCGCTCGCCGGGGGGCGCCTTGCCGGAGACGATGAAGGCGGTGTCCACCCCGGCGAAGGCGCGGTCGAGCGACGCGGGATCCGCGTAGTCGCCCCGGACCACCTCCGCCTCCAGCTTCGGCGCCCGATCCGGGTCGCGGACCATCAGGCGCAAGGGAACGCCGCGGTGGGCGAGCAGCTCCGCCGCCCGCCCACCGACGTTCCCTGTCGCGCCCGTTACCAGAATCATCCTTTGTTAGGCGACGGTAAAGGGAGAAAGGATCGTTCCTTTCTCCCTGTTTTAGGCCTAACGTGCGCCGAGGACCGAGGGCTCCAGGGCTTGGACGACGAGGAGGCCGGCGGCGCGGGTGCGGAACGACTCCCCGGCGCCCACGACGTGGTCCACCGGGTCGCCCGTCTGGGTGATCCAGAGGCGTCCCTGCCGAACGTCGATCGCCACCCCCGCGCGCGGGGGGACGACGTCGAGGACGGCGCCCGAGGCGAGGGTGAGGTCGATGGACTCGGGGGTGTGGGTAGTGAGGGTCATTTCGGGGCGGTCTCCTTCGAAGGCGGCGCGGGGGCGGAGAGCGATTCGTCGGGGATGGGCTCGGCCTCCCGAAGGACGGTCGAGAGGGCGACGGTGGTCATGGTGTTCTGCACGCCGGGCACGGCGCGGATCTCGTCGAGCAGGTCCTGAAGGGCGATGGGGGAGGCGGAGCGGGTGACGACGAGCATGCACCAGTCCCCGGCGATCCGGTGGCACTCCTCGACGAGGGCGCGTTCCGAGCCGAGGCGGTAGATCTTCTGGGCGGCGGGGTAGCAGTCGCCGACGATCCGCGCGAGGATAAAGGCGGTGAGCGGGAGGCCCAGGGCTTCCCAGTCGATCTGGGCGGTGTAGCTCCGGATGACGCCCGCCGCCTCCAGGCGGCGGATGCGCTCGTGGACGGCGGGCCGGGAGAGGTGGACCTCCCGGGCGATCGCCTCGTGCGAGAGCCGTCCATCCTTTTGGAGAAGCCTGACGATATTCTTATCGATGGGGTCCATGATCGCGTGCCTGCCTACTATTCTGACGATACAAGTCCGGCTTAGAGATCGTTCCGTCAGCGCGCTCCCGGTATGTCCGACGAAACGTCCGCGCTCGTCCGTTCTCGCCGCGTACGCGCCCTCTTTCCGCCGACGCTTCGTCGGCGCCCGGAGAACCCATCGGGTTCGGGACGAGTCGGAAGGCCCATGAGCAACGTCACCCCAACGTCCCGGCCCTACGCCGTTGTGACCGGCGCCTCCAGTGGAATCGGCCTGGAGCTTGCGAAGCAGTTCGCGATCAACGGCTACGACCTACTTCTGGTCGCGGAGCCGGAGGGACTCGACGCGGCGGCGGCGGAGATCGGCAAGTTCAACGTGAGCGTCCAGACGCTGGGGGTGGATCTTAAGACGAAGGAGGGCATCCACGCCGTTCGGGACGCGGCGGCGGGCCGTCCGATCGACGCGATCGCGATCAACGCGGGCTTCGGCCTCGGCGGGGCGTTTATCGAGACGGACCTGCACAAGGAGCTGGACATGATCGACCTCAACGTGAAGTCGTCGGTCCACCTCGCCAAGCACGTCCTGCCCGACATGGTGGCGCGCAACAAGGGCAAGGTCCTGTTCACGTCGTCGGTCGCGGCGGTGATGCCCTCGCCGTTCGAGGCGGTCTACGGGGCGACGAAGGCGTTCCTGCTGATGTTCGCGGAGTCGCTCGCGAACGAGCTGAAGGATTCCGAGGTGACGATCACCGCGATCCTTCCGGGACCGACGGAGACGAACTTTTTCCACCGGGCGGAGATGGACGACACCAAGGCCGGAAAGGACAAGAAGGACGACCCCGCCGAGGTCGCGAAGAAGGCGTTCGCGGCGATGGAGCACGGCACGGGCAAGGCTTACGTCGGCTCGTTCAAGAACAAGGTGATGGGGATGATGGCCGACCTCCTGCCGGACGACGTGGGCGCGAACGCCCATCGCAAGCTGGCCGAGCCGGGCTCGGGCGTCTCGGTGAAGTAGGGCCGAGGTCGTCGGGGCTTCGGGGTAGCCGCCCCGATATCGCCCTATACTGACAGGATGCGGCGGGCCGAGTGGCAAGAGGAGACGGGGCTGAGTTTCCCCAACCCTAGCCCTTACGACCCTGGCCCTCCCGACCCTCTCCTCTTCTCCGCCGCCTACGAGGTTCGCTACGACGACCTCGTCACGGGGAGCGACGCGGCGACGGTCGCGTTCGTCGAGGGTTGGCTCGTGGTCGATGGGCGCCGGGCTTCGTTCGCATTGCGACCCTGCGACGTGTCGGTCAAGTGGGACGGCTCGATGGTGATCGCGGGAGGCGGATGGCTCCGGTTCGACGGGCACGATCGTCCCGCGGCGTTCGAGGGCGCCCTGGCCTTTTGGTGTCGGGAGCCTTCGCCCGAGGGCGAGCCGGTCTTCCCTCCGGCGCGCGTCCATCCCGCCCGCGTCGCGCGGGCGACGACGCGGGCGGCGGGCGGGATTCCGCTTTTCATCGGGGCCGTCTTCGTCGCCGGAACCTCGTGGGTGGGGAACGTCGCCTCGTTCGCGCTCACGGCGATCGGCGTCGCGTTCGTCTACGCCGGATGGAGCACGGCCGAGCGGCTCAGAAGCCGGGATCGCTTCGTCCTCTCCCGCTCAGGTCCTAGACGGTGGAAAGGGTGAGGCGGACGGAGTGGCGACGGCGGGCGGACGATCCTGCGAGTCTGCTGGGCTGGTGGTGGCGGAGCGTCGGCGAGAGCCGCCGTCTGATCCTTGCGACCTTGCCGTTCGGTGTCTGCGGATGGGTGGGGCTTGCCGGAGGCGGTTGGGGCTGGTTCGGGCTCGCCGCCGCCAACCTCGTCTTCGTGACGACGCGCCCGGGCAGGGCTTCCGGGCGGTTGGTCTCGCTTCTTCCCGATCCCGCGCCTCGGGGGCAGTTCCTCGCCTCGGTGGCCTACCACCGGGAGGGGGTGAGGACGGGAAAGGACGAGATGGCGCTCGTGGTGGTCGACGGCTGGCTTTACGCGGAGGGCGTCCGATCGCACTTCGCGCTCCGAAACACGGACGTCCGCGAGGCTCGCAATGCGCTCGAGGTGCTTCAGGCGAAGCTTATCCTCGACGATGGCAGCGAGATCAGCAGTCAAGCGGGAACCGCCACCTCTCAGGCGTGCGGAGTCGTCCAACGCCGGCGGAAGGCCGAACCTGCCGAAGGTGAGCCGATCTTTCCACCCGCGCAGGTCCATCCGCAGGAAATGGCGCGCTGGGCGGCACGGTGGATGAGCGCGCCCCTTCCTTTCCTCCTGATGCCTTTCGCCCGGTTGTTCAGCCCCAGCGAGGAAGCGTACGTCATCATTCTTTTCGGGATTCTCCTGCTGATCCTGGCGCCAGCGGTCTGGTCGGCGAGAAACCTCTTCAGGCTGTTACACATCGAGGCCGAAGCCCTGAAGGAAGCGGAGAGCGTCCTAACCGAGCGTGCGCCACGGGCCGAGAACGCGCGGACTCATGCCATAGCCGAGACGCAGCCCGAAACCCCAACCTCCGTCGCCGAACTTCCCGACGTTCGAGCGAGATGAAGGTTCCCTTCGCCGCCTCGACGCGACGAAGAGGCTCCTTTTGGCCGTAGACTCTAGGTAACGATGCCCACCAAGCCAGACGCGCGCGGACGATTCGGAGACTACGGGGGGCGCTACGTGCCCGAGACGCTCATGCCCGCGCTGGAGGAGCTGAGCGCGGAGTTCGACCGCGCGTGGGCCGATCCCGAGTTCCACCGGGAGTTCCGCCGCTATCTGGAGGAGTACGTGGGGCGTCCGACGCCGCTTACGGAGGCGCGGCGGCTGAGCGAGGAGACGGGGCTGCACGTCGTGGTCAAGCGCGAGGATCTGAACCACACGGGCGCCCACAAGATCAACAACGCGCTGGGGCAGTGCCTGCTGGCCCTGCGGATGGGCAAGACGCGGATCATCGCGGAGACGGGCGCGGGCCAGCACGGCGTCGCCACCGCGACGGTGTGCGCCCTCTTCGGCCTGAAGTGCGTGGTGTACATGGGGGTCGAGGACACGGTCCGGCAGGAGCTGAACGTGTTCCGGATGAAGCTGCTCGGGGCGGAGGTCGTGCCCGTCCACAGCGGGACCCGGACGCTCAAGGACGCCCTGAACGAGGCGATGCGGGACTGGGTGACGAACGTGGGCGAGACCCACTACATCATCGGGACCGCCGCCGGTCCGCATCCCTATCCCTACATGGTGCGCGAGTTCCAGCGGGTGATCGGCGACGAGTCGCGGGCGCAGTACCTGGAGCGGTACGGGCGCCTGCCGGACGTGGGCATCGCCTGCGTGGGCGGGGGATCGAACGCGATCGGCTTTTTCGCGGGCTTCGTGGACGACCCGGACGTGCGGCTGCTCGGGATCGAGGCGGGCGGCAAGGGGCTGGACGGGAACGACCACGCGGCGCCGCTCACGCTCGGTTCGCCCGGCGTGCTGCACGGCTCCTACAGCTACCTGATGCAGGACGAGCACGGGCAGGTGATGCCGACCCACTCGATCTCGGCGGGGCTCGACTACCCCGGGGTTGGGGCGGAGCACTCGCACCTGAAGGACATCGGGCGCGCGGAGTACGCGGCGGTGACCGACGTCGCCGCGATGGAGGCGCTGGTGAAGGTCGCCCGCACGGAGGGGCTGATCCCCGCCTTCGAGACCGCCCACGCGTTCGCCCCGATCTTCGAGAAGGGGCGTTTCGAGCCGGGGACGCGCGTCCTCGTCAACATGAGCGGGCGCGGCGACAAGGACATGGGCACGGCGGCGAAGATCCTCAAGCTGTAGTCATGCTCGACCACATCATCCTCTCGGTCGGCGACCTAGCCCGCTCCGTCGCCTTCTACGAGAGGGCGCTGGCCCCGCTCGGGATCGTCCACTACGTGGATTACGACGGCGAGGACGGGCACCCCGACCTGAAGGGGTTCGGGCGCGACAAGCGGGCGTTCCTGTGGCTCAAGAGCGGCGAGCCTAGCGCGGCGGCGGTCCACTTCGGCTTCGTCGCCGAGAGCCGCGCGACGGTCGACGCGTTCTACGAGGCGGCGATGGCCGCCGGGGCGCGGGACAACATCTCGCCGCGAATCCGGCACGAGTACGATCCCGACTACTACGCGGCGGACGTGCTCGATCCCGATGGCTACAGCGTCGAGGTCGTCATCAAGACCCCGGAGATCTCCTCCAGCGAAGAAGCGGAAACACCGAGCGCCTAACCTGTGGGGTTCACGGCGCGACGGTTCCGACCGGAACCTCGGGCTTTAAGTCCTGGCCTAAAAGAGACGGACGGGGCAAAGAAGCCGCCGGGACGAACCCATGGAACCCAGCGACAAGAGCATCCTTTCCCGCCGACAGGTCGTCGGCGGCCTGACGGCCGGCCTCGCGGCGGCGGTCGCCCCCTCGGCCTTGGCCCAGGGTTCGCCGGCGACGCTTCCCCAGGCGGTCAAGCAGGACCCGACGAGCCAGTATCCCAAGCCGCCGTTCCCGCCGCAGGAGCAGGCGTGGCCCGGGCTGGCGAGCCGGATGACGCCCCGGCCCGACCACGGCGAGACGAGCTACAAGGGATCGGGGCGCCTTACCGGGCGCAAGGCGCTCGTCACCGGGGGCGACTCGGGCATCGGCCGCGCCGCCGCCATCGCCTTCGCGCGGGAAGGGGCGGACGTCGCGATCGGCTACCTGCCCGCCGAGGAGTCGGACGCGAAGGAGGTGATCGACCTGATCCGGAAGGCGGGGCGCAAGGCGGTCGCGATCCCCGGCGACATCCGGGACGAGGGGTTCTGCAAGGGGATGGTCGAGACGGCGGTGAAGGAGCTCGGCGGGCTCGACGTGCTCGTCAACAACGCGGGCTACCAACGGACCGTGCCGAACCTCGAGGAGGTGACGACGGAGCAGTTCGAGCAGACGTTCCGAACGAACGTGTTCGCGCCGTTCTGGATCACGAAGGCGGCCCTGCCCCACCTTTCCGCGGGGGCCTCGATCATCAACACCGCCTCCGTTCAGGCGTACACGCCGTCGGAGGATCTCATCGACTACGCGCAGACGAAGTCGTGCAACGTGTCGTTCACCAAATCGCTCGCCAAGCAGCTCGCGCCGAAGGGCATCCGGGTGAACGCGGTCGCGCCGGGGCCGTACTGGACGCCGCTCCAGCCGAGCTGCGGGCGGCCGCCGGAGGTGACGGCGCAGTTCGGGAAGGAGTCGCCGATGGGTCGTCCGGGGCAACCGGCCGAGCTGGCGGCGACCTACGTCCTGCTCGCCTCCCAGGAGTCGAGCTACGCGACGGGCCAGATCTACGGATCGACGGGCGGAGCAGGCTGGCCCTAGAGGCGAGCCTCAAGAGCCGGCGAAAAACGAACACTCTTGCGATTCGGTCAGTAGAGAGGAAGATGAGCGCCGAACGCAGGACTCATCGTTGGGCCTTCCGACACGCTTCGGCGGCCTTCGTCCTGGCGGTTTCCGCCGTGGGGAACGCGCAGTTAGGCGCGCAGGGCCTTCCAGACCTTTCGGGGATCGCCGGGGCGATCTCCGGGGCGGTCGCGCCGAAGACGGCGGGGGTTTTCACGAGCGGCCTGAAGGTTCCCTCGCTCGCTCCCGGAGCCGCCGCGAAGGGGATCGGGCGGCAGCTTCGCCAAGGCGTCGAGACGAAGACGGGGGGGCGGAACGCCGGGCTGCAGGCCCTTGAGGACGAGATGCCGAACACCCTCGCGAAGATCGAGAACGGTCTACAGGGGCTAGGGCTGTCGAAGCGGGATTTCGGGGTGGCGGTAGGCTACTTCTTCGTCACGAGCTACGAGGCGGCGACGGGCAAGACGGTGCCTCAGGACGCTAGCCTGGCGGCGGGACGCACGGTCGCGAAGGCGGTGGGCCAAGCTTGGAGCGCGCGGTTCAGGGCGATCGCTCCCGCCAAGCAGGAGTCGATGTACGAGACGCTGCTGGTCACGCCGACGCTCCTGGGGGCGCTGGCGACGCAGTTCGAGAAGGCGGGCAAGACGGCGGACGCGCAGGCGATGCGCCAAGCGGCGACGTCGACCTTCCGGTCTCTTTTCGGCGCCTCGCCGGCGGCGGTCAGCATCGACGCCCGGGGCATGATCTCCGGCCTTCCCGGCGGGGGATCACGGAGCGTTCGCGCGACGGGCTCGACGCCCCGCACGACGACCGCCCGGAGACCCAACCGTCCGGAGAAGCCCCTCCTTCCGGCGGGCGGCCTCACGCCGTCGAGCCTCAATGGGGCGCGGGTCTTCATTCGGTACTCGATGCCCGACGGGTTCAGCAGCGTGTCGAACACCTTCCACGAGCTCGTGATGTTCCCGGACGGGAGCGCGTTCGACGGGATGCCCGACGATCCGCTACCGAGCTTCGACGCGGCGACGATCCGGCGGTACTCGCGCAAGTCCGACGTCGGGACCTGGAAGCAGTCGGGCAACCGTCTGTCGCTGACCTTCAACGGCAAGACGGAGAGCTACGTGAAGCATCCCAAGGGTTGGGCCGACCCCCAGAACGCCTCGGGCTCGTACAACGTCTACTTCCCGGTGCGAGTCGCCACGAAGGCGCAGCTCCTGGGCGCGTGGAAGCACAAGAGCCTGACGACGATGGGGATGGCGGGCGGCGGGGCGCCGATGGTGGCCGCCGGTTCGAACCGGGATCTGACCTTCGCGGCGAACGGAACCTACTCGGGCGCGGGGGAAACGTTCGCTTCGGCGACGACGGCGAACATGGGCGACGCCTTCAAGACCGGCGGCGACGTAACGACGAGCCACAACGGCAAGACGGGCGGGGCGGGCGGGTGGCGACTCGACGGGCCCCTTCTGACGACGGTCCAGGACGGGCGGCGAGGCGTCCAGCTCGTCTACATCCTGCCGTACTGGAACAAGGACGGCGCCGCGCCGGAGATCATGCTCGGGGGCGACTGGTGGTTCCGGCCGGGCAAGGGGATCTAGCCGTCCTAAACGCGAAGCGTTCGTCGTCGCAGGCGAAGCCTTCGGACGGCGCTAAGCTCTCGCGAAGGCTTCGCCTCCGGCGTAAGGGGCCGTCTACCCCGCGCCCGATTTCTTGCCCGCGTTGAGGTCTTGGCCGCGCAGGGTCTCGGCGGTGTTGACGAAGGTGTCCTTGTCCTGCATCACCGCCTGGGGCGGCAGGGACTCGGAGAGGGTGGCGACGCCGGGGACCTTTCTGACCGCGGTGCCGATGGCGAGAAACTCGATGATGCCGCTGCCGAGCGAGTAGACGTAGGTCTTGATGCCGACGACGTGGTCCGCGCCGCAGGCGGCGGCGTCCTCCGCGATGTGGTGGAGGGCGTTCTCGCGCGCCTCGTAGACGAGCTTCGTCATCTCGTCGATCTCGCCCCGGGCGAGCGACTTGAAGGCGGCGGCGAGGCCGCCCACGAAGCCGATGGAGTAGATCGAGCAGCCGAGCACGAGGCGGATCGGCAGGTAGCCCAGGTGGACCATGTTCCAGGTCTCCTCGCAGGTCAGGTCGCTCGTCGCCGGTCGTTCGTCGAAGCTCGCGTCGTAGCCCGGATGGCGCGACGAGGTGCCGACCATGACCATCTCCTGCATCCCTTGGAAGGGGATGATCGAGGTGCGGACGCCGACGACGCAGTTCGCGCCGTGGGATCGGGCCTCGGCCTCGATGCGCTCGAGCGCGAGGTGGCGCGTGTGGTTGAAGACGTGGCTGTACTCCTTGATCTCGCCCCGCGCGAGGCCCCGGAAAGCGCCCGCGATCCCGCCGCCCAGACCGATCGAGTAGGCCACGTTGCCGAAGGCGAAGTGGCGGGGGGTGAATCCCGAGTCGAGCTGGCAGTACAGCTCCTGGCCGTTCGAGGAGGAGGTGAACTCAAGGCTCGGGGCGTCGTGGCCCGCGCGGTGGACCGCCGAGCCGACGCTGAGGAACTCCATGCTGCCGCCGTGCTGCACGAGCTGGGTGTCGACGCCCGAGATCCCGACGGCGCCGCGCAGGTCGCTCCACGCCTGCATGCGGTCGAGGGCCGCCTTGCGCCCCTCGTGGACGATGCTCGTCACGCTCTCGACCTCGCCGCCCGCCAGGGTCTTGAGGCCGGAGCCGAGCGTTCCGACGAAGCCCATCGACCAGACGCTGTTCCCGATGACCAGCTCGCCCGCCTCCAGCCCCTTCTTCGCGAGGCAGAAGATCTCGTTGCCGGAAAGCCCCGTGTTGACGGTCATATGTAAGGAGAACGGTCTAGGAGAGCGAAAAGGTGCGAACCCCATCCGCGACGGGGCCGCGGCTATCCCTCCTGAAAGAAGATCCCGCGCACCTCGACCGGCCTTCGGCCGACGATGGCGCCCTTGCGCGCCCACTCCAGCGCCTCGTCCATATCGGCGGCTTCTAGGATCAAGAAGCCGCCGATATGCTCCTTGGTCTCCAGGTACGGACCGTCTATGACGAGCGTCCCGCCGCCGGGCTGAGTCCGCACCGTCTTCGCGAGGCCCGCCGGGTGCAGGCCGCAGGCGAAGAACAGGGCCCCGGCGGCCTCGATCTCCTCGTTGAGCGCGTGAATGCCGCGCCCCACCGCTTCGTCCTCAAGGGACGGGTCGTAGTCGTCGGGCAGGTGAACGGTAACCAAGAACTTCATGATGGTCTTTCCCAGAGCGGTCTTCCGGCAGGTGGGTCGTCCTGCCTTCACCCTAAGAGTCGAACAGCAGGATCGGAATTCGACGGGTCGTCCCAGGAGATCTCAAACGCGATCCGCTTCATGCGTTCTCGCCTCGATCGGGGCGCTTCGATACGACGTGGGTGGTATCGCGACGCTTAGGCGAGTCCACGCGTAAGCTGATCCGTGGTGCGAGCGGCAAGATCGGCGTTGTGAGCGATCCTGGCGGCTCTCGGCGCTTGGGCTCTCGTTCGCATCATGGCGTTCGACGTTCCCGCCGTCCTGGAGACATGGCGCGTCGCCGGCAGTCTGAAGGACGTGAGCGTTCCCCTTGGGGACGTCCTTATGCACCTGCTCGTCTTCGGACCCTGCCTCATCGGAATCCTTCGGCTTCAACGAGGCTCGAAGACCTCGACGTCGTTATCGATCTAGGCTCTGCGCTACGAATCGATCCCCTCCGGTCACCTTCTGGGACCTCTTCGGATGTCCTCTTTCGGGATCGATTCCGAGGCACGGAGAGTCGCGACCAGACGGTGCGTCACGAATCGTCCGAAGCCGTCGCAGGTCCCCTGCCCCTCACCTCCGGCCTCCTCTCCACCTGGGAAACGACGTCGAAGGAATCTTCGCCACGATCTTCGTGTCGTCTCCTTCGGCGGACCCTCCCGGAGGGGAGAGGGGAACCGATCCACGAGACGCCGCCTAGTATGGGCAGACGAGGGCGCGGGCTTCCGCCTCGTCCATGCCACGGATCTCTTCGATAAACGTGCCGAAGTGGCGCGTCGGGGCGTAGCCGACCTCCGCCCAGCCCGCGTTCGAGCTTAGGCCCGGTCGGCGCGCGACGTCGAGGCCGTAGCGCTCCACGACCTCGCGGCTGCCGGGGAAGATCCGTTCGCACGAGCCGAGCGGGTCGGCCTCCCAGCCTTCGAGGTCGTCCGCGGTGAAGGCGTTCGGGCGCACGGCGTCCAGGACCACGCCGCCCTCGCCCCGCTCCAGGTAGGCCACGGAAAGGAGGATGGAGTCGAGGACGTCCTCCCGGTCCACGCCGCCGTACAGGAGGCGGGCGCCGTAACGGCGCGGCCAGTCCGTGCCCCAGGGGGTCAGGTCGGCGGGGCGGACGGCGACGTAGGCGACGCCGTGGGCATGGCGGTGGTACTCGCAAAGCTCCTCGCCGACCCGCTTGGTGAAGCCGTACTTGTCGTAGTGGCCGTGCCACGCCTGCGAGGAGAGGAACACGAACCGCTTGACGTCGTTCGCGAGGGCGGCCTGAAAGGCCCAGAACGTGCCTTGGACGTTCAGTCGCCAGAAGTCGATCTCGGTTCGCGCGTTCCAGTGGATGCCGTGCCAAGCCGGGGTGTGGAGGATGAGGTCGCAGCCTTCGGCGGCCTTGTCGAGACCGAAGCCGTCCTGCACGTCGAGTTGGTGGAAGGGCACGTCGGGGAGTCCCTCGGGACGCACGAGATCGGAGAGGACGAGGTCGTGGCCCGCGTCGAAAAGCCGAGGGACGAGTCCGCGACCGATGTTGCCGCCCGCGCCGGTGAGAAGGATCCGCATCGCGCCTATTGTGAGGCATCGCCCGCGATACGGGGGCGCGACCGGCGCTCGTACCGCCGCTCTCCATCCCCGGTCCTTGGTGGGTCGGTAGATGCGGACCGAACCCATACCCCTCCGGGGCGGTCGCAAACCTGCCATGTCCCTTACCGCCGCCGGACTCCTCCTCGACAAGCTGATCGCCTGGGGGGTGGACACCGTGTTCGGCCTGCCCGGCGACGGCAACAACGGGATCATGGAGGCCCTGCGCGAGCGCAGGGACCGGATCCGGTTCGTCGGCGTCCGGCACGAGGCGGCGGCGGCGTTCGCGGCGGTGGGGTACGCGAAGTTCAGCGGGCGGCTCGGGGTGTGCCTCGCGACGAGCGGCCCCGGCGCGACCAACCTGATCACCGGGCTGTACGACGCGAAGATGGACGGCGTCCCGGTGCTCGCCCTCACCGGGATGCAGTTCCACGACCTTCTCGGGACCGCCTACCAGCAGGACGTGGACACGCCCGCCCTCTTCAAGGACCTCGCGGTGTACAGCGAGCGGGTGATGGGCGCGGCCCACATCGACTCGATCGTCGACGTGGCGGTGCGCCACGCCCTCACGCGGCGCGGCGTGGCGCACCTGGGCTTTCCGAACGATCTGCAGAGCCAGCCGGTCGACGCGGACAAGCTCAGCCCGATGGGAAGGCCCGGCCATACCTCGCACGACCTGCGGACGCCGCGCGTCCTGCCGACGGAGGCCGACCTGCGGGCGGCGGCGGACGTGCTGAACGCGGGCTCCAAGGTCGCGATCATCGCGGGGGCGGGCACGCGCGGCGCCTACGAAGAGCTGCGACGGGTGGCGGAGCGGCTGGGGGCGACGATCACGACCCCGTACGGGGGCAAGGACGTCGTGCCCGCCGACGACCCGCACCTGACCGGGACGATGGGCCTCTGGGAGACGACGGCGACGGTGCGGGCGTTCAAGGAGTGCGACACCGTCCTGATGGTCGGGACGTCGTTCCCCTTCATCGCCTACCTGCCCGAGCCCCAGGGCAAGCGGTCGGTCCAGATCGATCTCGCAGGGGACCGGCTGGGCTTGCGCCACCCCGTCGACGTCGCCCTCTGGGGCGGTTCGCGGGAGACGCTCGAGGCCCTCCTTCCGCTTCTCGAAACGAAGACGGACCGCGACTTCCTCACGACGGCGCAGGCGGAAGTCGCGCGAGGGAAGGCCGAAAAGGCGCGGACCGTCGCCCTTCCCGACGGTCCCCTCAAGGGCGAGGCGCTCGCCAAGGCGGTCGACCGCCATCTGACGGAGGACGCGATCGTGTGCGGCGACTCGGGCCAGAACACGTCGTTCATGGCGAAGGGGATCGAGGCGAACGGACGGCGGCGCATCGCCGGGTCGGGGCTTCTCGCCAGCATGGGGTGCGCGGTTCCCTACGCGATCGGGGCGGCGTTCGCCTTCCCGGAGCGGCAGGTCGTGGCGTTCGTGGGGGACGGCGGCCTCGCGCAGTCGCTGGGCGATCTCGCGACGCTCGCCCGTTACCGCCTCAACGTCAAGGTCGTGGTGGCGAGCAACAACGCCCTGAACCAGATCCGTTGGGAGCAGCTGATGAACGAGGGCAACCCCGAGTTCGAGATCGGGCTCTCGCCCATCGACTTCCCCAAGGTGGCGGAGGCGTGCGGCCTCGCGGGCTTCCGGGCGAAGGGACCGGAGGACGTCGACGCCGTGGTCGGACGGGCGTTCGCGCACGCGGGGCCCGCCCTCGTGCAGGCGGACGTCGACCCCCTTCAGCCCTTCATGCCCGCCGAGCTCAAGCCGAAGCTCGCGGAGAGCTACGCCGAGGCCTTGGAGAAGGGCACCGACCACCGCGAGGCGATCGTCGCCGAGCTGCGCGAGAAGGCGGCGCAAGGAACGCCCGACAGCCTTCCGAACCTGGAGGCGGCCCTGACGAAGCACCGCGTAGGATAGAGGGATGAACGTCGAGGACGCCGAAGAGCCGACCGCGGAGACGATCCGCGAGGCGTCCGAGACGAGGCCTTCCACCTTCGAGATCTTCGTCGCCTGGCTTAAGTCGGGCGGCGTCGCCTTCGGCGGTGGGGCGGTCGCCCTGGAGAGCCTGCGGCGAGAGATCGTCGACCGGCAGGGGTGGATGACGGAGGACGAGTTCTCGCGCGACTGGGCTCTCTGCCAAGCCGCGCCGGGCATCAACCTTCTCGGAATGGCCGCGATCGTGGGCCGAAACCTGGGTGGGGCGCGCGGGGTCGCGGCGGCGATGCTGGGGATGGTCCTGCCGAGCGCGGCGATCACCGCCGCGATGGCGGCGGGCTTCGCGGCCCTGCGCAGCCACCCGACCGTGGGGGCGGCGATGCGCGGCGTCGTGCCCGCCACGGCGGGCTTGGGGCTCGCCTCGGTGTACCGCACCGGGCGCCCGCTCGTACGCCAGGGCTGGCGAAAGGGGAATCTGGCGCGAGCGACCGCCGTCGTCCTGCCGGCGCTGGGCCTTGCAGGGTTGCTCTTGGGCCTGCCGCCGGTCGGCCTGCTCGTGGGCGGGGCGGCGGTCGGGGCGGCGGTGGGATGGGCGACCCGGTGAGCCCGCTCGGCCTCTTCTGGACCGTCTTCAAGTCGTCCCTGCTCTCTTCGGGCGGCATGGGCAACGCTCCGATCGTCCACGCCGACCTCGTCGTCGGGGGCCTCGCCACGGAGCGGCAGTTCTCCTCCGCCCTCGCGATCGGCCAGCTTTCTCCCGGTCCGACGGGCTTGTGGGTGGTCGCCCTGGGCTACGCGCTCGGGGGATGGCTCGGGGCGTTCGCCGCCTTCCTGGCCGTCTCCCTGCCGCCGCTCCTCACGCTGGGCGTCGCCGCCCTGTACCGCCACGCCGACGAGCACCCGGCGGTCGAGGGGCTCGTCTGGGGGCTCGGGGTGACGGTCGCGGGGGTCTCGTCGGGCACGATGCTGCTCCTGGTGCGGAGCGAGGGGCTGCGGGCGATTCCCCTCGGGATCGCGCTGGGCGCCCTGCTGCTGGGGCTGCACGGACGGGCGCCGGTGTTCCTCGTGATCCTCGCGGGAGCGGCGGTGGGCATCCTAGGGCGCTAGGGCGCCGAGGCGTACCACGAGGGCACGTTCGCCCTCGCTCGTGAGCCACAGCGAACGGCCGTCCCGCGCGTACGCCACCGCCTCGAGCCGCTTCAGTCCCGGCTGGGGCCGCACGAAGAGGGTCGCGGTCCAGAAGTCGAGGCCTTTCAGCTCGACGACGTGGGTGTAGGTCACGAGGGCGACCGCGCCGCCGTCGGGGCGGAAGGAGCCGCCGGTCACAAGCGGCGACGTGCCCGGCACGCGGAACTCCACCACCTTCTCCAGCACGTTCGCGCCCCGGTAGGGATCGACGTAGGGCGAGGGAAAGCGGTAGACCCCGCTCAGGCCGCTCGGTTCCTTCGTCACGACGGTGAGCCGCCCGTCGCGCAGATCGCAGAGCAGGCACTCCGCGTTGTGCGACCTTCCGTCCGGGTACCGGGCTCGCAACACGACCGCCTCTTCCGAGAGGAGGGGCTTGGCCCGGCTCGACCGTCCCGTCGCCTTGGGCGCCATCACCTTGGGTTCGGGGATCGCATCGACGCACACCTCGGGGCGCACGCCGCGGTTGTCGCCGGTGTCGGACGCGTAGAGCCACGTTCCGGGCCTTCCGGGGAACGGGCCGGAGGCGAGGTCTTCCCAGTCGTGGGCGTGGGCGTTGCGGACCAGCACGGTCGCCTTCGGCTTGCCTTGGAAGTCGAAGGCGTAGAGGTACGCCCCGTCCCCGCTGTCGTGTGGGTCCAGAGGAGGTCTTTCTGGGCTGCGGAGACGACGAGCCCGGAGGCTTCCGAGACCGCGCTTCCGCCGAGGGTGACGGGCGTCGGCGGCGCGAGGGCGGCGATCAGGATCATCTCTACTCTTCCGTGACGGTCGCGCGGATGCCGATGGTGCGGATCACCTTCGCCGCCCGCTCGCACTCGCCTTTGCCGCCGTGGTGGACGACGGAGCGGCCGAGGTTGTGGATTTCCCAGGTCTCCATCTCGGCCTCCTCCATGGGGCATTCCGTGGCGACGATCAGGATGTCGATCACCTGGTCGACGGTGTTGTGCTCGTTGTCGTAGACGGTCACGACCCACCCGCCGCCGCCCTGCGTGTCGCCGACGTCGGGCCGGTCGAAGATCTCCGGGGCGGCGGCAGTCTCCAAGGCGTTGGCCGGCAGGGCGGTCAGTCGTCCCACTCCGGGGCGACCTCCGTCTCGATGCCGATCGTCGCGATGACGTCCGCCGCCCGCTCGCACTCGGCCTTGGTCGCGAAGTGGACGGGCGCCTTCCCGTAGGTATGCGCCTCCCACATCTCGATCTCGGCTTCCTCGCGGTCGCAGTCGGTGGCCCGCATCAGAATCCAGATCACCTCTTCCATCGAGTTCTCCTCGTTGTTGAAGATGGTCGTCATCCACCGCCCTTCCCCGGTTCTACCGCCGGAGATATCAGGGTTCTGGAGGGTCTGAGACATGGAGGTGAGGTTACCTAGAGCGTCGGGGATTTGGGAAGTCGGGCCTTCTTGGGCCCGCTTCCCCTATGCTCCCTTGACCTTGACGAGCATCGCCCCGTGCGCGGGAACCTCGACCGCGTAGCCGTCGGCCATGCGGCCGAGGTCGCGCCGCCGCCAGAGGTCGCGCACCGACGCGCCCCCGGCCATCTTCAGGTCGCGCGTCCAGCGCACGGCCACCTTCGTACGGACCGAGCCCCGGTTGAAGAGGGCGACCGCCGTCGAGCCGTCCGCGAGGGGCCGCGCCCAGACCTCCGTCGTGCCGTCCTGGCGAACGCGCGTGGCGGGCTTGCCCAGGGTGTCCTGGTCCACCTCGATCACGTCGTGGTTCATCAGGAGCCGCTTGGTGAAGTCGTCCATCTGGGTCATGTCGCACCCGATCAGGAGCGGGGCGGCGAGCATCGACCAGAGGGTGATGTGGGTGATCTGCTCGTTGCCGCCCAGGCGGTTCGGGCGCGGACTGGAGCCCCAGCCCAGGCGTCCGACCACGAGCATGTCGGGGTCGTTCCACGCGCTGGGGCCGATGCGGTAGCCGCGGTCGGAGTGCGCGAAGCCGATGCTCGACATCGAGGCCCAGGTGTCGGTGATGTCGCCCGTGGTGCGCCACAGGTCGCCGCCCACCGACTCGCCCCAGCCCCAGACGTCGCCCATGCCGTACTGGCAGAGGGAGTAGACGATGTCGCGCCCGCAGGCGTCCAGCCCCTCGCGCATCACGAGGTAGGGCTTCTTCAGCTCCAGGAGGGTGTCGCCGCGCGAGATCTGGCCGTAGGAGCACCAGTCGTGCTTGAGGTAGTCGATGCCCCACTTCGCCCAGGTTTTCGCGTCCTGCGCCTCGTGCTGCCAGGAGCCGGTGTAGCCGCCGCAGGTCTGGGGTCCGGGCGAGGAGTAGATGCCGACCTTGAGTCCGAGGCCATGGACGTAGTTGGTGAGGGGCGCCATGTCCCCGAACTTCTCGTTCGTCTGGATCTCGCCGTTCGCGTCGCGGCCCGCCTCCCAGGCGTCGTCGATGTTGATGTAGCCGTAGCCGTAGTCCGCGAGGCCGAGCCGCACGAACGCGTCGGCGGAGGCGCGCACCTTGTCCGCCGTGACGGAGGTGCCCCACACGTTCCAGGAGTTCCAGCCCATCGGGGGCGTCTGCGCGAGCTTGTGGACGCCGCTCACGATGGTGATGTCGCGGCGGTCCGTTCCCTTGGGTCCGGTCACGATGGCGGTGAAGGCGTGCCGCCCCTCGGGGGGCACGGTTCCGCGCAGGACGCGCCCGTCGCCCGTGGGGCGGATGGTGGCCGGCAGGTTCCGGTAGGTGTACTTCAGCGTCCCCTGCCCGGTGGCGGGAAGCCGGAACAGGAACTCGCGTCCCGGGGTGCCACCGATGGCGCGCGGCCCATGGATCTGGGTCCGCACCGTCTCGACCGGGGCGATGTCCATCGTCGCCTCTCGGGCGGCGACGTTCGTCACGGGCCGCTTCGCGGCGTCCTTCAGGGTGAGGGAGGCCTCCGCCCAGTCGGCGTGGTCGTTGTCGATGCCGTCGCCCGCGTCGGTCACCACGAACCGCAGGCTCTTCGCGCCCGTCAGGTCGACGTCCACCGGCTTCGCCTGGCCCCGGCGCATCGTGCCCGAGTCGAACCTCACCTTGCCGTCGGCGTAGACCAGGAACCGGACGCTCGCACGGTCCGTGGCCTCGTCGTCCACGCCCACGGTGGCCCGGAAGCGCAGGGCGTTGCCCGCGACGGTCAGGTCGAGCGTGCTGTTGGCGTGCGTCCCGACGCCCGTCGCGTACGTCTTGCCCGCGATCGTGAGCGGCTTGCCGCCGACCGACCGGTCGCGCTGGGCGCTGGACCACTCCTGCTCGACGGCTCCCAGATCGAGGCTACCGAGGGCGACGTCGCCGGATTGCTGAAGGAAGAAGGGGAACAGCATCGTCCCCGCAAGGATAGCCTAGAGCGCGACCGAAGGGGAAGCGGCCCCGGAAGGTACCCTTGCCGCATGGCCGCCCCCCGCCCGCTGAACGTCCTCGTCTGGGACGAGAACCCCCGCCACGCCCCGAAGGAGCTGTACCCCGAGAACCTGCGCGGCGCCATCGCCGACGGCCTGCGCGAGCTGGCGGGCGAGGGCGAGCTGACCGTCACCGCCGTCCACCTGGACGAGGCGGAGCAGGGCGTTCCCGAGAGCCTGCTGGAGGCCGCCGACGTCCTGGTCTGGTGGGGCCACGCGCGCCACGGCGAGGTCGAGGACGCGCTCGCGGAGCGGGTCAAGAAGCACGTCCACGAGCGCGGCCTGGGCTTCGTCTGCCTCCACTCGGGCCACTACTCGAAGACGTTCAAGGCCGTCCTCGGCGCGACCGGCCACCTCAAGGGCGGCTGGCGGGAGGCCGACGACAGCGAGTCGATCCGCGTCTGCGCCCCCTGGCATCCGATCGCCCAGGGGGTCGAGGACTTCACGCTGCCCAACGAGGAGATGTACGGCGCGCCGTTCGACGTGCCGCCGCCCCTGGAGGTCGTCTTCCAGAGCCGCTTCAGCGTGGACGGCGCCACCTTCCCGACCGGGCTCGTCTGGACGGTGGGCGAAGGCATCGATCCCGAGTTCACCAGCGGCGGCGGCAACGCGGCCAACCAGGGCGACGGCAAGGGCCGCGTCTTCTACTTCCGTCCCGGCCACGAGACGTATCCGACGTACTACGACGCGAACGTCAAGCGGGTGATCCTTAACGGCGTCCGCTGGGTCGGCCGCGCGGTCTGAGCCTCGACGCTCGCGCGGGAGACTTCCCAAGGCGCTTTTACCGACGAGCCGGCAAAAGCGCCTTGAATGAGCTGAACGCTTTCTAAATACTGCGCAAGACACTACGGACGAAATTTCGCGGGCCCGATAACTCTTCCTGGCGGCGTTGGTAAAACACGCCGCCGAAGGTCCCGTGAACAAACTCCCCCTCCTGCTCTTCCTTGCGCTTTCCGCAACCCTTTCATCGGCCACGACCTTCTTCGAAGATTTCTCCGTCGCCTCCTCGAACGTCAGCGCCGCCAGCGGCAGCGTCACGGGTCCGATGGTCTCTCTGGGCGGCGGAACCCTGCGTTCGCTGACGACGACGATCCAGAACAACGCCGCACCGAAGACGAACCAAGCCTGGTCGAGCGTCTCCGGCGGCCTCTACACGTTCCGTAGCGACGCCGGGGTCGACGGATGGGGCCAGATCGACTATCGTTTCGCCGCCTTGGACCTTCGCAACGTCTCTGCGCTCCAGATCGATTTCACCTCGACCGGCGAGACCGCTTTCGGGCTGACGTTGGGCGACGCGAACACCAACGTGACCTTCCGCCCCCTCACGAGCTCCTCCCAGAGGGGATTCTCGGCGTTGAGCTTCGATCTTCCGAGCCACCTCGCGGAGGATCTCGATCTAGGCCGCCTGACCACGATGAGCCTCTGGGTCGACGTGGCCGTCGGAGGCCGGGTGCAGATCGGCTCCGTTCAGGCCCTGGGCTCCGTCGCGCCCGTCCCGGAACCCGCGAGCGTGGCCGCTCTCGGTCTCGGCGCCCTCGCCCTCCTGCGCCGCCGAAGGGCGTAGTCCTTGCGGCGAACGGGGCGTCAGGTCACGCCTTCGATTCCGGTGTTGTAGTTCCGATACGACCCGCTTTCAAGAATCACTCCAAGGCGCGCCATCGCTTCCACGAGGTCTGCATAGCGCGTGTAGAGCGGCGCGACGCCAAGCCGCAGCACGTCGGGCGTCCGGAAATCGGGAATCACGCCCTCCTCCGCGACGAGGGCCTGGGCCAAGGGCCAAGCGGCGGGGTGCCGCAGGGCGACGTGCGAGCCGCGCCGATCCGGGTCGCGAGGCGTCGCGACCTCCAGTCCCATCGCGTCGGCGATCTCCATCAGGAACGCGGTCTGCGCCGCCGCTTTAGCCCCGACGCGTTCCATGCCCGCCTCCAGAAGCAGGTCGACGCCCGGCTCGACCGCCGAGAGGGCGAGGATCGGCGGCGTTCCGGCGAGAAAGCGGTCGATCCCCGGGGCGGGGGCGTAGTCGAGCCCGAACTCGAACGCGCTCCGTTGTCCGAACCAGCCTTGGATCGGGCTTCGCAGGGTTTCCTGAAGGTCGCGCCGGACGACGAGGAACGCGGGGGCTCCCGGCCCGCCGTTCAGGTACTTGTAGGCGCAGCCCACCGCGAGATCGGCCTTGCCCAGGTCGATGGGGACGGCCCCGACGGAGTGCGAGAGGTCCCACAGGACCCGCGCGCCGACCGCTTGGGCGCGCTCCGTCAGGAAGCCCAGGTCGTGCCGCAGACCGGACTTGAACTCGACGTGCGAGAGCGTGAGCAGAGCTACCTCGTCGGTCAGGGCCGACGCGATCGCCGCGTCGGCCTCGGAGTCCACCACGCGCACTTCCACCCCCATCCCCTGAAGCAGGTAGAGATCGGACGGGAAGTTGGCCGCGTTCGTGACGACCACCCGCCGGTCGGTCGCGGCCAGGGCGGCGTGGGCGAGCTTGAAAAAGTTCACGCTCGTCGAGTCGCAGGCCACGACCTCGTCTTCCCCCGCTCCGACCAGCCGCGCGATCTTCGCTCCGACCCGTTGCGGAAGCGAAAGCCAGCCCTCGCCCCAGCTTCGGATCAGTCCCCTTCCCCACTCCCCTTCCACGACCGTTCGCATCCGCTCGGCGGTCGCCTTAGGCAGCCGTCCAAGCGAGTTGCCGTCCAGGTACAGGAGGTCGTCGGTGACGAACCGCTCCCGGAAGGCGGCCAGCGGATCGGCGGCGTCGAGGGCTTCGGCGCGGGCGCGGAAGGCGTCCATAAGGGATTGTGGCGCGCGAGCCCCTTCGTTCGGGCGATCAAAGCGTCGAGGCGCCGCTTCCCGCCCCCAGTGCCTGGAGCGTTTGGAGAAGCCTCGCCTGAGACGACGGAGCAAGGTCCCAGGACCGTCCCTCGCCGCCGGTGAGTCCTAGACGGACCTTCCCGTCGGGGAGGCTTTGGACGTAAGCGACGTTTTCGACCGGAATACGGATCGTGCGGCTTGCGTACATCGAAGACTCGGCTCGCCGGGGGATCCGGAGGACGATCTCCCGTCCCGTGATCCAAACGGCGTAGGTCGCGCTCCAGGTGCGGGTGGGGGTGTTGGCTTTCACCGCCTCGTCGTGGAAGAGAAGCCTGCCCTCAAGGGCAGGCTCGCCGTACGCTTCACGGAAGACTCGCACTCCGGCGAAAGCGGACGCGACCCCAACGAGCGGAACGAGTATCCAGGAGACGAACTACCAGAAGCCCGCGCCGCCCCTCTACTCCTCTTCGATGTAGTTCTCGCGGATCTTGTTCGTCTCGGTCTGCATCTCGACGAGCTTGCGGAAGATGCCGCCGTCCTTCGCCATCAGCTCCTCGTGGGTGCCGATCTCCGCGACCTTGCCCGCGTCGATGACGACGAGGCGGTCGGCGTTGCGCAGGGTGGAGAGGCGGTGGGCGATGGCGAACACGGTGCGGCCTTCGACGAGCGTCTCGATCGCCTCCTGGATCATCCGCTCCGTCTCCGTGTCCACGGAGGCGGTCGCCTCGTCGAGGATCAGGACCTTCGGGTTGTGCAGGATAGCGCGCGCGATGGCGATGCGCTGGCGCTCGCCGCCGGAGAGGCGCTGGCCGCGCTCGCCCACGTAGGTGTCGTAGCCGTCGGGGAAGTTGACGATGAAGGGGTGGGCGTTCGCCGCCTGGGCCGCCTGCATGACCTCTTCGAGCGAGGCGTCAGGGCGTCCGTAGGCGATATTGTCGCGGATCGAGCCGGGGAACAGGTAGCTCTCCTGGAGGACGACGCCCACCTGGCGGCGGAAGTCCTCGATCTTGATCCGCTTCAGGTCGACCCCGTCCATCTCGATGGAGCCTTGGGTGGGGTCGTAGAAGCGCATCAGGAGGTTGATGAGGGTCGACTTGCCCGCGCCGGAGTGGCCGACGAGGCCGATCATCTCGCCCGGCTTCACCTCGAGATCGACGCCGTGGAGCACCTCGCGCGCCCGCTCGTAGCCGAAGTGGACGTCGCGGAACGCGACCGCGCCCTCGATGTTCGGCATCGGCACCGCGTCGGCGGCGTCCTCGATGTCGACCGGCGTGTCGAGGATCTCGAAAACACGTTCGGCGGCGGTGAGGGCGCGGGTCGACCAGTCGAACACGCGCTGGAGCATCATCATCGGCTGCTGCAGCATCGCGACGTAGGCCACGAACATAGTGAGCTGCCCGACGGTCATGATGCCCCGCAGGACGCCGAGGCCGCCGGTGTACCAGACGAGCGCGCCGCCCAGGCCCATCGCGAGGATGAGGAGGGGGAAGAAGCTGACCCAGGAGTGTTCCGCGTCGAAGCTCGTGTTCGCGAGGTCGGAGATGCGCCGGTTGAAGCGGCTGACCTCGCGCGACTCGCCGTGGAACGCCTTGACGACCCGCTCGCCCTGGAGGATGCCGCTCAGGGCGCCGCTCAGGCGCGAGCGCTGGTGATGGCTGCGCGACCAGACCCGGTGCATCCGCTTTCGGAAGCGGTTGACCGCGAACATGATGAACGGGATCGGGATCAGGGCCCAGAACGCGACCGGGGCGTTCGTGGCGATCATCACGATCGGCACGCCGATCAGCACCGCGATCATGTTCAGGACGACCGGGAAGCCGTCGATGAGCACGTCGTAGAGCTGGTTCGTGTCGTTCGTCATGCGCGACATGATCGAGCCGACGTTGCGCTTGTCGTAGAAGCTGAGCGAGAGGGCCTGGAGCTTCTCGAACAGGCTGTGCTGGATCGCGACGGTGATCTCACGGCCCAGCCAGGCGACGTTGCGGCCCCGGGCGACGGTGAGGACGGCGTTCAGGACGAGCACCCCCACGAGCGCGCCGACGAGCGGGAGCAGAAGAGCCCCTTGGCCCTGGGGCAGCGCGCGGTCGATGATGAGCTGGGTGATCTTCGGCGGCGCCAAGGTGGCGAGGGTGCCCGCGAGCGTGAAGACGAGGTTCAGCCAGAGACGCGTCTTGAACGGGGCGGCGTAGGCGAACAGCCGCCGCAGGGTCTTGCCGCGATCGAGGCACGCCTCGCAGACGTCCGAGTTCTCCGGGAGGGGCCGCCCGCACTTGGGACAGAGGCGGATCGTGTCCTCCAACTCGGGCATCGGCTCGCCCTTGAGAAGGGCGTCGAGCCGCTTCTCCGCGCCCGCCACCTGGAGGGATCGTTTGCTGGTGGTGCGGAGCAGCTCGACCGGCGTACCGCGGTAGTCGACGACGAGGGCGCTGGCGTCGACCAGATCCTCGACGCGGGGATTCGTCAGGTCTTCGAGGGCGAAGGTCTCGACGACCTTCCCTTCCTCGTAGCGGTAGGCCGCGCGGTCCGTGACGCGCAGGCGAGACGCGCCCAGCGCGTTGTCGCGGCGCAGATCGCCCTCGCTCTCGAAACGCTCGGCTTCGGGCAAGGACGCACGGGTGGACTCTAATAGATCGGCCATGGGAGAGGGGGGCAAAGAGGTACTACGAGCTCCGGCGCCGGACGTGCGGAGAGTAGACGAAGATTTACCCGAAAGCGCCTTCGATCGCGGAAAAAGCTCTTTTCAGGAAAACCTCGGAAATTTCTCCCTTCCACCCTAACGATCCTTGCGCCGGCGTCCAATATATCAATCACGGGGCCGAAAGCCCGCAAGCAGTCAGCGACAGTAAACGGCACGACGGAGGCGACTCCGATCACGCAAAGCGTAGGGGTCTCGGAAACGAGAAAGCCGCGTTGCCTGTCGGAAAGGAGCACACGAACATGCAGATTTCCGACAACCAAGTGAAGAAGATTCTCGAGATGGGCTCCCTGGCCCAGCAGATCAACCTCGTCGGCGAGACCATCCGCCACGCCGAGGACGCCCAGCTCGTCCGCGACGTCACCGCCAACATCAACGAGATGCCCGACCGTGAGGACCGGATCGCCGAGCTTCAGGCCCGGATCGAGAACGGCACCTACAATCCCAGCGGCGCCGAGATCGTCGAGGCGATGATCCGCCGCTCGATCGCCGACCGGATCGGCTGAGCCCTTCCGTTCAAGGCTCCTTCTCCGTCTCGCGACCCGGCTCGCGAGACGGGCAACCGTCCGGCGAGACTCGCCGACACGTCGAACTCCTAAGCCTCGTCTCCGAGCCCGACCTTTTCGGGCGTCGTCGAGCGATCCCGCGACCCGCACGGGCGTAGGGGTGCGCTCCCGAAGACCGCCGTCCAGCGCCGCCATCGCGCTCTTTCCGGCAATTCGAACGGGCAAAAGGCCACGGAAGGTGCGGAATCGCCTTTCGAGGACCGAAGATGGACCTCAGGGAAACTATGGCATCCGGCATCTCCTTTAGCGGTCTGAGTTCGGGGATCGACACCGACTCCGTCGTGTCCGCGATGACGCAGGCCGAGACCACGCGCAAGTCGGCCCTGCAGACCAAGCAGAACAGCCTCAAGCTGCGGCAGACCGCCTACGCGACGGTCAAGAGCGGCCTGACCGCCGTGTCGCGCGCGGCAGGCGCCCTGAACTCCCCCAACTCCTTCGCGACGATCAAGGCCGCGAGCGGAGAGGACGCCGTCGCGACCATCTCCGCCACCTCGAACGCCATCCCCGGCACCTTCGACCTCGACGTGACGAAGCTCGCCCGGGCGAACAAGGCGGGCACCGCCCCCCAGGCCGACCTCACGAGCGCCCTCGGCAAGGCGGGAACGGCGAGCATCAACGGCAAGGCGTTCGACATCACCGCCGACGACTCGCTCACCAGTATCGCCAAGAAGATCAACGGCCTCAACGCCGGCGCGACCGCCAGCGTCGTGAACGGTGGGACGGGCAAGGCCTATCTCACCTTCACTTCCAGCACGACCGGCGCCAACGGCGCCCTCTCCCTCGCCGATCTTAACGGCTCCGCGCTCGGCGACCTCGGCGTGATCGGAAGCGGCGCGACCCAGAAGGACGCGACGAAAGCCTTCGCCTCCAAGAGCGACACGCTCCAAAGCCTCCTCGGAGCGACGGGTCTCCCCGCCTCGACCATCAGCGTCAACGGGGCCTCCGTGAGCGTCGATCCCGCCACCGACACCCTCGATACCCTCGCGGGCAAGATCAACGACGCGGGCGGCTCCGCCAGCGTCGAGGCGAGCACGAAGGACGGCGCGACCGTGTACAGCCTGAAGGTCGCCTCGGGCGCCTTGGGCGAAGGCGGGGGGCTCCTCAAGGGCCTGGGGCTGCTCAGAGCCACGCCCGGGAACGAGATGGTGCCCGCGCAGGACGCCGAGTTCACCCTCGACGGCGTCGCCCTGACCTCTCCGACCAACACCGTCACGAGCGTCATCGCGGGGGCCACCCTCACCCTCAAGAAGGCCGACTCGACGAGTCTCACCCTCACCCGGGACACCGCCGCGATCAAGACGAACGTCGGCAACCTCGTCTCGTCGGTGAACGATATGCTCGCCAGCGTCAAGCAGCTCAGCTCCTTCGACGCGAAGACCTACGCCACCGGCCCCCTGTTCGGCGACAGCGTCGCGAGCAACGCCAAGGACTCGGTTCGCCGCCTTCTCTTCACCGACGCGGCGGGCGTGACCGGCACCACCAAGAACCTGGCCGCCATCGGCTTCGGACTCGACTCCGACGGCAACGTCGAGCTCGACGACGCGAAGTTCGACAAGGCCCTGAACGACGATCCCGACGGGGTCGCCGCCCTTTTCCAGGCCACGGGCAAAGGCACGGGAAGCGTCAAGTACGTCGCCGCCACGAACGCCGCCAAGGCATCCTCGGCCGCCGGCTACGGGGTGGACGTCACCCAGGCGGCCACCCGCGGCTCGCTCGTCGCGGGGACCGCCCAAACGGGCGCGCGCACGATCGCCGAGACCCTCACCTTCCGGGGAACCGGCTTCGGCGCCTCCGGCATCGCCATCGACTTCGCGGCGGACAGCGACCTCAACGCCACGGTCGCGAAGATCAACGGCGACAGCCGCCTGAAGGAGCTCGTCGGCGCGAGCGTCGAAAACGGGAAGCTCCGGATCGACGCGAAGAAGTACGGCACGGCCGGGAACTTCACCCTCGCCTCGAACTTCGCGTCGTCCGGAAGCAACAGCGGCGTCGGGGTGGGCGGCGAAGGCACGGCGGCGGCGGGGCTCGACGTCGCGGGGACGATCAACGGCGAGGCGGCGAACGGCAGCGGCCAGTTCCTGACCGGCAAGGTCGGCAACGCGAAGACCGACGGGCTCCAGGTCCAGGTGACGGGGAGCGCGACGGGATCGGTCGGCACGATCGGCTATTCGCGCGGCGCGGCCAGCCTTATGATGGACCTGGTCTCCGGCTTTACGGACGCGACGAAGGGCTCCCTCAGTACCGTCGACAAGGGGCTCCAGACCCAGATCGACAGCCTCGACAAGGACATGACGACCATCTCCGATCGGATCACGTCGAAGACCGCCCAACTGAAGGCCCGCTTCGCGGCCATGGAGGACGCCCTCGCGAAGCTCAAGTCCCAGTCCAGCACCTTGGCGTCGATGCTCGGTACGAACAGTTCGAGCGGCTGACGAAGTACGAAAGTAGGCGTTCTTGCGATCTTTTAAGAGGTTCCTAGCATTCTCCCTTAAACTTTGATATTCTTAAGACGCCGTCGAAGAGTGCGGCATCGAAGCCATGCGCCTACGCGTTTCTCTCCTCGCCCTCGTCGCCGCCCTCGCCGGCGCCGCCTCCGCCGCCCAGCCGGTCGAATTCCTCTCCGGCCAGCTTCTCGTCAAGGTCAAGCCCGGCCAGCGCGCCGCCGCGAACGCCGCCTACAAGCGCATCGGAGCGATCGTCGTCTCGACGATCCCGCAGATCGGGTGGGAGAAGATCAAGCTGAAGTCCGGCATGACCGTTCAAACCGCCGCAAACAGCCTGAAGAAACCAAGCGTTTTCATCAGCCTCGAGCCGAACGGCAAGCTGGTGAAGTTCGAGACCACGAACGATCCGCTTCGCACCCAGCAGTACTCCCTGGCCCGGATGCAGGTCAACGAGGCCTGGGACGTCGCCAAGGCCGACCGCGACGTGATCGTCGCGATCATCGACGATGGCGTGGACTCGCGCCACCCCGACCTCCAGGGTCGCGTTCTACCGGGTTACGACTTCAGTGAGAACGATACGGACACCATCAACCGGAGTCCGTCGGAGAGTCACGGCACCCACGTCGCGGGCATCGCGGCCGCGAGCACGAACAACGGCGTCGGTATCGCGGGCGTGGCCTACAACGCCTCGATCCTGCCTATCCAGGTCTTTGGAGCCGACGGTGGCGGATCGTGGGACTGGCTCGCCCAGGGACTCGTCTTCGCCGCCGACCGGGGCGCGCACGTTGCGAACATGAGCCTTGGCGGAACCTACGACAGCCCGGCGGTCCGGGATGCCATCGCCTACGCGCACTCGAAGAACGTCTTGCTGGTCGCGGCGGCGGGTAACGACAACGTGTCGGGGCTGCACTACCCCGGCGCCTACGAGGACGTGATCTGCGTCGGCTCCTCGGACCAGAACGACGCGAAGTCGGGCTTCAGCAACTACGGCGCCGACTGGGTCGACGTCGCCGCTCCCGGTTCGGGCATTCTGAGCACGGTGACCGGCAACTCGTACCAGAACTACGACGGCACCTCCATGGCCTCGCCGAACGTCGCGGGCGTCGCCGCCCTCGTGATCGGCGCCGCCGGTCCCGGAGCCCTGACCAACGACGAGGTGCGCGCGATCATCGAAGGCAGCTGCGACGCCATCTCGGGCGGTTGGATCGCCAAGGGACGGGTGAACGCCTACCGCGCGGTCCTCGCCACCCCGCTTCCGCTCTCGGACACGCCTGCCACCTACAACATCCTCGCCATGGACGGAACGCTTTCCGGCGGCGACTCGACGACCCTCGCCACCGGCGACGGCATCTCCGCCACGATCCAGGGCGTCAAGCGGACCAGCATCGGCATGGTCGGCTCGATGACCGCCACCTTCGCGGCTCCCACCGCGATGTCCACGGATTCGATCCGGACCGCGACCCTCAAGCTCACGGCGAAGGTCGATCCGCTCGCGGTGCTCCAGGTCTACTTCTGGAATCCCGCCACGTCCAAGTGGGCGCTCTACACCACGCGCGCCGGATCCGCGACCTCGGGCATCACCCTCAAGATGGACCGCTCGAAGATCCTCGGCTACATGGACGCCGGCGAGGTGAAGATCATGCTTCGCTCGTACGTCCCCACCCGTCTGATGAACCGGGTGAGTTCGGTCACGACGATCGACCAGGCTCAGATGTCCTACACGGGCCGCGTCGTCTCCAGCCAGCCCTAAGGGTCGGCGTATCGAACGCGCCCCGGCCCACCCTTCAAGGGTGGGCCGGGGCGCTTTTTCGTCCGCGTCTTTCGGCTAGACGATCCGCGTTCCCATGCGGGGAAGGGCGTCGCGCAGCTCTTCCGCCGGCAGGAGCGGAACCGCGTCGTCGCCCAGACCGTGGCGGGTGTGCAGGGCGTCGAAGTCGCGGGCGAAGGCGTCGTGCGGGTGGGGCGCGTAGGCGAGCGCGAGGGTCGGTTCCCCGCCGCCGATCGACGCCTGAAAGGCCCACAGCTCTTCCAGACGGTGGATGCGGGCGTGGGACCGCAGATCGTCCAAGAGGGCCTTCTCAAGGGGTTGGGAAAGGGCTCCGAGGCGGAAGCGCGCGCGGTCCGCGACCGCGCGCTCGAACACGGGCGGCCAGAAGGGCTCCTTCTCCGGAGCGGCGGCGTACGAGCGCATCCGCACGTCGCGCGCGAGGAGGCCCGCCTCGAAGGCGGGATCGGGATGGGGCCGCGTTAGGACGATCGACCCCGAGGCCAGCCAGACCTTCTCGACCTGCGACGCCTCGGCGGCGGCCCGCACCGCTTCCACGACCGCCGGGGCGGGATCGTGCCACGGCACGAGGGCCGGCGCGTCGGGAGGTTCGGGAGCCTTGAGGGGATGGTGGAGGCGGTCGATCGCGTCGCCCGCGACGAACCGCTGGTGGGTGCCGGGATTGATCACGAAGCCGAAGAGACCCACCGCCCGCGCGTACTCGGCCGCCTGCCGGGCCGTCGCTTCCACCGCCTCCAGGTCGGGCGGCAGACCCGCCACCGCGTAGAACTCGGGATGGGTGAACAGCACGAGATGCCCTTCCAGGGTCGTCGCTCCGAAGCCCTTCGGTCCGACCTCGCCCGTCAGGCCGAAGACGCTGCCCGACATCGCGCGGACGACGGACTCGTCGTCCGCGCCGGCGGAGAGAAGGGAGAGAAGAAGGTCGTTAAGGTTTTCGATCTCTGATTTTAGATTTAGAGGGGGCGCCTAAATCCGAGATCGAAAACCTAAAATCGAAAACTCCTCAGAGTGTCGATCGTTCCTCGCTTCGCCAGGGTCTCGTTCATCGCCTCGCAACGCGCCGAGAGCAGGCAGGCGGGACAGCCCTCCTCGCAGGGGCAGGAGGTCAGGAGTCCCAAGGCCGCCGAGAGCCACGCCGCGCGCGCCTCGTACAGCCGCTCGCTCAGGCCCACGCCGCCCGGCGTCTTGTCGAACACGAAGACCGCCGGCCGGAGGGTGTCGGGGAAGACGGCGTACCAGGCGGAGCCGAGGTCGCCCCGGTCGCACCCGGCGAGAAGCGGAGCGACCGCGAGGAGCGCGTGCTCCAGCCCGTGGACCGCCCCGATCTGAGCCACCGGATCGCCTTCGGGGTCGAGCGGAGGGAGGTCGATGCGCACGCCGACCGTGTCGTAGCTCTGGGGCGGCAGTTCCAGCTCCTCGACCGACAGCACGGAGTCGCCGTCCAGGGAGCGCTTGCGGTAGCCCTCGATCACGTCGGTCACGTTGACGCTGCCCAGGGAGAACGCGTCGTCGCGGGCGAAGGCGGGGGCGGCGTCGAGGACGGAGCGCACGACGGCCTGGGTGTAGTAGCCCACCTCGCCCGGCTCCATGCGGGCGACCCCCGCCTCCAGGTCTAGACCGCGCACGAGGAACGACGCGCCCCGGTGCAGGTAGACCGCTCCCTCGTGGGCGCTCGTCATCGCCCGCCATCGCTCCATCGAGCCGATCTCCTCGGCGCCGACCATCAGCCGGATCCCCTCGCCTCCGCCGCCCCGGATCGAGACCTTGGGCGCGGGCGGTTCGAACGACGGGTAGAAGAAGAGGCCGCCCCGGAACTCCAGTTCGCCGGAGCGGTCCATCGATTCCACCACCTCGACCGCGCCCGCTCCGAAGAGGTGAAGCTCGCTCGGAGCGAGGGGCCGCTCGTGAGCGGCGCAGCGCAGGTGGGCGGTGAGGATCTGCGGGTTCTGGGGGTTGAGGCCGACGTGTTCGTTGCGCGCCTCCATCAGCAGGGAGGGCTGGCGCACGAGGAACTGGTCAAGGGGGTCCTCGTGCGCGACGAACACGGCGAGGCCGTCCCGCGTTCCACGTCCGGCGCGGCCCGCCTGCTGCCAGAACGACGAGCCGGTGCCCGGGTAGCCGTTGATGACCACCGCGTCCAGCCCACCCACGTCGACGCCCAGCTCCATCGCGCTCGTCGCGCTCAGGCCGAGCAGCTTGCCCTTGAAGAGGGACTGCTCGATGGTGCGCCGCTCCTTGGGGGTGTAGCCCGCCCGGTAGCTCTCGATCGCCTCCGGCTTGACCTTTCCGTCGGCCACGCGGCGGCGCGCGTAGCGCAACACCAGCTCCGCCGACACGCGGGCGCGGGAGAAGGCGAGGGTACGCCGGCCCGATTCGGCGAGGCTCGCCAGGATCTCGCTCGTGGCGACGTTCGCGGAGAGGCGCCTTCCCTCCCCCACCTCGGGCGGGTTCCAGAACACGAAGGTGCGGCGGCCATGGGGCGAGCCGTCCTCGTCCACGAGGACGGCCTCCCGTCCAGTCAGCTCGCGGAACACGTCGCGCGGGTTGCCGATCGTCGCGCTGCAGGCGATGATCTGGGGTTTCGCGCGGTGCCACTCGCAGAGCCTGAGCAGGCGCCGCAGGACGTTGCCGACGTTCGAGCCGAACACGCCCCGGTACACGTGCATCTCGTCCAGCACGATCAAACGGAGCGAACGAAGGAACCGTCCCCAATGCTCGTGGCCGGGCAGGATGCCCAGGTGGAGCATGTCGGGGTTGGTCAGGAGGATGTGCGACAGCTTGCGAACCGCCGCACGCTGGGAGACGGGCGTGTCGCCATCGTAGGTCGCGGCCTTGACCCCCACCTCCGGGAGAAGCGACTGGAGCCGCCCTAGTTGGTCTTGCGCGAGAGCCTTGGTGGGAAACAGGTAGAGCGCGCGGGCGGCAGGCTCGGTGAGGCAGGTCTGGAGGGCGGGCAGGTTGTAACAGAGGGTCTTGCCGCTGTTGGTGCCCGTCGTCACGACGACGTCGTGACCCGCCTGATGGAGATCGTAGGCGCGGGCTTGGTGAGCGTAGAGCCGGGTCGAGCCGTGGGCCTCCAGCCGCTCGCGCAGGAGGAGGTGCATCGGGGCGGACACCTCGCCGTAGGTCGCCTCGATGGCAGGCCGCTCCTCGACGTGGGCGATCTGGGCCTGGAGAACGGGGTCGGCGAAGGCTTCGGTCATCAGAGGTCGCCTCTAAGAACCCGTTTCTCTCGAGCGCGGGTTCTTAGAGAGCCTCTATTCCAACGTCGTGCGATCCTCTTGCGTCGCCTCGGGGACGGCGATGGGCTCGCCCATGTCGAGGACGGCCAGAGGAGAGTCGTCGACCGCCTCGGGGCGGACGCGCTTGCGCTCCATGAACTTCACCGCGTAGACGCTTCCGATGAAGAGGATGGTCAGCGGGATCGCCATCATCAACATCGAGATCGGGTCTTGGCTCGGGGTGATGAGCATGGAGATGACGAAGATGGCGGTCGCGCCGTGGCGCCAGTACTTCAGGAGCGTGTCCGCCGAGAGCAGCCCCGCCATGCCGATGCCGTAGACGATCAGCGGAAGCTGGAACGCCACGCCGAAGGCGAGGAGCATCTTCGCCACCAAGAACACCTGGGAGCCCGCCTCCTGGAGGATCGAGGTGCCGGGAAACTCCTCGGCGTAGCTCGCGAACCAGGAGAAAGTGGTCGGAACGATGATCCAGGCGAAGCCAGCCCCGATGAGGAAGAGAGCGACGGAGACGGGAGCGAGCCGTTTGAAGGGCCGCTGCTCGCTTTCCTTCAGGGCAGGGGCGACGAAGCCCCAGATTTGGACGACGACGTAAGGCAGGGCGAAGATCAGCGCGATGTAGAACGACAGCTTCAGCTTGAGCATGAAGGGGGCCGTCGTCTGATCGAAGATCGTCGTGTAGGGGACCTTGCCGTTCAGCTTGCCTTTGATGGCAGTCTCGATCACGCCGTTGACGTAGTCGTAGACCGGCTTCACCAGGAACCAGCCGACGCACCAAGCTACGGTAAGGACTCCGAGAACTCGGATGATCCGGTCCCGAAGCTCTTCGAGGTGCTCGACGAGGGTCAGCCTAAACTCGTCCGGGTCTCCAGAGAAGGAGACCCGGTCGCGGGGGGAGGTGCGGCGGAACGTCTTACTGCTCCAGGACGAAGATCTGCTGTTGTCGGATTCGGATGTAGGTCGCGCCGCCCTGCGACTCGCCGCCTCGTCCGCCGGCGCCGGTCCGTCCACCACCGGGGTAGCCGCCGCCAGGGCCTTGCATGCCGCCGCCCGGTCGCCCACCCATGCGGCCACCCGGCCCCATCGAGGAGCCGGACTGACGCAGGTCGCCGGTCGCGGGCCCCGTCACGTCGGCCTTGCCACCGCCCGCCCCGCCTCGGCTGGGACCGCCCATGCGTCCCGGGCCACCGCCCGGATAGCCGCCGGAGCCGCTCGGAGCGCCGCCGCCGGGACCACCGAACATCCCGCTTCCTCCAGTGGCCTCCTGCTTGGTCTCGATGGTGGTGTCGCGCAGGACCTTGAGTACCTGCCGGGTGTCGAGGGCGAACCAGATCGTCTCGTTAAGAGAGATCTTATCGCCCGCCATCTGAGCGCCGGACGCCACGAGCTTGCGGTCGGCGGCGCTCATCTGGCCACCGGTGATCGTGTTCTTGATCTTGGCGCAGGGATGACCCATCTCCCACTCGACGTTGACGAACTCGCCGCGCGCGGGGCCGAAGCCCTGGATCACGCTCGTCTGTCCGTACAGCTTCTCCATGTCGATCTTGCCATTCTGGAATCGGGTCTGCCAGGAGTCTCCAGGCTTGACGGACTTTTCGGGAAGGCTGGGAAGCGGGAACGCGGCGAAGAGGCTGAAGCGGTTGCCGCCGCCCGACGTGCCTTCCAGGTCCCAGTAGCTCGGGATGGAGCCGAAGATCTCGCGACCGGTGGGGGTGAGCCGCATGTAGATCGCCGCCATGTCGGTGCTCGAGTACTTCTTGGGGCCTTCGCTCGCCTTCGCGGTGAGAATCGCGTAGTCCTTGCCCTTGGTGGGCATCGCCTGCATCCGCAGGAGACCGCTTCCATCGGGATAGGAGTTATCGACCGCGTACTTCATCCGAACCGTCTCGCTGTCGAGAGGCAGTTCAGCGGGACGTCCACCGCGCTTGTTCTCCTCTTCGCTGATCGTGTCGATCGCACTGCGAAGGGTCAGGCGGTAGACCAGCTCGGTGCCGGGCTGGAAGCGGTAACGCAGCTTGAAGCCGGAGTTGGGGACCCTGATGCTCGCGGTGTTGGCGATATTGAGGTCGATCGAGGAGGTGCGGACGATGCGGGGCTGGCCGTTGTAGTCCACGAACAGCTTGGCCTCCAAATGGTCGGGCTTACCGGACGGGGAATCGGGGAGGGCACGTCCCTTCGTGTCCAGGATGTACTGGGAATACTTGCCCGAGTTCTGGGGCACCACGGCGTCGATAAGCTGGCCGTTGAGGAAGATACCCACGTAGCCTCCGGCGGGCACGCTTCCCTTGGGGAACTGGATCTTCACCTTCTCGCGGACCCGGGCGTTGTCCACGGGCCGCACGATGGTGAAGTTCGCCTGGGCGAACGCCCCGGTGGCGAGGGCCAGGAGGGAAAGGCATCCGATCGATCGCTTCATGCTGAAATCTCTTTCCGCGCCCGGGGAACGGGCGACGCGCTGATGGGATTATAGACGCCGTTCCGCCCCGGAACGTCACCGGCGAAGCCCAGGCGCCCAAGGACGGGTACCTTCTGTGCCGATGAAGGCTTGGCACGTCGGACTCGCCGCCGCCGGAGCGGCGGGGCTCGCGGCCGTAGCGCGGGGCATGACCCACACGATCGAGGACCTGCGCCTGGAGCGGGCGACCCTCCGGCTTCCGGGCTGGCCCGAGCGACTCCGGGGCTACCGGATCGCGGTTCTGGCCGACCTTCACCTGGGGGGCGAGTGGTCCGTGCGGCGCGCGCAGCGATCGGTGGCCCTCGCGCTCGGCGAGGCGCCCGATTTCGTCGCTCTCGTCGGGGACTACGTGAACGTGTGGCAGCTCGCGAGCCCCGCGTGGATCGGCGACACCCTCGAACCGCTCCTCCTCATGGACGGCGCGGTCGCGGCGGTACCGGGCAACCACGACTATCACTTCGGCGACGCCTCCCTGCTCGCCCCGATCTTCGGCGAGCTGAACATCCGGCTGCTGCGCAACGAGCGGTGGCGCCACGACGGGATCGACTGGGTCGGCGTCGACTCGGCGATCGTGGGCCGGTCGAAACCCATGGAGGCGATGCGCGGGGTCGAGGGCCCGGCGGTCTGCCTGTGGCACGAGCCGGACGCGGTGGACGACCTTCCGCCGGGCTGCTCGCTCATGCTGAGCGGCCACGCCCACGGCGGACAGGGGCGGCTCCTTCGACGGTTCAAGCCGATGAAGACGAAGATGGGGCGGCGGTACGTCGACGGGTTCTTCCCCAACGCGCCCACCCCGCTCTACGTCAGCCGCGGCGTCGGGACGACCCTGTTCCCCCTGCGGCTGGACGTGCCGCCGGAGGTCTCGCTCCTGACGCTCGTCCCGGCCTAGGCGGGTAACGTCCGGCGACGATGCGACAGTCGTTCTGCCTTCCCTGCTTCCGCGCGCCGGAGGAGCCGCTCGCGGACCTGTTCCGCGAGGCGGCGGCGATCGGCTACGCGGCGACCGAGCTCTGGCGCCCCCAGGACGAGGGTCCCGACTCGCTGGAGGCGATCCACGAGGCGGCGCGCTCAGCGGGCTTGGCGGTCGCGTCGTTCACCGGCCACGAATCGATCGACCACGGCCTGAACGACCCGGACCACTGGGAGCGGATCGAGCACGAACTGGTCGTTTCGGTGGACCGGGCGGCGCGGCTCGGAATCCCCGGCGTGATCGTCTTTTCCGGAGGGCGACGGCCCGGCTTGTCGGACGCCTACGGACTGGTCCTTTTCGCCCGGGGCGCGCGGCGGGTGGTCCGCCACGCGGAGGCGTGCGGCGTGGATCTGAACCTGGAGGTTCTCAACTCGCGCGTCGACCACCCCGGTTATATGGCCGATACGGTCGACTGGGCGGTGGCCGCCTGCGAGGCGGTGGGCTCGCCGCGCCTACGCGTCTTGTTCGACGTGTACCACGTCCAGACGATGGAGGGCGACCTCCTACGCGCGCTGCGAAGGGCGGCGCCCGTCTTGGGCCACGTCCACACGGCGGGCGTGCCGGGACGGCACGAGTTGGACGACGCCCAGGAGATCAACTATCGGGCGCTCGGGCGCGAGCTGGAGCGGCTCGGCTACGCGGGGTACGTCGGGCACGAGCTGTTCCCGACGGGCGACCGGCACGCGGCCCTAAGGTCGGCGTTCGCCGCGCTCAGCGCTTAGACGGCCTGGCCTGGAGAGCGACGACGTCGGGCGAGACCTGGACGGCGGCGAGGCCCATGGCCTTGAGGAGGGCGACGAGGCCGTTGGAAGGCTTGGAGTCTTGGACGGGAGCGGTCGTGGCGGGCATAATCTAAGGGTCGGCGGGGGAGGGGGACGGGAAGAGGGAGGCGGGGAAAAGGAAGACGGAAAAAGCAATATTCCTGTCCCCCATTCACTTCCCTTCTGATGCGAGACCTCTGGGAATCCTCCCGGATCGGCGCCCGGCTGGCCCGGTTCGCCCTCACCCCCCTTTCCTGGCTCTACGCGGTGGGCTGGGAGACGTACCGGCTGACCTATCGGCTAGGCTTCAAGAAGGCCGAGGCGCCGCATCGGCCGGTGGTGTGCGTCGGCAACCTCCAGGCGGGGGGATCGGGCAAGTCGCCCCTCGTCCGGCACCTCGTGGACGTTCTGCGGGACATGGGACGGGAGGTCGTCGTGTCGTGCAGCGGCTACGGCGCGCCGCGCGCGGAGGCGGCGAGCCTCGCGACGGCGGGTCCGCTCGACGCCGCCGAGTGGGGCGACGAGCCCGCGATGCTCCGGGAGCAGGTCCCCGACCTGCCGCTCGTGGTGGGACGGCGGCGCGTGTTGGCGGCCTCGCTGGTGCACAAGGCGCATCCGCACGCGGTGATGCTGATGGACGACGGGTTCCAGCACCTTCCGCTCCGGAAGACGGTGTCGCTCGTGCTCGACCCGATCCGTCCGAAGAACCGCCGCTGCCTGCCCGCCGGTCCCTACCGCGAGCCGCGCGGCAACCGGCGGCGCGCCGACCTCGTGCTGCCGGGGCGGTTCGAGATCGTGGAAGAAGGGCCGTGGCTGGAGGAGGTCGTACCGGGCAACCTCTCGGCAGAGTGGCCGGAGGCGTTCGCGGTTCTCTGCGCCCTCGGCCAGCCCGCGCGGTTCCTGGCGTCGCTTCCACGCTCCCCGGCGCAGGCCCGCCTGCTCCCGGACCACGATCCACTGACGGCAGGTACCCTGTTCGACGGTATGGACCCCGATCTCCCGGTCGTCGTGACGGCCAAAGACTGGGTCAAGCTGCGCGCCCGGACGGATCTCGGGGGGCGGCGGATCCTGGTCGCGCGCCACGCGGTGCGCGTGGAGCCGGCGGCGGAGTTCCGGGACTGGCTCGCGGAGCGTCTGGATGCCTAGAGGCCAAGAGCGGATCGTGGGCTGGGCCTTCGACCGTGCCCAGCGCGGCTTTATGAGGGGCGACGCCCTCGCGGCGGAACGACGGGGCGAGCGGCTGGGACTCCTCGCCTACCGCCTCGACAAGAAGCACCGGAACCGGGCGGAGGCGAACCTTCGGCTCGCCTTCCCCGAGCGCGACGACGCCTGGATCGTCGCCACGGCGCGCGAGTCGTTCCTCCACTTCGGGCGGCTCGCGGGCGACCTGATGCGCTCGCCCGCTCGGACGGACGAGGAGGTGCTGAGCCACCTGGAACTCCCGCCCGGCGCCCTCGACTACCTGGAGCCGGGACGCGGAACGGTCGTCTGCACCGGACACTTCGGCAACTGGGAGCGGGCGGCGCACTGGGTCACCGCGAGCGGCCACAAGCTCAGCGTCGTCGTTCGCCACGCGAATCAGGCGATCATCCAGGATCGGCTCGAGAAACTCCGGAAGTCGGCGGGGATCGACCTGCTCTCTCGCGGCGACGCGGCGATGGGCATGATGCGCAAGCTACGGCGCGGCGAGATGGTGGCCGTGCTGCCCGACCAGAACGCGAGCGACGCGTTCGTCCCGTTCTTCGGCCACAAGACGGGCACCGTGATCGGCCCCGCCGTGATGGCGCGGCGCACGGAGGCGTTCATGCTCCCCGCCTTCTGCCTGCGCACCGGCCCCGGCCAGTACCGGATGCTCGTCCACGCGCCGCTCGACTTCCGGACGAACCCCGTCGACCCGGTCGAGGCGATGGCCCTCTACTACCAGGCCCTGGAGGCCGCCGTCCGCGAGGCCCCCGAGCAGTACCTCTGGATGCACGACCGCTGGAAATCGTCGCGGCGCAGGAAGATGCTGTGAGACCCGAGGCTCCCCGGGTCCTGATCGTTCGCTTCACCGCCATCGGCGACTGCGTGATGGCGGCCTGGGCGGCGACGGCGATCCGAGAGCGGCATCCCGAGGCCTTCCTGTGCTGGGCGGTCGAGTCGCGCTGCGCCCCCATGCTGGACCGGAAGCGTCTGGTCACCCGCGTCGAGGAGATTCCCCGCGAGCGGTGGAAGCGGGCGCGCTGGAACCCCCGATCGTGGCGCGAGCAGGTCGCCAAGTACGCGGGCCTCCGCCGTCTGCGCTTCGATCTCGGCCTCGACCTTCAGGGCCACAGCAAGACCGCCCTGTGCCTTCGCCTCGCGAGCCCGAAGGTGCGGCTGGCAGCCGGGGGGACCGATCCCCTCGCCGCCCGCCTGAACCCCGTGCCGGGTCCACGCCCGCCGGGCGCCCACACCGTCGAGTGGTACGGACGGATGCTGGAGACGGTGGGCGACTACCGCCTCCCCGAGCGCCCCTTGATGCCCCACGATCCCGAGGCGGCGCGGGGCGTCGTCGATCGGATCGGGGGCGACCGGCCTCTCGCGGCGATCACCGTGTCGGCAGGCGCCCCCGAGAAGGCGTACTTCGAGGCGGGCTGGCGCGAGGTCGCCCAAGGGCTGATGGAACGCGGCTACGAAGTCGCCTTCCTCGGCGGGCCGACCGACCGGCCCATCGAGATGGAGGGGACGGTCGACCTGGTGGGCAAGCTCCCGCTGGCCTCGACGCTCGAGGCGGTGAGGCTGAGCGCCGTGCACCTGGGGGGCGATACCGGCAACGGCCACATGGCCGCCGCGCTGGGGGTGCCCGCCGTCTCCGTCTTCGGCCCCACCGACCCGGCCCTGTTCCGGCCGTTCACCCCGCAGGGGCGCGTTCTGCGGCGCGGCACGGAGACCTCGGCGGTCGCACCGTCCGAGATCCTCGCGGCGGTGCGGGAACTGGTGGGCCGTTGAGCGCCGAAAGGCCGGGCGACGGGCCGCGCTTCCTGATCGCCCGGCTCTCCGCCCTCGGCGATACGGTGTGTTCCCTACCCGCCGCCGTGGCCCTCAAGCGGGGCTTTCCGGGCTGCCACGTCACCTGGGCGGTCGATCCCCGCTTCGCCGGGATCGTCGAGCGGTGCGAGGCGGTGGACGAGGTCGTGCGGATCACGTCCCGGCTCCAGAGGGTCGAGGGCCGCTTCGAAGCCGCCCTCGATCTCCAAGGTCTCCTCAAGAGCGCGCTGGTGGTCGGGCGGGCGACGGCGGGGACCAAGGTCGGCTACGGCTGGCAGCGCGAGGGGGCGGGGCTGTTCAGCTCGCGGGTGCCGCCGGACCCTTCGAGCTTCCACGTGGTCGACCAGTACGTCGACGTGGCGCGGGCGGTGGGCGGCGTGATGGACCGGGCGGAGTTCGGCCTCTCGCCCTCGGTCGAGGACGTGATCGCGGTGCGGGGCCGGCTCGCCGCGAAGGGGGTGACAGGCCGGTTCGTCCTGGTGAACGCGGGCGCAGGCTGGATCACGAAGCGCTGGCCTCCCGACCGCTTCGCGCGGATCGTCGACCTCTTGCGGGAGACGTACGGCCTGCCGACGGTGATGCTCGGCGGCAAGGCGGACGCATCGATCGCGCAGGAGGTGGCGGCGGGATGCAAGGTTCCGCCCGCGAGCCTCATCGGCGAGACGTCGGTCGTCGAACTGGTCGCCCTCGTCTCCCTGGCCGCGCTGCACGTCGGCGGCGACACGGGCTCGACCCACCTCGCGGCGGCCCTGGACGTCCCGGCGGTCGGGCTGTACGGGCTCACGCGTCCGCAGCGCTCGTGCCCCTACGGAGGGATCGAGCGCTGCGTCCACGATCCCCGGGGGCTGGGGTTTATCGAAGTCGAGCCCGTGTGGGAGCGGGTGCAGGCGGCGCTCGCCGCTTAGGAGCGCTTGCGTCGGCGCAGGAGGGCGAGGCCGCCGACGGCCAAGTCTCCGAAGGAGGTGGGCTTGCGGACCGTCTGCGTCCGGACGACTCCGTCCGCGCGCAGACCCGACGCGTTCCACACGAGGCCGTTCGAGAGGGTCGGCCTTTTCAGCGAAGCCCTCTAGCCGCCTTGAACAGGGCGCTCGCGTAGGACGGCGGCCCAAAGTCGATCCTCCGTGGGCGGGTCCTCGGATGCCACGCCGTTCGGAAGCGGCTCGGGGGTTTCGGGGAGCGCGCCTCCCAGCCGCGTCTGGCGCCGCTCGATTCGGGCGAGCTGGAGTCGCGTTTGGCTCCAGCCTGACGAGAGCGCGCAGTAGCGCAGCCACGCCATCTCGGCGTCCGTCACCGTCCGGCCGTTGGCGTGCTCGATCCGCACGAACACGCTCGGAGGAAAGTGGCGCTCCCGCCGTCCGCCCAGGACGTCCGCCGCCGAACGGGGCTGGCCCGCCTCCAGGTAAGCGTCCGCGAGCATCTCGGCGCGGTGGCTCCAGGGTTCCGGGTGGTCCGGCCGCGCCTGCAGTTCGACGTCGGACGACCGCTCGATCCATTCCAGGCCTTCGGCGATCTTCCCGGCACGCATCGAGGCCAGGCCGCGCTGACGCAGCATCCAGGCCCTCTGGGGCGAGTCAGGAAGGCGCGCGGCCCACGCCTCCGCCATCTCCGTGGTCTCCACATCGCTCCTTCTCAGGTTGCGGTAGGCATGATCGAGGGAGCCGACGGCGGGAACGGCCTGCGTCCGCGCCTCCGTCGTCCCGGCCAGTCGGATCGCTCTTTGGACGAGTGGGGGAACCTCGATGAAGCGGACCTCGCCGACGAGCAGGCACGCGCGCGCGGAGAGGACGGCGGCCAAGCCGGGGTCCCACCGGTTGTCCCACGACGCGCGCCGCCCCAGTTCCGCCTCCCACCCGAGAAGAAGGAGCTCGCGCAACGGGTGGAAGCCAGGACCTTCCCAGATTCGAGCGACGACCGCGTCCACATCGTCCGGCAGTCCGGCATCGCCCTCGCCTTGTGCGCTCGCCAGGGCGAGGGTCTCTTCCGCCGTCGCACCCAGGGCGAACCCGAGGGCGTGGAGCGTTTCGGTCGAAGGAACGCCCTCGCCGGTTTCCCACCGGGACACCGTCGCCTGCGCGACGCCGAGTTGGCGTGCGAGATCGGCCTGCGCGATCCCCCGGCGCTCACGCATGACCCGCAGGACCACGCCGACGTTCACCGACGCCCCGAGGGGCGAGTCGGCCAAGACCATCCGGGCGTTCTGAGGCTCGGCGAGGCGAAGGAGCCTCGCCTTGCTGCGGGTGTCGGCCTCAAGGGCGTCCAGCAGACGGGCGAGGGCCGGGCCACGCGGGCGGCGGGTCCCGTTCTCCCAGGCCGAAAGCGCGGCCTTCGAGGCGCCGCTCCTGCGGGCGACTTCGCTCAACCCAAGGCCCCGCACCAGGCGCAGGCCCCGCAACGTCGCGCCCAACTCGAGATCGAGATCAGGCGTCACGCAAGGATTATTCCACGCGGGGGCGCAATCCAGACCGGCGCCCACGACGAAAGTACCGCCTCATTTCGCCATCGCGAGCTGGACGAGGTCGCGGGAGGGGCGGAAGGTCACGTCCTCGTGAACCGCTTCGAGCGTCTCGACCGGAACGTCGGTGCGACCGTTCAGGAGCGTGCCGACGACGTCCTCGACGAGCGACTCGGGGGTCGAGGCGCCGCTGGTGATGCCCACGACGCGATAGTCGGTGCGCCACTCGGGGCGCACGTCGGCGGCGGACTGGAGAAGGTGGCTCTCGACGCCCAGGCTGACCGCCATCTCCTGGAGACGCTTCGAGTTGGAGGAGGTCGTGGAGCCGACGACGAGCACGAGGTCGCACCCGTCGGCCATGGCGCGCACCGCCGTCTGGCGGTTGGTCGTCGCGAAGCAGATGTCCTCCTTGCCGGGCTTCTCCAGGTGCGGGAAGCGCCGTTCGAGAACCGCCATCGTCGCCTTCACCTCGTCGATGCTGAGGGTCGTCTGGGTCAGGACGGCGAGCCGTCCGTGGGGCGGGAGTTCGAGCCGCTCGGCGTCTTCCGGGGTTTCGATGAGGACCATCCGTTCCGGGGCCTCGCCCATCGTCCCTTCCGCCTCGGCGTGGCCGTGATGGCCGATGTAGACCATGAAGTAGTCCTTGGCCGCGAAGTGCTTCGCCTCGTTGTGGACCTTCGTGACCAGGGGGCAGGTCGCGTCGATGATCGTGAGGTCGCGCATCTTCGCCTCGGCGCGAACGGCGGGAGAGACGCCGTGGGCGGAGAACACGACGACGTTGCCGGGAGGCACGTCGGCCAGATCCTCGACGAAGACGACGCCCTGGGCCTCGAAGGAGCGGACGACGTGCTCGTTGTGGACGATCGCGTGGCGCACGAAGAGCGGGGCGCCGTGGATCTTGAGCGCGAGGCTCACGACCTCGATGGCGTAGGCGACCCCCGCGCAGAAGCCGCGCGGAGCGGCGAGAACGATGCGATCCACACCCTATTGTACGCCGTGGGGACCGCGAGTTCCCCCTTTTCGGCGCCGTTCAATACCGCGCGAGCGAGAGGCGGAAGTCGGTCGGCAGACGGTCCGGCCCGTTCTGGATGGAGACGGTGAGGCGATCGGGGCGGAATCCGGCAGGAACCTCGAACTTCAGGGCGAAGTCGGCCTGGGCGCCCACGAGGATCGAGAGCATGCCGCCGAGAACGCGTCCGCCGGTTCCGCGAAGGGGCGCGTAGGAGCGGAAGCGGGCGTCGCTCAGGAGCGTGTCGCGACCGTTGTTGAGGTCGATGGACTGCGGAAAGCCCGTTCCGTTCGTGAGACGGCAGGTGACGACGACCAGCTCTTTGCCGGGACTCGCGACGACGGGAAAGTCGTAGTAGCCGTACTTCGCCCGGTATTCGCCGACGCGGGCGACGTCGATCACCTCCAGGTTGTATCCGTCGCGCGCGAAACGTTGGCCGAGGTCGTCGGCGGCCCCTACGAGGTCGCAGCCGTCGGCCGTGTTCCGCACCTTGAGTTGGAGAGCGTCGGCGAGGACGGAGACGGGCACGTAGGTCTGGCCTCGGCTCACGATCAAGTCGTCGGTGACGAACCGCCCGTGGAGCCGGAGGCAGGACCGGGCTTGAACCGCCCACACGCCCGCCGCAGCGCCCAGGCAGACGAAAGCCGAAACGATGCCTTTGTGGATTCTCACGCAAAGCTGACGGATAGTGTGGTCCGTCGGTTTCAGAGAAGTCGACACCGGAGGGGTGGGGCCGGAGGCTTCGCCTCCGACCCCACCCGCTTCGTGTCTAGCCTGTCACGAGGCTCGCGCCCGCGTCGATGTAGACGATCTCGCCGTTGATGTGGTCGGCCCAGGGGCTGACCAAGAAAAGGGCGAGGCGACCGACCTGTTCGATCGTGCCGTTGTCCTGACCCGGCAGGGGCGTGTTGCCCTCGGGGTACTCGACCGGGATCTTGATCTTGTCGGTGTCGCGCTGCTCGGTGCTGGCGTCGATGTTCGTCTCGATCGCGCCGGGGCAGATCGCGTTCACCCGGATGTTCTTCTGACCCAACTCGACGGCGAGCATCTTCGTCATCGCCACCTGCCCCGCCTTGCTCGTGGAGTAGGCGGTCGCGCCCGTGTTGCTGAAGATGCGGGTGCCGTTGACGGACGAGGTCACGAGAACCGCGCCGCCCTGCTTCTCCAAGTAGGGCACGGCGTACTTGATCGTCAGGAAGGTGCCGCGCAGGTTGATCGCGATGGTTCGGTCGAACTCCTCGTCCTCCAGCTCCGTGATCGGCGCCCAGACGCCGTTGATGCCCGCGTTGGCGTACACGATGTCGATCCGGCCCGTCGCCTCCGCGACCTTCGCCATCGCCGCCTTCACGTCCTCGCTCTTGGACACGTCGGCCTCGACCACGAGGTGTCCCTCGCCTTCCGCCTCGGCCATCGCTTTCGCGGCGTTCTCCTCTTTCACATCGACGAACGCGACCCGCGCTCCCGCGCGGGCGAAGGCGAGGGCGGCTCCCTTGCCGATGCCGCTCCCCGCACCCGTCACGACGGCGGTCTTGCCCTGGAGGGAAACGACCTCAGCCATTGACGATCTCGCCTCCGTTCGGGTGCAGGACCTGTCCCGCCATGTAGCTGGCGTCCTCGCTGGCGAGGAACACGTAGCAGGTCGCGACCTCGGCGGGCTCGCCCGCGCGCTTCATGGGCGTGTCGGAGCCGAACGAGGCGACCTCCTCGGGCGGGAAGGTGCTGGGGATGAGCGGCGTCCAGATCGGGCCGGGGGCGACCGCGTTGACGCGGATGCCCTTCTCGATCAGCGAGCCCGCGAGGGAGCGGGTGAAGGCGACGATCGCGCCTTTGGTCGACGCGTAGTCGACGAGGCTCGGGGAACCCTGATAATTGGTCACGCTGGTGGTGTTGATGATCGCAGAGCCTTCCTTCAGGTGCTGGAGAGCGGCCTTGACGGTGAAGAACTGGGCGAAGATGTTCGTCGTGAAGGTCTGGACGAGCTGCTCCTCGGAGATGTCGGCAACGTCCTTCTGCGGGTGCTGCTCGGCGGCGTTGTTCACGAGGACGTCGAGGCCGCCGAGGCGCGCGACGCACTCCTCGACCGCCTCGATGGCTTTTCGCTCGACGCCGAGGTCGCCCGGGAAGATCTCGCACTTGCGACCGTAGCCCTCGACGAGGCGCTTTGTCTCCTGGGCGTCCTCGTGCTCGTTCAGGTAGGCGACGAACACGTCCGCCCCCTCGGCGGCGAAGTGGACGGCGACGGCGCGTCCGATGCCCGAATCGCCGCCCGTGATGAGGGCGACCTTGCCTTCCAGCTTGCCCGCGCCCCGGTAGTTCGGGCGGATGTAGACGGGCTTGGGACGCATCTCGCTCTCGATGCCCGGTTGACGGGCTTGTTCCTGAGGGGGTCTTAGTTGGGTCTCAGCCATGGCTCTGCATCCCCGGACGCCCCGCACCGTTGCCGGGTTCCGCTGTAAAATGCGGCCCATGCCCATCGGCTATGCCCTTGTCGCCGCGCTGTTCGCCCAACGTCAGGGCGGCAATCCTTTCGCGCCGCCCCAGGCGACGATCCACTACGCACCCGACCGGACGTGCGACCTGCTGCACGTTTCGATCGATCTGGACGTGGACTATCCCAACCGGACCTTTACCGGCCGCGCGGTGGACACGCTCGCCCCGTTGCGCTCCGGCCTGACGGAGATCACCCTGAACGCGGGCCCCGTCATGACGATCGACCGGCTGACGGTGGACGGCAAGCCCGTGACGCCCCGGCGCGATGGCCGCAAGCTCGTCATCCCCGTCCCGGCGACGACGAAGGGCAAGAAGATGGTCGTGGCGATCGACTACAAGGCGGCGAACAGCAAAGCCCGGCCGTTCGGCGGCGAGGGCGGCTTCCACTGGATCGAGAAAGGGAGCACGAACAACGACGACCGCGTGGGCTTCTGGACCCAGGGCGAGACGGAGTACAACAGCGACTGGGCGCCCATGTGGGACTACCCCAACGATATGGCGACGTACGACGAGACGTACACCGTCCAGGCCGACTGGACCGCCATCGGCAACGGCCGCCTCGTGAGCGAGAAGGCGAGCGTGGACGGCAAGCGGAAGACGTTCGTGTGGAAGCAGGAGATCCCGCACTCGACCTACCTGATGACCGCCGTCGGTGGGCCGTTCGACGTCAAGAAGGACGTGTGGCAGGGGGTGCCGCTCTGGTACGTCGTGCCGAAGGGGCAGGGCAAGTACATCGACGACTCGTTCGGCGACACGCCGGACATGCTGAGCTTCTACTCCCAGCGGTTCGGCTACAAGTACCCGTGGGCGAAGTACGCGCAGAACGCGATGTACGACTTCGGCGGCGGCATGGAGAACGTGTCGGCGACCACCCTGGGCGAGGGTTCGCTGACCGAGGCGCGCGACGGTTTCCGGACCATGGCGAGCCTGAACAGCCACGAGCTGGGCCACCAGTGGTTCGGCGACACGGTGACGTGCCAGGACTGGGGCGACATCTTCAACAACGAGAGCTTCGCGACCCTGCTCCAGATGCTCTACTTCGAGCACTCGCGCGGAACGAGCGCGTACCTGTGGGAGGTCGAGAGCAACCAGCGCTCGTACCTCGCCGAGGCGCGCCGCTACCGCCGCCCCATCATCACGAACCTGTACGCGAACGGCGACGCGATGTTCGACTCGCACACGTACCCCAAGGGCGGCGACGTGCTCCACACCCTGCGCAAATACATGGGCGACGAGGCGTTCTTCTCCGGGCTGAGCCTCTACCTCAACACCTACCAGCACACGCCCGTCCAGGCGCCCCAGCTTGAACGGTCGATGGAGATGGCGAGCGGCCTCAACGTCGAGTGGTTCTTCGACCAGTGGTTCCGCAAGCCGGGCCATCCCGTGATCGAATACGACTGGAAGACCGACGGCCCGAACGTGGTCGTGACGATCCGGCAGACGCAGGACACGAGCGACGGGACGCCGATCTACCGGGTGCCCAACGCGACGCTCGGCGTCATCAACGGCGGCGTGCTGACCAAGATCCCGTTCGTGCTCGACGGCAAGGAGCAGACGGTCACGATCCCGACCTCCTTCACGACGGCGGTCGTGCTCGATCCCGACCACGACTTCCTGCGCGTCGTCTCGCGCGCGACCGCGCCGACCGAGGCGGAGAACCTCGCGATCCTCAAGGCGGTCGCCGACCCCGCCCAGCGCACGGCGGCGATGGCCGCCCTCGTGACCGCCGGGACGCCCGCCGCGGTCGACGGGATCGTGGCGGCGGCGCGGGCCGACCGGGACGTGAATCCGGCCTTCCTCACCCTGCGCGGACTGGCGGACCTGAAGAAGCCGGAGCTTCGGGCGTTCTGGCTGGAGGAGCTGACGCAGGGCAAGAACGCCGGGCGCAAGGCGGGCGCGGTCTACGCCCTCGCCCAGCTTCCCAAGGACCCCGCGACCGTCCAGGCCCTGCGGGCGACGGTTAACGACAAGGAGTTCATCCCCGTCGTGGTCGCCTCGATCAACATCCTCGCCGAGTGGGACAAGGCCGGCAACCGGGACGTGTTCGAGCGGGCGGCGAAGATCGAGGATCGTCGGGGCCGGATCGCGCGGGCGGCCTCGCAGGCCCTGGGATAGTCCGATGACCGTCGCCTTTCTCGACCACCACCTCGACAACTGGCACGCCAAGACCTTCCTCACGCTCCTTCGGGAGCGGGGGCACGCGGTGGTCGCGTACGAGACCGCCCCTACGGAGGGCGACTGGTGCACGGTGAACGACGTCCAACGGGCGGAGAGCGCCGACGCGGCGGTGGACGCCGCCGACGCGGTGATGGTCCTCGCTCCGGACGACATCGAGGCGCATCTCGACCTGTGCCTCGCCGCCATCCCGGCGGGCAAGCCGATCTGGATCGACAAGCTCGTCGCCCCAAACCTCGATGAGGCGTACCGCATCCTGCGGGCGGCGGAGTACCATGCGACGCCGGTCACCGCCGGGTCGTCGCTCCGTCACGCGGCGGAGCTGGAGGAGGTTCTCGACGGTCCGGTTGAGGAGGGCTTCTTCTCCGGCTACGGCGCGTGGGAGCGCTACGGGGTCCACACGGTCGCGATGGCCCTGCGCGCGATGGGCGGCGGGGTCCGGCGGCTCGTGAACGTCGGCACGGCGGCGATGCCGACCGTCGTCCTGGAGTGGGGGGACGGACGGCGGGCGACGCTCGTCGTCGCCGAAGGCCAGGGGGCGAACGCCGCCTTTCCCTGGCGCTTCGCGCTACGCCGGAGCGGATCGTACGTCCACGGCACGGTGACGCGGTTCGACGAGTTCTACCGGCTCCAGTGCGAGGCGATCCTGAAGGATTTCGAGACGCGCGCCTCGCACCCTTGGGACGAGATGCTGGACACGGTCAAGATTCTCGAAACCGTCCCGGCCGCCCAGGTTTGGACGGAAATCTAGGCCGCCTGGGCGAAGCCGATGACCGGCTCGCTGGGGATCAGTCCCAGGCGCGCCGCCACGCGGAACGCCTGGACCCGGTTGCCCACCTCGAGCTTCTCGTAGACGTTGGCGAGATGGAAGCCCACCGTCCGGGCCGAGACGAAGAGCTGGTCCGCGACCTCCTGGCTCGTGTGGCCCTGGGCCACTAGGCTCAGGATCTGGACTTCGCGCTTCGTGAGGCGCACACTTCGAGGGCCCTCCGGCCGTTGGATCGTCGTCATGTCGTTCGTTTCCCTTCCGTGGGGGGGGGCTTTTTGTCCCCACAAAGATGTCGGCTTTTGCGTGTACTTCCCCTAGGGCGAAGCGGGATCAAGCGCCAAGATGGCAAGAAAGTCCTACTTGCCGATCTCGTCTCGAACGCGTTCCAGAACCGTCGCGACGTCCTTTTTGAGTTCGCACTCCCAGACGACGAGCGTGCGCCAGCCCGCGTCGTGGAGGGCCGCGAGATTGCGCGCGTCGCGCGCGGCGTTGCCGTCGAACTTGGCCTGCCAATAGGCGGCGTTCGTCTTGGGCGAGCGGTTCCGGGTGCAGCGCGGGCACTGGTGCCAGTAGCAGCCGTGGACGAACACCGCGAGCTTCGCCTTTCCGAACGCCACGTCCGGGCGGCCCGGCAGACCTTTTCGATTCTTCCGGTAGCCGCGCAGGCCCGCCGCCCAGAGGGCGCGGCGCAGGGCCAGCTCCGGCTTGGTGTCCTGGCCCCGATTGGCGCGCATCGTCTTCGCGGTCGCCTCCTCGACGACCCACGTCTCGCGCAGCTTGAGGATGCCGTACTCTTTTCGACCTTCGATACGATTTTCTACGACGGGGCCTTGACTTCGAGCGCGCTCGAACATCGTAGAGTCTCTAACGATGGTGGAAACGCGCGGCGAGAACGGAGAGACTCACGCCCCGTTGAGCATCCAGGACGTGGCGGAGCGGACCGGACTGACCGTCCATACGCTCCGCTACTACGAGCGGGCAGGCCTGTTGCCCCGGGTGAACCGCAACGACGGCGGCCACCGGCGCTACACGGAATCGGACGTTCGGTTTCTGGGCTTCCTCACGCGACTGCGCTCGACCGGGATGCCGATCCATCAGGTTCGACGTTACGCGGAGCTCGTCCGCGAAGGCGAAGCCACCGTCGACGCGCGGCGGCGGATGCTGGTCGCGCACCGGGAGGCGGTGCGGCGGCACATGGACGAGCTCAAGGACAATCTGCGCGCCCTCGACCTTAAGATCGAACTCTACGGAGGCCTCTGCGAGGCTTCCGACACGCCCCATTGCCTCGGATAGAACCCACATGACACAACGCAAGATCGACGGACGGAACGTCGGGGCCATCGGCCTCGGCTGCATGGGGATGAGCTACGCCTACGGCCCCGGCGACAAGGAGGGCGGCCTCGCCACCCTCGCCCGCGCCCTGGAGATCGGGGTGGACCACTGGGACACCGCCGACATGTACGGCGCGGGCGAGAACGAGAAGCTGCTGAGCGAAGCCCTCAAGGGAAGGCGCGACGGAGTCTTCCTCGCGACGAAGTTCGGCAACGTCTACGACCGCTCGATCACGAGCCACCAGGATCAGGTCGCGGCGAACGCGGGCTGGATCGTGGACGGCACGCCGGAATACGTGCGAAGGTGCATCGACCTCTCGCTGGCCCGGCTCGGCGTGGACCACGTCGATCTCTACTACCAGCACCGGGTCGACCCGCACGTGCCGATCGAGGAGACGGTCGGCGCGATGGCGGAGCTGGTGAAGCAGGGCAAGGTGAAAAGCCTGGGCCTGAGCGAGGCGAGCGCGGAAACGATCCGCCGCGCGCACGCCGTCCACCCGATCGCCGCCGTCCAGAGCGAGCTTTCCCTGTGGACGCAGGACTACCGGGAGGACGTGGTGCCGCTCACCAAGGAGCTTGGCATCGCGTTCGTGCCCTACTCGCCGCTCGGCCGGGGCTTCCTGACCGGCGCCCTGAAGGACCTCGACAACCTTTCGGCGGATGACTGGCGACGCAACAATCCGCGCTTCCAGGGCGAGGCGCTCCAGGCCAACCTGAAGATCGTCGAGGCGGTCGAGCGAGTCGCCCAGCGTATCGGCGCGAAGCCCTCGCAGGTCGCGCTGGCGTGGGTCTTGGCGCAGGGCGACCACCTCTGCCCGATTCCCGGCACGAAGCGGGTGGGGTATCTGGAGGAGAACGCGGCGGCCGACGACGTGCGGCTCTCCGCCGAAGACCTCGCGGAGCTGGACGCGATCCCCACCCCCGAAGGGACGCGCTACGCCGAGGCCATGATGGAGCACGTCAACCGCTAGTCCCTAGAACCGCGTCCCTAACCTTCGGCGTCGAGCGACATCAGCCACTCGACGCCGTCGGTCAGGCTCTCGGTCGAGACGGAGTGGGCCATCGGATACTCCTTCAGTTCGACCTCGAGACCAGCCTCCTTCAGCCGCTTGGCGAGGTCGCGGCCCATCGCGAGGGGGAGCACCGGGTCGGACGTCCCGTGTTGCACCAGCACGGGGCGGGAAGGCGACGCCGGCATCTCGAGCTCGGGCGGAAAGGCCCCGCTCATCAGCCACGCGGCCCGGACGCTCGGCTCGATCAGGGTTACCGCCGCCGCGATCATCGCGCCCTGGCTGAAGCCGCCGAGCGCCAGAGGCGTCGTTTCGTCTTCGGGAAGTTCGCGCAGCACGAGGGCGACCGCGTAGTGGAAGCCCTCGGCGTCGAAGCCGAAGCCGCCTTCGTCGACCGAGATGTCGAACCAGGCGTAGCCGCCGTTCTCGGTCTCGGCCGGCGCACGCAGACAGATCACGTCGATCTCCGGCGGAAGCTCCTGGGCGAGCCCCATCATGTCGCGTTCGTCGCTTCCGTAGCCGTGCAGAAGGATGAGGCGAAACGCGGGATTCGAAGCGGGGCGGCGAACGGCGTAGAGGCTCAAGCGAGTCCTCTCCAAGGGAAGGCGAGATCGATCATCAGGGGGTTCCTGATTCTACGGCGCCTTCCCTTCTCTCCTCTCTTTTCGGAAGGCCTAACCGGGGGTGTTGGGTTTCGTCTCGTCCAGCGGCGTGAACTCGCCCTGCGGGGCGTCGTTCGCGTTGCGGGGCGTACCCTCGCGGCCCATGCCGCCGCTTCCGGCGTCCTCGGCCCCGCGCTCCCGGGCGTTCTCCAGGTCGGCGGCGACGCCTTCGGAGCCTTCGATCGCCTCCGCGCCGCGCGTCTTCACGTCGTCCGCCGAGTCGACGGCGTCGCTGGTGAACTTCGCATCGTCGCCGGTCGGCTGAGGATGCGCCTCGACGGTCTCCTCGCGGATGCCCCGGTCCTCACGCACGTCGCCCAAGGCGACGTTCTCGCCGTACACGCTCTCGTTTCCTTTCTCGTCCGCCATTATTCTTTTTCCTTGGCCACAAGGACCTGTCCTTCGCTGCCGTCCTGCCGGTTGTACTGGGGCTGGATCTCGTCCTGCCCGTCGACACGGTGCGCCTCGAGGAACGCCGGGTCTTCTTTGTGGGCTTCGGGAAAGCTTTCCCGGGTGGTCGTCATCATCGGGCTCTCGCTCACGTCGACGAACGTGTCCGAAGGCTCCGTCTGGTCCGGGCGGCTGTCGCCGTAGACGTAGCTCTCGGCATCCTTCTCCTGCCGGATCGGTCCGGTCGTATCGCGGATCTGGCCGTCTTCGAACACGCCGGCCTGGGCTTCCTTCTGCTCCAGGCTGTTGCCGTTGCTCGTGTTGTTGTCGCCCGAGGCGAACTCCTCTCTGGGTTCCATGGCCGGTTGGACCTAACCGGAGCGGCTTAGGTTCGAACCGTTCTTCTGAGGATGGAGAACGACGAAGGCGCGGCGGCCGCTTTCGGTCCGTCGCGCCTTCCAACTCCTTCTGGGAGTTCAGCTCACCCGGTCGCGGACGCCATCGAGGGCGCCTTTCGCGGAACCCAACGCTTGGTGGCCGTAGTCCTGCGCGTTCGCGAGAAGCTCTTTCGACGCCTTCTCGGTGCGGTCGAGCAACCCCTGAGCGCCGTCGGTCCGATCGTCGAGCCAGTTCTTCGCCGTCTTCACGTCCGAGTTCCAGTCGCGACCGGAGTTCCGGTACAGGAACACGCCGACCACCACGGCCGCCGCGCCCACAACCAGAGAAACCAGCGCCGCGTCGTTGTTCCTTCTGCCGTATGCCATGCCTCTATTGGACGCTGCCGACTCCTCGGAGGTTCGAGGCCGGGACCTTCGGCCCTCTTCCGGCGCCTGGCGGTATAATAGACCCTCCTTGGGGGATTAGCTCAGTTGGGAGAGCGCCTGCTTTGCAAGCAGGATGTCAGGGGTTCGAGTCCCCTATCCTCCACCAGTTCAAAGAAGGGGGACTCGATCCCCTTCCAAAGTCGTAGGCACTACGACGCGGTCGGTAATTGTTCACCCTATCCGGACTGCTTGGCGAACTACGTACAGGCTCACCATAGTCTCCTTGATCTTCTCTGACAGACGTAGCAATCTTCTCTGACAGACGTAGCATCGCACCCACTGCGCCGGGAGACACGGCGAGAAGCGCCCTGCCTTCAGCCTAAGGAAACCGTAATGACTCTTTTTACGGCTATGATCGCGTTTTCACCGCAACGAAGCCTGCAGAAGGTCTCTCCCGACGAAGAGTCGATTCGGAATAGTTACGTGGTCCTTGGGGACGCCTTGCGCCGCAAGGCGTTCGAAGAGGTGTCGCGCATCGCCTTGCCGACCTACAAAACGGCAGGTCAAGGCGAGCAATCTCGCCTGTACTCAAAGGATGTGGCTCAATTGAAAGCGAGGAGCGCTCGCTTCGTCCGCACGTCGTACGGGTTCGATGTTCGCTATGTGAAGATCAAGGGAGGCGAAGCCTTCGTTCAGTCGATCGAGTCTGGGCGACAGTCCATTTCGGTCAAGGGGCATCGTCAGGGCGAGTTGCTCTGGGGGGTGCGTCGCGACATCTGGCAAAAAGTCGCGGGGCAATGGCGTCTGGCAATGACCTACTTCCCAAACGGCTTCCATGTCTACTTCGACACCCCTTCCAAGCGGCGGACGAGACCCGACGCCCGATAGGGCGCGAAGAGCTCGCGCCTTCGCTCCGGGTCTCGTGCCAGAGCGCCTGCGGACGGATGGGGCTAGAAGGGCAAGACGGTCTTCCGCGGCTGAAGCGTCACCATACCGAGGACGTCGGAGTGGAGAAGGGACGAGTTCTACCCACCGACCAGGTGGTCGAATCCGGGACGTGTCATGCGGGGGAGGCTCCAAGGGGGTAGCGACGAGAAGCGCGTCGAATATGACGACGGGTCCGGTTTAGCACTGTGAGACGCGGGTTGGGAGAACGGAATCGTCCGCTTTGCGTTCATTAGAATATGCGCAGGGTTTGTGACATCGTCGTTCTCGCCGCGTTGGCCTTTCCCGCCTTCGCTTTGCCGCAAGGCGCCGCCTCGTCGCTTCTGACGAAGGGGCAGGCGGCCCTCGCCGCCGGAAAGGCGGCGGAGGCGATGCGACTGGGCGACGCGTTCGTGCTCAAGGAACCGAAACGGTACGAAGGGCACCGCCTCGTCGCCCGCGCCGCCCTGCTTCTGGACCGGCCCGACCGGGCGGAGAGGGCATTTCGAGAGGCCCTGCGGCTCGCGCCGCCCGCCGTGCGGCCCGCGCTCCAGAACGACCTGCGCGAAACCTCTTCCCTGCGCCAGGCACTTCAGTCAACCGCGCGGGCGCGGGCCCTGAAAGCGTCGGGCGACCTCCTCGCCGCCGCGCGCGCGCAGGAGAGCGCGTACCGGGCTCTACCCGCCCGGTACGCGCTGGGGATCGCCGCCGCCGAGCTGTTCGAGTCGGCGGGCCGGCTGACCGACGCGCGGCGGGTCTTGGAGGACGTCCGCTCCCGGCACCCGAAGGCGAACGCCGCGACGCACATAACGCAACGGCTCGCCTCGCTCCAGGTCGAGATCGACGCGGCCCGGCGTCGCGAGGCGGCGGAATCCAACCGAAGGCAAGCAGACGAAGACCAAGCCGCCGAAGCCCGCCGGATCGAAGCGCGGCGGGCGGAAGAGGAACGGCAGAATCGAGAAGAGGCCCGACAGGCGAAAACGAAGGAGGCCGAGCGCCGCGCGGAAGAGGAGCGGCAACGGGCGGAGAAGGCGCGCCTGGACCAGGAAGAGATCGCCCGGCTCACCACGATCCTCGACGGCCACCGTCGAGAGGCGAGCGAGGCCGAGAGCGCGATCACCGAGGCCAATGGCCGCGTGGACGACTTCGAGCGATCCGCCCGGCGGTTCGACAACGAGGCGGACAGCGCCCGCGACCGACGCGACGCGGCGAAGCGGGAGCGGGACGACCTCCAAAGCAAGCTCGACGATGCGAAGGGCGATCTCTCGAAGCAGCTCCTGCGCGAGCAGCTTCGGACGGCGGAGTCGAAGTACGACGACGCGAAAGGCGACTACAATCGGGCGCGCGACCGATATAACGACGCGAAATCGAGCCTCGAACAGTGGCGGAGCGCCCTCAACCAGGCGCGCCAACGACTCGAGCAAGCCCGTCAGGACGTCCGGGACACCGAGGCGGCGATCGCGCGGGTCGGTTGAGGGCGCCTCAGAGCTGGTAGTAGCCGACGACGGAGGCCATGCGCGAGTCGTCGAGGGCGAAGCCGTCGGGTTTGGGAACGACCAGGGGCGGCCAGGCGAGTTCGGCGACGGAGCGCAGGTACCGACGCGCCTCGCGAACGCCGAACTCGGCGAGCATCAGCTCGACGGAGGTGGTCAGGTCGATCATCGGCACGTCGCCCACCATCAGGGCCTCGCGCAAGCGGGGCGGGTCGTCCACGAGGTCGAGCCAAGGCAGGACGCGATCCGCGAGGAGGGTCTGGATCGCTTCGGCGGTCTCGACCGGACGCTCGGAAGACCAGAGCGCGTAGACGGGCTCGGACTCCAGAAGGCCGACGTCCCCGGCAGCGACGGTCTTCGGAGCGCGGATCGAAGGTTGCCAGAAGCGGGCGCGCACGACACCGACGCCATCGTGCGTAAGGTGGAAGCGGACGGCGAACTCCGTGCTGTAGGGTCGCCGGGAGAAAAGGATCTCCGTCCGGATATCCCCCTGTCGGCGGTCGAGCTGCGGAAGGCCGCCGTTGTGGAACAGCCGGAAGCCCTCTCGGGCGAGCCCGTTCCCGACGGCCGCGGCGATCGCCGCGACCCGCGCCTCGTTTTCGATCGCCTCGCCCTTGCCCACGCCTCCCGGCCCCCGCCACGCGGCCTCGAAGGCGGCGGGGTCGGCGAAAGTCCGGCGAAGCGAGTCGCGGGCAGCCATCAGCTTGGGATCGGGGGCGGCACGGTCGCCGGGGCGCCGATCGGTGCGGTCTTGGGAAGCCAGATCGCGCCTTCCACGCCGGAGACGTGCAGACGCTCCTCGCCAACGGCGTTCGGGCCGCCCGGAAGGTGGAGGGCGGCGGGATCGGAGACGGCGACGCCGCCGGGAGGCGCGGCCTTCTGGAAGTGGGCGGCGACGTCGATGACGTGGGAGAAGTTCAGGCTCGTCACGTCGGTCGCGTCGGGCGCGACGACGGCGCCCGTGTGGATTCCCTGGCGCAGGACGATCGGCTCGCCGATCTTGTTGCGGAAGGCGTTCAGCTCCAGGAGCCCCGCCTGGATGTTCTTCGCGGCCCCGAAGGCGTGGGTGGGGTGGTCGAAGGCGGCGGTGACGCCGTCGCCGGCGGTCGAGTGAACACGCCCTCCGTAGCGCTTGACGGTGCGTTCGACGAAGGTGTGGTACTCGTTGAAGGTGAACTCGACCGAGAGGGGATCGGCGTGGGCCTTCATCTTCGTAGAGCCGACGATGTCCACGCTGAGGAAGGTGAAGCTCTGCTCGCCCGACTTCAGGCGGTCCTGAAGATCGACGAGCTGGCGCAAGAGATCCTGCCGCTCCTTGATGGGGTCCCGCAGACCCAGGGGTTTACGGTACCGGTCGGTCGCCTTCTGGAGCCCGAGTCCCGCGAGGGCGCCGAGCAGGGTGAAGGGCACGATGAGGAAGGCGTCGGACATCTGGGACGCGGGAAGCCCCAGGGCGAACTTGAACATCTCCCGCATCGCGAAGAAGCTCGCGCCGAAGATCGCCCCGGTGGCGGCGCCCGTCTTCGAGTCGCGGGTCATGCACGCGTTGTAGAGGCCGAGGGTGAACCACACGAGCGACACGATGCTGAGCATCGAGGCGGGCGAGGAGCGGGTCGAGTCGTGTCGGACGGCGTCTTGCGCGCGGTCGGCGGCGGCGGCGAAGAGGGCGCAGAGGGTCGCGGCCCCGCCGGAGACGACGAAGCGGCGCGTGTGGGGCTCCAGGGTGAGGTACTGGCTCCGAAGCTTGGTCAGGAACGACTGGGTCTCTTTCTCCGAGCGGAGCTTGACCGCGAGGCGGACGTACTCGACGGGCGCGCCCGTCGCCTCGGCGACCGCCATGACGGCGCTGTCGTCGAGCATGCCGCCGTTCGCGGCGCGTAGCCGCTCAGCCAGCGCAAGCATCTGCTCCACGCCGTCCTCGGTCATCCCCGGCTCTTCCGGATGCTCGAAGCGCGACTCCAACCCTTTTCCCTGCCCGCCATTTTACTACCGTGCGCGGACGCCCGAATGTGACCGAGGGTCGGAAGAATGGCGTTTGTGACCATCGGCCTACCGGAAAGCGGGCAAGGAACGCCTCCGATCCCAACCACGGCGACGGTCCACGGCGCACAATAAGCCGTGGACCGCCAGAAGTCCTTTCTTTCCCTCTCCGCCCTCGCGCTCTACGTCCACTTCGCGCTGCAGCTCGTCGCAGGCGGGTTGCTCGCCACGGTGTACCGGGCCGATCCCGAAGGCGCGCACGCCTCCGTGAGGGAGCTTCACCGATGGCCCTGGACGTTCGTCCAGGCGTTCCACTACTGGGGCTCGGCGATCATGATCGTCCACTCCATGCTCCACCTCGCGGCGGTGACGTGGGCGGGCTGGTGGCGCGGGCCGCAGGTTCGGGCCTACCTGGCCGCGCTCGCCCTGGCGGGTCTCTCCGTCGCGTTCCAGCTCACGGGCAACGCCCTGCCCTGGGACCGGCACGGCGTCCAGACGGCGGCGGTCGAGGTCTCGATCGCCGCGCGCGTGCCCAAGGTGGGCTCGGCGGTCTCCCACCTGATGGCGGGCGGCGACGAGGTGGGGGCGGCGACGCTCGACCTGTGGTGGAAGGCCCACGCGTTCGCCCTGCCCGTCGTCCTGCTTCTGGCGCTCGGCCTCGGGCTGAGCGCGGCCAGGGCGAAGGGGCCGCGCTGGCCGCTCCTCGCGCCCGCGCTCGTCGCCCTGCTCCTCGGGATCGTGGTCGCGGCGCCGTTCGGCTCGGCGGCGACGCCCGACGACTACGGCCGGTTCGACGCCAAGCCGAGCTGGTACACGGTGCCGATGCACGGCCTGCTGGTGTGGGGCGACCGCCTCGTGCCGGGCGGAGGATGGATCGGGGCCGCGCTCCTGCCAGGGCTCTTCGTCGCCGGGCTGCTCGCCCTACCCTTGCTGAAGAAGGCGAAACCCGGCGTCGGGCGCGGCGTGATCGGCGGGATCGTGGCGATCCTCGCGGCGGCGACGCTCACTTCAGGCGGCCAGTTCGCGTCCCTCGTGGGAACGCGCGACCCCCGGGTGCGGACGGCGGTCCAACCGACGAAGGTGGAGAGCAAGGACGTCCTGCTCGCGACCAAAGGGCGGGCGCTCTTCAAGGCCCAGAACTGCAACGGGTGCCACGGCGAGGACGGCCTCAAGGGCGGCGGCGGTCCGTCGCTGGCGAACCTGTGGAAGGAGCATCCCGACGCGGAGTACACGATGGCCTACGTGAAGAACCCTCAGTCGGTCGAGAAGGGCTCGACGATGCCGGCGTTCGGGAATCTCAAAGAGCCGGAACTGCGGGCGCTGGCGGAGTTCCTGCGGTTTCCCCGGTAGGACCGAAGCGGGCCTCTCCCCTTGGGGAGAGGCCCGCTTCAGAGGATCACTCGGAGCAGCCGTCGGGGTCGGGCTTCGGCGAGAACGCCGTGGTCGGCGTCAGGAGGATCGTGCCGTTGGAGAGGTTGTCCGGGTTTCCGGTGTCGACCAGATAGCGGTTGCCCGTCTTGTACGGAAGGTAGGCGGTGCCGCTCGTGTCGCTGATCTGCTCGTTCGAGAGCAGGGTGGGACGGCAGAGGCCGGAACCCGCGTCGTAGCGCTTGCCCTTGAAGACGAAGGAGTCGTAGTAGCCCTTCGGAAGCTCGGAGCTCCGGATGGTGAAGGTGATCTTCGAGGCGGCGGTGGCTTCGTCGTAGGTGGCGACGTTGTCGTTGAAGGCGGGCAGCGACACGCGGAAGGTGCCGTCGATCGCGGTGTGGACGGTCGCGATCACCTGCTGGGTGCCGCTGTTGGTCGTCGGGTTGCTCGGCGCGTAGAAGTCGATCGTCGCGTTGTACACGGGAGCGTTCGAGACCTCGGCCAGCACCTTGCCGCGCAGATTGATCTGGCGGGGCTTGACCTGATAGTAGGCCACGTAGCTCTGGTCGTTGTAGGTCACGGAGGCGATGTAGCGGTTCGCGCCGGAGTCGCTGCTGGCGGCCTGGAACTGGCCGTTCGTCGCGAGCGTGCCCGCGCGGCCCAGGGTGTCGTTCGTGATGAACGTGTCCGTGTTCAGCACCTGGCGACGACCGGAATCGTCGTAGTTCACAAGCTGGAACTGGAGGCTGTCCCCCGTCTGGATGTTGAGGAGATCCTGGTAGATGTAGTCGGGGTCGACGTTAGAGTCGGCCAAGGTCGCCTCGATCCGAGGAACGCCGGTCAGGCCGAGGGGCGGCGTCGTCGTCGTGTTGCCGCCGCCGCCGTTTCCGCCGCAGGCGACGAGGGCGAGCGCCATCAGCCCCAGAGCCAAAGAGTGTCCACGCTTCATTGCCGCCATTATGCCCCCTAATCGCCGATCTGTCCAGGGGTAATCGCTACCGCATCGTCCGATAGCGGCGGATCAGGGCGTTCGTGGACGAATCGTGGCCCAGCTCGTCCTCCGAGGACAGCTCGGGGATGATCTTCTGGGCCAGAACCTTGCCCAGCTCGACGCCCCACTGGTCGAACGAGTCGACGTCCCACACCACGCCCTGCACGAAGACGCTGTGCTCGTAGAGGGCGATCAGCCCGCCCAGCGCCTCGGGGGTCAGGGTGTCGAGAAGCATCGTCTTCGAGGGCCGGTTGCCCTCGAACGTCTTGTGGGCGACCAGCTCCTCCTTGACGCCTTCCGCGCGCACCTCGTCGGGCGTCTTGCCGAAGGCGAGAGCCTCGCTCTGGGCGAACACGTTCGCCATCAGGGCGTCGTGGTGGTCGCCCAGGGGGTTCAGGGACTTGGCGAAGCCGATGAACTCGCAGGCGACCCGCTCCGTGCCCTGGTGGATGAGCTGGTAGAACGAGTGCTGGCCGTTGGTGCCCGGCTCGCCCCAGTAGACCGGCCCCGTCTGGTACTCGACGTGCGCGCCGCCGAGGGTGACGTGCTTGCCGTTGCTCTCCATCGTGAGCTGCTGGAGGTAGGCGGGGAACCGCTTGAGATACTGGTCGTACGGCAGGACCGCCACCGTCGGGATGTCGAGGAAGTTGCGGTTCCAGATCGCCAGAAGGGCGTGGAGGACGGGAAGGTTCCCTTCCAGGGGGGCGGTGCGGAAGTGCTCGTCCATCGCGTGGAAGCCCCGGAGCATCGCCTCGAAGCCTTCGGGGCCGACCGCCAGCATCGTCGAGAGGCCGATGGCGGAGTCCATCGAGTAGCGGCCGCCGACCCAGTCCCAGAAGCCGAACATGTTGGCCTCGTCGATGCCGAACTCTTTCACCGCCTTGGCGTTGGTCGAGACGGCGACGAAGTGCTTGGCGACGGACGCCCCGTCCTTCAGGGTGGCGAGCGACCAGTCGCGGGCGCTGCGCGCGTTGGTCATCGTCTCCAGCGTGGTGAAGGTCTTCGAGGAGACGATGAACAGGGTCTCCTCGGGGTCGAGGTCGCGCGTCGCCTCGACGATGTCGGTCCCGTCGACGTTGCTCACGAAGCGGAACTCGATGTCGCGGCGCGAGTAGCGCTTGAGCGCCTCGTAGGCCATCACGGGGCCGAGGTCGGAGCCGCCGATGCCGATGTTCACGACCGCCTTGATGGGCTTGCCGGTAAAGCCCTTCCAGTCGCCGCTCCGCACCTTGTCGGCGAAGGCGGCCATGCGTCCCAGGACCTCGCGCACGGCGGGGACGACGTTCTGTCCATCGACGAGGATCGTCGCGCCCTCGGGCGCCCGGAGGGCGACGTGAAGCACGGCGCGGTCCTCGGTCGCGTTGATCCGCTCGCCGGCGAACATCGCGTCGCGCCGGGCGACGACGCCGGTCTCCTCGGCGAGCTTCAGCAGGAGGCCGAGGGTCTCGTCGGTGACCAGCTCCTTGGAGTAGTCGAGGTAGATGCCCTCGGCGTCCAGGGCCAGCCGTTCGCCACGACCGGGATCGCCCGCGAAGAGTCCCCGGAGGTCGGTGGCCGTCACCGACGGCAGGTGATCCTGGAGAGCCTTCCAAGCGGGCAGGGAGACGAGCGGCGCGCGGTCCATCGTCTCCCTACTATGAAGCGAGGCGGCGGATGGTTGCGCGACCGCCCGCCGACGATCCGCCCCGAGAGCCTTTCCGCCCTTCTTGCCGACGATGCGCGGCGCGGGGCGGGAACGAGAACGGACGAGAGCGAGCATCGGATCGTTCGTTCTAACCGCCCCCGTGCCCCGGGTTTATCCCGGAAGAGGAGGGCGCGGAAGCGCTTTTCGTCTCGAACACACTACGGATCGGCGTCTTTTCCAAACCTCGCCCGGAGAGCCCAGCGAGATAAACGACGGGACAAACGCGTTTTCTTTCGAATCGGGATAGGGTGAGGGGCACGATCAAAGGGATCGAAGTCGGAAGCCCCGCCGGAGATCGGGGTTCGTCGCCCGAGCGGAAGCGGAAGCGGCGCACATCCTAGGAACCGCGTGCGTTCCGGCCGACGTTCCTTCCGATCGATCGAGGATCAGGGCGGGGCCCGTCTTCGGTCTCGACGCGTCCAGCCGATCGTCCCTTCGGATTAGGGTTTCCAAGGGATGGGCCGCGTCCTCCGCCCTTCTGGCGCTCCGGCCTTTTACTTGGCATATTCTAAGATTCTTCTTCTGGTGGACTTTGGTGGACTTTCCGCGGCCTCAGAGGGATTTCCAGGTTCAACTGGTGGACTGGTGGACTTTCCCCCGGTCTTCACACCTCTCCTCGCCGGCGCTCAGGCGGGAGCTATATAGGACAAAGTCCACCAGTCCACCAGTTGAACCTAGCCGAACCCCCTTTTGGTGGACTTTCTTCTGAAAGTCCACCAGAAAAAGATGGGGAAAACCCTGCTTTTCGGCTTATCGAAACAAAACGTCAGGTCAATCCCGGCAAGGGGCTTTTCGCCGGGATTCTACCCCTCCGAAAACCCTTCCCGACGTGCCGAACTCGTGCGAACCCAAACCTCTGAGCCATCGGTCGAAAGACCCAAGGGCGCCGATGCGCCCCGGAGAACACGATGCCGAGAGGAGACAAGTCGAAGTACACGGACAAGCAGAAGCGGATGGCCGAGCACATCGAGGAAGGCTACGAGAAGCGGGGCGTTCCGAAGGACGAGGCGGAGGCGAGGGCCTGGGCCACGGTGAACGCCGAGCACGGCGGCGGCAAGAAGCCCGGCGGCAGCGGGCGGGGCAAGGCCGAGAACCACGCGCCTGCGGAGAAGGGCGGGCGACTCGGGGCGGCCCATCGGACCGAGGCCGACCGGAGCGCGGCGGCCAAGAAGGGCTGGGAGACGCGCCGGAAGAAGGCGGCGGGCTAGGCGTCAACGGGCACGGTGACGAGCTGGGCAAACAGACGCGGACTCGACGGACGCTTCAATCTTCTCCCGTCCAAGGCAGACGGAACGTCCCCCGACTCCGATCCTGTTGGAGTAGACGTGAAGCGGCGGTGGATCCTCGTCGGGGCGGCAGCCTGTCTCCTTGGGGGCGTTCTCCAGGCATCGTCTCCAAGAAGCCGGAAGGGGAGAGCGACGGAGCGTGATGGGACCCGGGCGTTTTACCACCGGACGCGCGGCGTCGCGATCCTTGGTCGAGTCTCTCCGGTCGGTTCGATCATTCCTCGGGCGCGGGCGGCCACGCTTCGCCAGGAAAGCAAAGGATGAAAGACGTAACGCCCGGTTGCGGCTCTTCGTACCACCCCTTTTCGTCGTAGAAGCCGGGCTTGACCTTCTCGCCTCCCGCGACGCCCGCCGAGGAGTCCTCGCGCACGAAGGGATAGCGGCCCGCGCGGATCATGCTCCCGCCGTACCGCGGGTCCCATCCGTCGTGGGCGTGGTTGCCGCAGTAGGCGACGACCGTTCCCGGCCTGGGCTCCAGAGGAACCTGGACGATCCGGTCGGGATCCACGCGCGAGGGGCGGGTGAGAACGGTCCGGTAGACGATCCGCGTCGATCCGAAGACGGGGTCGGGGCTGGGTTCGGCGCAGTCGAGGAGCGCGCCATCCGCCAGGTATCCCTTCATGCCGGTGAACTCGCCGAAGGGCATCGGGTCGGAGGGCTTCGTCCCATCGATCGACCATCGGTAGCCTTTGCCGTCGTGGTCGGCCCGATAGAGACTCATCGCCGTCGCGAACCGCCTCAGCCGAGAGGCGCAGCTCGCCCGCTTTCCCCGCTCCTTGCTCCGCGCGAACATGGGGAAAAGCAGCGCCGCCAGGATCGCGAGAATCGCCACCACGCCGAGGATCTCGACCAAGCTGAAAGCGCGACGTCGCACAAAGGGGTCGACCCGCCGAGGATCGGTGATCGTTCGCGCTCACGATTCAGAGCCCTACCCTTTCGCTCACCTTGCCCCGGAAGCGGTTCGCCTCCCGGTAGAAGCCTTCGAGGACCGCCCGGGATCGGTGGCCCGTCTGCCGCATGATGTCCACCTCGGCGGTCCCGGCCTCGCAGGCGTCGGCGACCAGGCCCGGAACGGGGAAAGTGCGCGCCGATCGCGTCGGGATCGAGACCCAAACGGTGGGCGCGTCCTTGACCACGAGGGCGTCGATCTGAGCGGACCGGCGAAGTGGCCCGCCGTGCCGCATCGGTCGACGCGCCGGAAGAGAGCCCCTCTACGCTCGGTCTCGGACGTGAGGGTCGCCACGAACGCCTCACCGAATCCGGACGCCCCAACCCGGGACCGGCTCCGACGTGTTGGGGCCGGGTACCTCGTGCGCGACCACAAAGCCCTTGCCGTAGATTCCCGGCTGTTCACGGATGAGAACGGTGGTCCAGGCCTCCCCGACCGGCTTGGCCCCGGCGCGTCCTTCGAGGACGCGAAAGTCGACGAAGGATCGTTTCCGAAGCTCTTGGGCGGTCACCCGATCCAGAACGGGGAGCCGCGACCACCACGGTCGAGCGTCCCAGGGGCTGTAGACGTTCCAGTAGGGAAAGGGCGAGCCGACCTGCCGCTGCGGGCTTTGCCAACCTCCGCCGTTCAAGGCCTTCTCGAATCTCGCCGCGACCCTCTCCGGGTCGGTCTGCCCCGTGTACAGCGCGCTCACGTTCCCCGAGCGATCCTTTTGCCGAACCACGAGCCTCAGCTCCGGCATCATGGCCTCGAGCCGATCCCGCTCCGTGCGGGGAGACGGAGCGATCGCGATCGCCGTTCCGAGCGCGAGCGCCGGAAGGGCGAACCAAAGCCAGCGCGGCCGGGGACCACGAGCGATCGGAGAGTGGTTCATGGCCCTAAGGCTACAAAGCGCGCCGTGACCGACCGGGACCTTCGACCCTCTGAAGCGCCGACCTCCCGTCTTGGGGCGAACCCGCCGCGCGATCTTCGACGGGGAGGAGGTGAGGGCGACCACGGCGCTCCGCTGGATGCCGCACTCAGCCCTTTCGAGGCGCGTAGCCTCCGATCCGCAGCGTCCGGCGCCCGCCGACCGTCGCGAAGACGATCTCCAGGGATCCCTCCGCGCGGGTTCGGAGCAGGCTGCCGCCGGGCACGCTCAGTCGTGCGACGGGAGCGAGCGGAGGGATCGGCGTGGAGACGTTGGGGCGAACCGGCCCCGGGTCGGTCTCGTATGCCGTCAGCTCCCAGAGCTCTCCCTCCTCGGGACGGTCCACCATTATCCCTCCCGAGCCGTGGGCCGGAACCCGGACCGCCTCGAACGTCCCGAGGCCCCCCGGCGACATGGCGGAAATCCAGACGTCCCGATCCGTGGCGTTCCGGTACGTCAGATCGCCCCATCTTCGGCTGCCCGCCCCAAGCACGATGATGCCGAAGAAGCACGACAGGCTGACGCAGGCGGCGACGATCGCCAGGGGGACGTGGCTAGACTTCATGGATCGGTTGGGGTACCGGTTTTGTGCGATGTTCTTTGGCCTTCCGGAGTGGATCCGCGGCGTCGTCCGTCACGATCGCCAACCGAACCGCGATCTCCTCGAGCGCGTCGAAGGCCGCCTCGGACTCGTCTTCGCTCGAATCGTCCACCGCCGCATCCCACCTCGTTCGAAGACCCGCCGGTTTTGACGACCTCGCTCCGGTGCGCTCGTCTCCTAAGTCCAGTCCTCGATTCGACCGCTCGGTCCTACACAGTATAGGGCGATGTTCTCGTCCGGAACGTGCACCGCCCAGTGGAACGAGCTCTGGTCCGTCAGGGGGACGATCTGGAGGCGGTAGCCTCGTCCGAGTTCGACGCTCAACTCGCCGGAAGGTCCGAGCTGCCACTTGCCGAACCGCAGATCCTTCCGGCCCATGCGCGTCAGCAACGCGTGCCACAATCTCCCTTCCCGGTTGGGGTAGGTCTCGTCCGTCGAGCTTCCCCAGTTGCAGAATCGCCCACCCTTGACGACCCGCCACGCGGTTTCCACCAAAAGCGTGTGCGTCGTGTCTTCGACCGTTCTCCCCGACCTCGTCTGGCGCGTGACCCATCGCCCAAACCGGAAGGTGGCGAAGCCCGTCTTCGAGACCCTCTCAAGGGGGAGGCCCTGGAATCCCTCTAGCGCCTCGGTTAGCGCTTCTGAGTTCCTGGGCATCGTGATCTGGCGACCGCGACGGCCATGCTACCTCCGAAGATCGGCTCGCACGCGTGTTGCTACCCTAAAGTCAAGGGAAGTCGAACGGTCGTCTCTTCGCGCTGCCTCGGACCGCTATAGGACCGACGCCCCTTGGCTCAAGAGCACAGAACACCTCTCCGCTTTCTGGCGAATGTGGGTACCGAGCCTCTCAATTCGGCTAGGGCGAGCCCATCCCAAGCCTCAGCCGAAGAGGTCCCCGTCCCAACGCTCGGCCTCACGTGCGAAGCGACTTAGGACGGCCTTGATCTCCGGCGGTTGCCAGATGTCCAACCCGGCGGGGATGTTCACGCCCCTTTCGTACAGGAACTTTCGGAACGACCCGAATCCTGTCGTGCCGTTCCAAGAAAACGGGGAGCCCATGGCGCGCAGGGCGATGCGGCCGTATCTTAGATCGATGTAACCGTCGGGCGGCTCGTACTCCACGGAGACGGCGTGGGTCTGGTTGGCGAGCACGATACGGCGCCACCTGGGCATACGGTCGTGAAAGACGACCTCCAGATGGTGTCGCGCGATCATGTCGGCGAGCTCTTCGAGAACGGTGTCGAAAAAGGAAAAACCCATCGTTGTGTCAGAGCGATGAAAGCAGCTACGCGTGGTTCTTTCATAGTCTCACATCAAGAGTACGAGCGCGTGTCCGGAGGATAGCTTCCTTGCGTGGTCATAGCCCCATCCGCAGAAGGTGGACGCGTTCGTTTGCTTTTTCGGCGGAGCCGTGCTACTCTACATGAACCGCTCTATATGAAGCGGTTCATGCGACGATGAGGACGCGACTTAGGGATGTGGCCGAGCGGGTGAAGCTGTCGCCCGCGCTCGTGTCCGGGGTGCTCAACGGGAAGGCCAACGTGTGGGCTTCCGAGGCGACGCGCGCCCGCGTCCGCGAGGCGGCCCGGGAGCTCGACTACCATCCCAGCGCCGCCGCCAAGAACCTCAGCGCGGGGCGCACCCACGTCGTCGCCCTCGTCTACCGGCGTCTGGGGGGAACGAGCTACCGGCTCGCCTACACCGGGCTGGTGGACGCCTTCTCCGCCGAGCTCCAGGCGCGGGGCTACGACCTCACCGTCGCCAACTTCGCGACCGAGGAGGCGGTGCTCGCCCACCTGCGCCGCCTCGCGCACGGCCACGCCTGCGACGCGGTGATCCTCTGGGGGCGCGAGGCGGACACCGAGCCGCAGGGCGAGCTGCTCGAAGGGCTGGGCCTCCCTTTCCTCGTCAAGGGGCGCCACGAGGCGCGCCATCCCGAGTGGCGGCAGGTCGACTTCGACCACGAGTGGATGATGGGACAGGCGGTCGAGCGGCTCGTCGAGAAGGGCCACCGCCGCCTCGCCTACCTCGGCTTCCCGCACGACGACGCCTACGTCCACGCCCTCCGGCGCGGGTTCGAGGCGGCCCACCGGCGGCTTCTGGGGGAGGAACCCCGCCGCCTCGCCGTCTGCGAAGACGAGTTGGGAGCGAGCGTCGCGGCGGTCGAGGCGTGGCTGGACGAGGCGGAGCCGCCCACCGGGTTCGTCGTCGGGGCGGGCAACCACGCGTGGCACGCCCTGGAGGCGTGCCACGCCCGCCGGGGCGAGGCGCTGGGGCGCAAGATCCAGGGCCGGGGTCCCGACGCGGTGGGGATCGCCTCCTACAGCTTCACCCTCCTCTTCGGCGAGGCGGAGGCGTACCAGGACATCGAGATCGACAAGCTCGCCCTCCAGGCTTCGCCCGGTCTCCTCGACGCCATCCTCGACGGGAAGGCGGCGGACAGGCCCGTCGTCCGCTTCCGGCCTAACCTTACGCCCGCCCCGACGGTGGGTCTCCCGATCGTTTCGCACGCCGGAAACCCTTTGCATGAAATACCGATGAATCATGAAACGGAAGGACGGATTTTCCGTTAAATCATCGTAGAATAGAACGAGGCCCGCCCCTTGGGCGCGCCGCGCTCCATCCAAGCCGCTCCCGTCGCCGGGAGCGTGATTCGAGACTCACAGAAGAGCCATGAAAACCAAAGCGTTCACCCTGATCGAGTTGCTGGTGGTCATCGCCATCATCGCCATCCTCGCCGCCATCCTGTTCCCCGTCTTCGCCCAGGCGAAGCTCGCCGCCAAGAAGACGCAAGACCTGTCGAACGTCAAGCAGATCGCCCTCGCGGCGATGATGTACTCCTCGGACAGCGACGACCTGTTCCCCCGCAACGACTACCTTATCCCGGCCCGCGTGAACTGGGCGCCGTTCACCTTCCGCGAGGCGGTCGGGCCCTACGTCAAGAACGGCCTGGTGACCTATCCCTGGTTCACCAATCCCAAGTTCACCGGCGACCAGCCGGTCGCCGAGGGCGGGATGTGGAAGAGCCCGGACACCCCGCAGTACCGTTACCAGTACGCGGCGAACCAGTTCGTCATGCCTTCCGGCGCGACCTGGAACCAGTTCAACGGCAGCGGCAACAGCACCTACAGCGACCAGGACGGCGAGGGCAACCCGACCGGCAAGTCGCCCGCGCCTTCGGTCTCGCAGACCCAGCTCGCCAAGCCGGCGGGCACCCTGATGCTCGTGAACCAGGGCATCGACACCAGCGACTACAAGTCGGGCAACGTCGTGATGCAGAGCGGCGGCTACTGGTGGAAGGGGGCGGGCGCGAACATCAAGGGCGCGACGATCCCGCCGAAGTGGGACGGCGACTTCGCGAACCACGACCAGTACGACGGCAACCTGAACGGCAACGGCCCCTACTCCTCGCTGCCGCGATTCCGCTTCAACGGCACGGCGAACGTCGCCTGGGCCGACGGCCACGCGAAGGCGAAGAAGAAGGGCGCGCTCTCCTGGTGCTCGGACATGTTCTCCAAGGGCGGGCTCGTCGATCCGTACAACCTCTCCAACGGGGACGCCGACAACGCCAGCTACTTCAACGCGGGCAACGTGTGCGCGGGGTACGACCAGGGTTGAAGAACCCCCTCGGCGCCCATCTCGCCCTTGCTCTCCTCGCCGTCGCCTTTCTCGCCGGTTGCTCGTCCTCTTCGGGGGACGACGCGACCGTGAAGGCGGGCAGCGGGGAGGTCACGAATCCCGGGGGCAAGCCCCGCAACGACCAGGAGGCCGCCATCGCCGGCCAGATGCAGCAGGCGGGGAACGCCATGAACGACCAGCGCGCGAAGGCCGCCGCCGCCGAGCAGGCGGCTCGGGCGGCGGCGGGCGGTAAGTGAGGCGGCTCGCCCTCGCCGCGACGATCCTCCCGATCGTCGCGGCGATCGGCTGCAAGGGGGCGGCGGACGACACGGAACCCGCCGTCGTGCCCAAGGCGGTCGCCTTCGCAGGCAAGGTGGAGCCGAGGTTCGCGGGGATGTGGAAGGCGACCGCGGGCGACGACACGCTGGACCTCGGCAAGGACGGCGCCTTGGCGATCGAGTCGGTCACGAACTCCGTCGCCGGGAAGTCGAAGAACCGCGTGAAGGGTTCCTGGCTCGCCTCGGGCGAGGGCCTCGTCTTCCGCTACGCCGACGCCTCGGGCGGCGAGACGACGCTGAAGTACGGCGCGAAGCTCGCGGGCGACACCCTCGTCCTTCAGCAGTCCGGCGGGCGGCTGAAGACGACCTACCGGCGGAAGTAGATGCTCGCGTCGCTCGTCCTCCTCGCCGCCCGACCGGTCCTGATGGTCCACGTTATGCCGTGGTTCTCCCTGAACCCGCCCGGCTGGCACTGGACGATGGGCAAGACGGACGCCGCCAAGGGAGCGCTGGCGAGCCACTACCACCCTCTCGGCGGCGCCTACGACTCCAGCGACCCGGACGTGGTCGAGCGGCAGGTCCTGCTGATGAAGGTCGCGGGCTTCGACGGGGCGCTGGTGGACTGGTACGGCGATCGGGACCGCTACGACTACCTGCCGAACCACCGCAACACCCAGCGGCTGTTCGAGGCGTGCGGGAAGGCGGGGCTGTCGTTCGCCGTCGTGTACGAGGACCAGACGGTTCCGAACCTGATCGCGGGCGGAACGTTCAGGAAGGAGGACGCCGTTGCGGAGGGCAAGGCCCTCTTCGAGCGGGCGCAGAGGGCCTGGTTCGGTTCGCCGACGTACCAGAAGGTGGGCGGCAAGCCCCTGGTGATGGTGTTCGGGCCGCAGTACTACCCCGAGGAAGCCTGGAAGACGATCTTGCCGGACGTCGCGTTCTACACGCTCCACCATCGGCGGGCGGGGGCGAAGGGCGCCTACGACTGGCCCTTGCCCGGCGAGGGCTGGGAACGACGTCGAAAGGCCATCGCCGCGGACATTCCGGTGGCCTTTCCGCGCTTCCACGACTTCTACAAGGCGGCGGGGGTAAGCGCGGGCTACGGGGAGATTCCCGACGCGGACGGACGGACCTACGAGACGACGCTCGCGGAAGCCTTGGCGAAGGGGGCGCCGGTGGTGCAGGTCGCGACCTGGAACGACTGGGGCGAGGGCACCCCCATCGAGCCCTCGACGGAGTTCGGCTACCGGGACCTGGAGGCGACCCAGCGGGCGCGGCGGCGGATCGACCCGAGGTTCCCGTTCGCCGCCGCCGACCTGCGCCTGCCGATGCGGCTCTACGAGCGGCGGAAGGCGGGGGGCGACGCGAAACGTCTGGACGCGGTGGCGAAGGCCCTCGCGACGGGCCGTTCGGCGGAGGCGCGGCGGCTTCTTAAGGGGTTGGGCCGCACGGAGTAACCTCTAGGGGCGTAAGCAAGAAAGCACGAATGGTCCGAACCCACCACGATTTCACCTGGTCCGGGGTCGACGTCCATCCTTACAAGGAAGACGGCGGCACCCACTTCAAGAGCATCACCCGTCAGACGCTGTACAAGGGCGAGCCCACGCTGCCCGTCGAGCTTCGCTACTTCGAGATCGCGCCCGGGGGCCACTCGACGATGGAGCGGCACGACCACCTGCACGTCGTCACCGTGATCCGGGGCAAGGGGCAGGTTCTGGTGGGCGACGAGATCCGGCCCATCGGGCTCCACGACGTGGTCCACGTTCCGGAGCAGACGTGGCACCAGTTCCAGGCCGAGGCGGACGACCACCTGGGGTTCCTCTGCCTGGTGGCGGTGGACCGGGATCGGCCCTACCGCCCGCAGGCGGAGGACCTCGAAGGCCTCTCGTCGCACGTCCGCGAGTTCGTCCGGGTCTAACCCCGGACGTCTCTTAGATCGGGCGCGAGCCTTCTTGGGCTTGGAGCTCGGCGATCCGCGCCTCGACCAGGGGCTTCTTCAACCCGAAGAAGCCCGCCTTGATCCCGTAGCGCTTGATGTGGTTGGAGGCGATCGTCTGCATGACGACGAAGCCGACGATGCCGCAGCACAGGGCGGAGTTGATCCCCATCAGGATCGAGGCGATGACGGGCTGCGCGGGCGACCAGCCTGCGCCCGCGCCGATCTTCTTGTTCGGGGCGTAGGTGAGGAAAGCGACCAAGACGCCGACGCCGAGCCAAAGGACGATCGCGAGCGGGCCGGTGATCACGCCCGCCCGAATTCCGAGGTTAAGCGCGATGGCGACGACGATGTTGATCCCGAAAACCCGGCTCAGGCCGAAGTAGCCGTCGGCGAGGCTACGGAGCGCGTCGGCGGAGCCGTGGCTTCCGGCGTTTCGAGGATAGTTCGCGAAGGGCGGAGGAACTTCCGACATAGAGGCAACAGCTTAGCCCTTTCCGGCCTTGCTTTTAACGACCGTGACCCTACAACCGAGGACCGTCCGAGTCTAGCGCGGGGCGGCTTCGGCGGCTCGGAGCTCTTCGATCCGGGCTTTGATCGCCTTCTTCCGCACGCCGAAGAAGCCGCTTCGGACACCGAACCGCTTGATACGGCCTGCGACGATCTGCTGGAGAACGATGTAACCGATCGCGCCGTAGCAGACGGTTCCGAGCGCGATCGTGACGCAGGCGAGCACGACCTGGATTTGGGACCAGCCCGCGCCCTCGCCGACCCGGCGGTTGACCCGGTAGCTCAGGAGTCCCATGCCGACGATCAGGGCGGGAAGTCCGGCGGCGGCGGCGGTCCCCCCCACATCGCCGGGGGCCATCGCCAAGGCCATCAGGGCGATGAAGAGCGCGACGTGGATCACGAAGAGCGGGCTGTAGCCGTAGTAGCCCTCCATCAGCGCCTGGAGACGGTCGGCGGAGCCGGGGGGCGGTTCGTTTCGCGGGTAGTTCGCGAAGGAGAGGGGCGTCTCCGGCATCGGGCTCCGAAGCTTAGCCTTTTCCGGGTTTGCTTTCCCTGGGCGGCGGCGCTATAGTGGCGCTATGCGCGCCTTCGCCCTTCTCTCCGGCGGCCTTCTCGTCTTCGCGGCCCAGCAGGCTCCGACGTTGCCGGCGCCGCTCGCGCGGCACTACGCGACGCTGGCGGCGACGCCGGGCCTTACCGTGGTGTACAGCGTCCAGACGATCGGCGAGGCGAAGCTCCCGTACAAGCTCGTCCTCTCGCGTCCGGGGATGTTCCGGCTCGACGGCCCGACGGGCTTCGTCGTGTCGGACGGCAAGACGGTGACCACCTACAAGGCGGCGACGAAAAGCTACACGGAGGAGCCGTACAGCGAGGCGTGGGCGACCGCGTTCGCCAAGCGGCCGGACGTGCTGGGCTGGGGCGGCTACCTTCTCAAGGAGCCGACCGCCGACATCGCCGCCGCCCGGCTCGGCGCCGCGCGGACGGTGATGGGGAACGCGACGACGGAGGTCGAGGTGACCCCGAAGAAGGGGATGCCGGTGACCCTCTTCCTCGACAAGAAGCTCGGCATCGCGCGGGGCTGGGACATCAAGGGCGAGGACGGCAAGGAGACGCTGGTGACCGCCACCACGATCACCCCCGGCAAGGAGGCCCTCCCGTCGGAGAGTTTCGCCTTCGTCGCCCCCGAGGGCGCGACGAAGGCGGTCGCGATGGCGGCGGGCTCCTTCGCGGACGTGAACGCCCTGATCCAGGATCGCTGCATGCCCTGCCACGGCGGCGGCCAGCCGCGTGCGGGCATCAACCTGGCGAGCTACGACGGCATCCTGAAGACGGTGACGCCGGGCGATCCGAAGGGCAGCCTGCTCGTCAAGTCGGTGCGCGGCGACGGCGTGAAGAAGATGCCTCTGGGCAACCACCCGGCCCTGAGCGAGGCGGAGATCAAGGTTCTCGAGACCTGGATCAGCGCGGGCGCGAAGCCGTGAGGTTCGGTCTTTCGTGGCGGCGTGGGCAAGATACACTCTTAGGGTGAGCGACGCCCGCGCCTTCGGCTTCGAGACCCGCATGCTGCACGCGGGTCAGATCCCCGACCCTTACGTCGGGGCCCGCGCCGTGCCCATCTACCAGACCACGAGCTACGTGTTCGGGGACAGCGACGAGGCGGCCCACCTGTTCGAGCTGAAGCAGTACGGCAACATCTACTCCCGCATCAGCAACCCGACGAGCGCGGTGCTGGAGGAGCGGATCGCCTCCCTGGAGAACGGCACCGGCGCGGTGGCGGTCGCGAGCGGCATGGCGGCCCAGTTCGCCACCGTGATGACGCTGTGTTCGCCCGGCGACAACCTCGTGGCGAGCAACCAGCTCTACGGCGGGACCTCGACCCAGTTCACCCACACGCTCAAGAAGCTGTCGATCGACGTGACGTTCGTCGATCCCGACGACCTCAAGGCGTGGGAGGCGGCGATCACGCCGAAGACGCGCGGCCTCTACGTGGAGACGGTGGGCAACCCGGTGGGGCGCATCGCCGACCTGGAGGCGATCGCCGGGCTCGCGGCGGCGTACCAGGTTCCGCTGATCGTGGACAACACCTTCGGGACGCCCTACCTTTGCCGTCCGATCGACTGGGGGGCGACGATCGTCGTCCACAGCGCGACGAAGTTTATCGGCGGCCACGGGACGAGCATCGGCGGCCTCGTGATCGACTCCGGGGAGTTCGACTTCTCCGGCTTCCCCAACCTCGCCGAGCCTTCCCCGGCGTACCACGGGATGCGGTTCTACGACACGTTCGGCCACTACGGCTTCCTCGTGAAGCTCCGCGCGGAGACGGTGCGCGACACGGGCGCCTGCATCTCGCCCTTCAACTCGTTTATGCTTCTGCAGGGCCTGGAGACCTTGGCCCTGCGCATGGACCGCCACACCGCGAACGCCCTCGCGGTGGCCCAATACTTGGAGGGCCATCCGAAGGTCGCCACGGTCCACTACGCGGGCTTGCCGAGCCACGAGCACCACGAGCGGGCGAAGAAGTACCTGCCGAAGGGGCCGGGGGCGGTGTTCTCGTTCGAGCTGAAGGAGAACGCGGACGTGCGGGAGGAGGGCAAGCGGTTTATCGAGTCGCTGCAGCTTTTCTCGCACCTCGCGAACGTGGGCGACGCCAAGTCGCTCGTGATCCACCCGGCCTCGACGACCCACCAGCAGCTTTCCGACGCGGAGCTGAAGGCGGGCGGCATCGGCCCCGGCCTGATCCGCCTGTCGGTCGGCCTGGAGACGACGGACGATCTGCTCTGGGACCTCGACCAAGCGCTGGCACAGGCGTAGGTCCGCTTCAGGCGGGGCTTTCGCAACGGCGACGGTATTATCGTCGTGTGATCAAGCGCCTGTACGTGCATAACTACCGGTGCCTCGAGAACTTCGAACTGAAGATCGGCGACACGTCCTCCGCTTTGATCGTCGGTCGGAACGGTGCGGGCAAGAGCACGGTGCGGGCCGTGCTCCAGATGCTTCAGAAGATTGGCCGAGGAGTCAATCGAATCAAGAATCTCATCAGCCCCGGCGATTTCTCCCACGATCGAACCGATATCCCGGCCAGGATCGAGATCGAAGCGGAGATCAAAGGCAAGTCCTATCGATATGTTCTAGTCTTGGACCTCCCGAACGGCTTCCGCGAAATCCGGATCTTTCGCGAAGAGCTTACGATCGATGGAGAACCGGCCTATACGCGAGAGGAAGCGAACGTCGCGCTTTCGGGTGCGACAGGAAGAGACGAAGCCCGTTTTCGACTGGACTGGCATCTTGTGGCTTTACCCATCATCCAAGACCGTTCACTTCAAGACCCGCTTTCGGTCTTTCGGACTTGGCTGGCCCAGTCGATCATCCTGTCTCCGATTCCGTCGATCATCGGAGCCGAGTCGTTCGAGGGCAGCTTGGAGCCGAGCCTCGACCTTTCCAATCTCGCTGAGTGGTTCAGAGAACTAACCACTCAGTACCCAGCGGCCTATAGCGACATCGAAGGGTATCTCAAGAGCGTCATGCCTGATCTGTCAGTGATCCGGAATCGGGCGATGGGTTCGGAGACGCGTCAGCTCGAGTTCGAATTCGAGCATCTCCGACGAACCTTGATCTTGCCTCTCGATGCGCTCTCCGACGGAGAGAAGTGCTTTGTCGCCGCAGCGCTCGTCGTCGCCTCGAACAACGCCTATGGCCCGTTGCTCTGCTTTTGGGACGAGCCCGACAACCACGTCGGACTAACGGAGGTCAACCGGCTCTTGCTGACTCTGAGAAGAACCTACCGTCGAGGAAGCCAATTCTTGGCGACGACGCACAATCCTGAAGCGATCCGAGCCTTTCCAAACGAGAAGACGTTCGTGTTCCTCCGCCCCAGCCATCTTGAACCGACGCAACCCCGGCTCGCTTCCGATCTCGACCTATCGGGCGACCTAGCCAGCGTTCTCCTGCGCGGTGACCTTGAAGGCTGATGGTCAATCGTGAAAGGCCGCACCTATTCATCCTTCCCGAGGACAAGGAGGATAACAACCTTGTCGATGGATTCCTCCTACACCCCAGAATCGATCCGAAACAGATCCAGACGCTGCCCTTTTCAAGGGGATGGACCAACGTGCGCGATGAGTTCGAGAAGGATCACATCGGAGAGATGAGAAAGTGGCGCGAACGTCGGATGATCCTGCTCATCGACTTCGATCGCCGGGAAGACCGCTTTACCGAGATGATCCGAGTCGTGCCCGAAGATCTTAGGGAGCGGACGTTCATCTTCGGGGCTTCCCACGAACCTGAGGAGATCCGTCGAGATACCGGACGAAGCGTGGAAGAGATTGGAGAGTCGCTAGCCGACGAGTGCGTATCTGGCAGTCTAGATCTCTGGAACCATCCGATGATCGCCCACAACCGCCCAGAGTTCGATCGTCTGTGCCGCTCGATGCGTGAGTTCCTCATCCTCCGATAGTTGGGACGGAACGGTCTGCATCGCAACGTCATCGCAGGCGATGGACGTCCATAATCCTAATCATGGCCGCCATCGCCTGCGACATCAGCATGAACTCTCGCCTCTCGCCGGAGGACCGGGCGCGGTTCCAGGACGGGAAGGCGATCCAGGAGGTGCTGGACACGGCGAAGACGATCGCGATCGTCGGGATGTCGACCGAGACGACGAAGGCGAGCAACATGGTGGGCTCGTACCTGATGGACGCGGGGTTCACCGTCATTCCGGTGAATCCCCGCGCGATGCAGATCCTGGGTCAGACGTGCTATCCCGACCTGAAGTCGATCCCCGTGCCGGTGGACGTGGTGGACGTGTTCCGGCCGCCGAGCGAGGTCGCGGCCATCGTGGACGAGGCGATCGCCATCGGGGCGAAGGCGGTCTGGACCCAGCTCAAGATCGCGGACCTCAAGGCGGCCGCGCGGGCGCAGGAGGCGGGCCTGGTCGCGGTGGCGGACAAGTGCATCAAGATGGAGCACGGTCGTTTCGGGGGGCAGCTCCACTGGGCGGGCATGAACACGGGCATCGTCACCGCCCAGCGGCGCAAGTCGCATCGGTGACGGGCGCGCCGCCGATGGAACTTCCCGACGCGGAGACGCTCGCCTGGGTCGAGGGCGTCGTCGGTCCGTTCCGCGTCCTTTCCCGCTTCGCCCACCTCCACGGCTATTCGCGACTCTGGCGGCTCGCGGTGGGCGGCGACGCGGTGTGGCTGAAGATGCACGCCCACCCGCGCAAGGGGGCGGGCGAGGTGCACGCGCTGACCCGCTGGGCCGATCCGCTCGCGCCGACCGTGCTAGGCTGGCGCGACTCTCCCCACGCCGTCCTGCTCACGGAAAGGCCGGGCGTCCCTGCCGAGGCGGCGAACCTCACGTCGGGGGCCGAGGCGCGGCTGTGGAGCGAGGCGGGGGCGTGGCTGCGCGCCTTCCACGCGCGGACGAACGACTGGATCGGAGACGTCGCCCCGGACGGCCGACCGAGCGGCGAGCCCACGCGCGACCCTTGCGACCTCGTTCGGAAGGGGTTCGAACGGCGGCTGTTCCAGGGGCGCGATCAGGGCCTGCTCGACGCGGCGGAGTCGGACTTCGCGGAAGGCGCGTTCCGTGCGGGGCTGCCTTCGCTGGAGGGCGCGGCGGCCCACTCGATCCACCGCGATTTCCACCCGCGCAACTGGCTCGCCTATCCGGACGGGCGGCTCGCCGCCGTGATCGACTTCGAGCACGCGCGCTGGGACGTGCGGGCCGCCGACCTCAACCGGCCCTGGGACAAGGAGTTCCACCGCGATCCGCGCCTGATCGACGCGTTCTACGAGGCGTACGGCTGGCCCGACGATCGGTTCGCGGCCCAGATCCAGACTCTGCGGCTCTACCAGGCGGTCACCGGGCTGGTGTGGGCGGTGGAGGTCGGGGAAACGGAGTTCTCCCTTTTCAACCGGGCGGCGCTGCATCGGCTGATGTCGGCCTAATGGAAGCGTTCGAGGCGCCTGCCCCGGACCACCGCCGTGCCCTGCCGTCCGACACGCACGATCTCGTAGGTCGATTCGGCGCAGACCATCGTCCGCGTTCGTCCGTCGCGGAGCCGGAGTGAGACGACGGGCGTGAGGCCGTCCGCGCGGGGGCAGGGGTGGTCGTCGATCTCGTTCAGCTTGTCGTCGACGCCGTAGCGGCGCTCGATCCGGGCCCCCGCGATCCGGCGCCGAAGCCGCAGGGCGGGCGCGTAGGCGAAGGCGAGGCCGACCAGGAGGAACGCGGTGACGACGGCGCCGCCCAGGCCGATCAGGACGGCGGTCGCGAGGAACGAGCCGCCGCCCCCGTGCCCGTTGCCCTGAAAGCCGACGAGCATCAGGGCGAAGCCGAACAGGATGCCGCCCGCGACGACCCGGTCGGCGGTGAGGTGGCGAAGGTCCCAGCGCTTCGACTCCGCGACGAAGAAGGCGATCCCGCCCCCGCCCATGAGGGCGCCGACGAGGGCGAGGAAGAGGCCTTCGAGCCTTGGTCCCTGGTGGGCCCCGACGCCGAGGGTCCAGAGTCCCCATCCCGTCATACCGAGTCCGGCGGCGGTCCCGGCGGCCATCGTGATGTAGTAGGAGAGCCGCTCGCAGTCGTCGCCGGGCTCGCGCCAGCCGTCGTTGAAAAGATCGTTCGACCTTTGGTAGGCCATCTGCCCTCTAGCGTATCGTCCGCAAAACGGCCTTGCGGCCGCAGCGGGACCTTCGATCCAGGCGAAGGTCCCACCCCGGACGTTCCAGGCTCAGGGCGTCGATCCCGTGCCTTCGAGGGGACGACGCTGGACGGAAGAGTCGTTCGCGCGACCTAGGACAGGGCGGTGGAGCCGCGTTCGTCGTTGCGGATGCGGACGACCTCCTGGACGGGGAGGACGAAGATCTTGCCGTCGCCGATCTCGCCGGTGTTCGCCGCCTTCTGGATGGCGTCGACGGTGGGCTGGAGATAGGGCTCGGAGACGACGATGTTGAGTTGGAGCCGCGAGGTCAGACCGTCGCCGTGGCGACCGGTGCGGAAGGTGGTGACGGGGACGCGGAGGCGGCCCGAGCCGCGGCAGCTGACGACCGTCATCATCGTCACGTCGATGTCGTGGAGCGCGTCGCGCACCGCTTCGAAGCGATCGGGCCGGATGTTGGCTTCGACCTTGTACATGTTTGCCATCTTCTTTTCTCTTCGTTGAGGGTTCCCTCGGACACCCCCACCCTACCCTCCCCCGGAGGGTAGGGCGTCTCTACGATGCGGGACCTACTGCGCGGGGTAGGCGTCGATGCCGTGCTCGAAGACGTCGATGCCGCCTTCCATCGTCTCGCCTTCCCGCGAGACGCGCAGGTTCCAGTGGCCGGGAAGGGTCCGCAGGAACTTCATCATCGCGAAGGCGACGACGAACGTGACGATCGTGACCGTCGCGCTGCCGATCAACTGGGCGACGAACACGCCCGGGCCGCCGCCGTAGAACAGCCCGGCGACGGGCTTGGAGTCGTCGGGGCCGGTGGCGCCCGTCGCGCCGTACTTGCCGCAGGCGAAGAGCCCGAGCGAGAGGGTGCCCCAGATGCCGCAGAGGCCGTGGACGGTGACGGCACCGACGGGGTCGTCGATGCGGAACCACTCGATCAGGTTCACGCCGTAGTAGATGATCACGCCCGCGATCAGGCCGAGCAGGAGGGCTCCGCCGGGGCTCACCCAGTAGCACGGCGCGGTGATCGCGACGAGGCCGCCGAGGAAGCCGTTGATGGTGTAGCCCAGGTCCCACTTGCCCTTGGTGGGGCCGGTGAGATAGGCGACGAGCATGGCGGCGATGCCGCCGGTGCAGGCGGCGAGGGTCGTGTTGGCGAACACGCGGCCGATGCCCTGGGTGTCCATCGCGGAGAGGGTGGAGCCGGGGTTGAAGCCGTACCACCCGAACCAGAGGAGGAACGCGCCGAGGGCGGCGAGGGGCAGCGAGTGCGGGGCGGGCATCCCGCCGTTGACCTTGTCGTCGCGGGCGAAGATGCGTCCGACGCGCGGTCCGAGGGCGATGGCGCCCGCCAGGGAGATCACGCCGCCGATGGTGTGGACGACGGTCGAGCCGGCGAAGTCGCGGAAGGGGGTGTTCATCACCGCCAGCCAGCCGTCGGGGCCCCAGGCCCAGTGGCCGACGATGGGGTAGATGAACCCGGTGACGCCGATGGAGTAGAGGATGTCGCCGATAAAGCTCGTGCGGCCGATCATGGCGCCCGAGGTGATGGTCGAGGTGGTGTCGGCGAAGGCGAACTGGAAGATCCAGTGGGCGAGCACGGCGATGCCGGTCGTCTCGTAGGTGCCGGGGACGTCTTTCAGGAAAAACCAGTGGGTCCCGATGAAGCCGTTGCCATGGCTGAACATGAAGGCGTAGCCCCAGGCCCAGAAGAGGACGCCGCAGAGGCACGTGTCGAAGATGCACTCCATGAGGATGTTCACCGTCTCGCGCCGCCGGGCGAAACCGGCCTCCAGCATGACGAAGCCCGCCTGCATGCCGAACACGAGGGCGGCGGCGACGAGGGTCCAGGCGGTGTTGATCGCGTTGACGACCCGCTCGTCGGAGGGGGGCGGCGTTCCCGGCGCCGTCCCTTGGGCGTGGGCGGACGTGCCGGCGAACATCCCGAAGAGGATCATGACGCCGACGACCAGCATGAGGCCGATCATCTTTCCGGCGAAGAAGGTCAGGCCGAGCTTGACCTTCTGCGCCCGCGTCATGGGCGTCGGCTTGATGGCGCGCTGGGAGTCGGTCTTCAGGCCGACGAAGGCGCGGGCGAGTCGGAGCGCGCTCATCGCGCGGGCCTCCGGGAGGGTGGCGAAAGGGTAAGTCGGTGTACGGTACAGCCCATGGTCGAATCCTCCGGTTCATCCCGGAAAGAAGAGCCGCGCCGTTGCGGATGGGGCGCATTGTACGACAGCTTTCGAACCTAGGGGGCTTCGATTTCTGTAAGAATTTAACATAAACCTTAACGGACGATAAGGTTCGGCAGACGAGGGCATGGCTACGGAACCCTCCCCGAAAGGAGGGTTCCGGTACGCCGCAGGCGTACCGTCGGAGGCGGAGCCTTCGGTCGGCGCGACGCTCTCGCGAAGGCTTCGCCTCCGACTACGAACGCTTCGCCTTCAGGATGCTGAGACGGAGGTTAGAACTTGAAGATATGGGCCAGGGTGAAGGTGGTGCGGGCTCTCCGCGCGCCGCCGTCGTCGCTCTCGAACGCCTGCCGGTTCGACTCGTCGTGCCGCACCTCGAAGCGCAGCACGCTCTGGCCGCCGGTCAGGTACTCGCAGCCGATCACGCCCGAGTTGAACCGCGCGCCCGACGCGAAGCCCGTGCGGGCGCCGTCCGGATCGAAGAAATTGTCGTATCGTCCCGAGACGCTGAAGCTCTTGGTGAACTGGTACCGCGCGACCACGTCGTACGAGGTGAAGTGGCCGTCCGAGGAGCCCGCGTCGAGGCCCTTGATGGCGGCGTAGTCGGCGTTCGCGGAGAGCTTCAGCTTGGCGGTGACCGGAAGCGTGAGCACGAGGTCGCCGAGCTGCCAGTTGGACTGGCCGGTGTTGAACGAGCCGTTCGGGCCGGCGTTCGAGCCTTCGTTGCCGCCGTAGTAGTTCAGGGCGGCGGACAGCTTGCCGAAGGCGTGGGAGACGCTGGCCCCGTAGCTCTTGCTGCGGTTCGCGTCCTCCGCCTCGTTGATGCCGTTCACGCCGTAGAGCCCCACGGTGGTGGCTCCGAACGTTTTCGTGGCACGGACGCCCGCGTGGTAGGTGGGCTGGCCGAGGGTGAACACGAAGCTCAAGGAGTAGAGGTCGTTGTTGACCGCGAAGGGACTCTCGAGGCCGATCCAGGTCTGGAACTTGCCCAGGTCGAAGGTGAGTCCGCCGGGAGCGGCGTAGGTCACGTAGGCCTGGTGGAGGTGTTTGAGGCCGTTGGGATCGTTCGGCTCGCCTGCGGTCTCGATGTCGGCGTCCTTGCCGGCGAGAAGGTTGAGGGTGAAGCCGAACGGGCTTTCCGCCGTGGTCGGCTTGACGAGGCTCAGGTAGGCGGCGGCGATGCTGAGGCTGTTGTCGCGGACGTCGAAGTTGCGGAAGGGCAGGTTCGTGCCCGAGGTGGGCTGGTTGCCCGAATACTGGTAGTAGACGTCCAAGAAACCGGAAACCTGGATCGCCTTGATGAAATCGGTGGCGGAGGTCTGCGCGTGGCCGAGGATGCTGAGGGAAGAGAAGGCGGCGAGCATCATCGATCGCACGGACGGGTTCCGATATGGGGTTTTCATGGTTCCGGGCCCAGCCATTGGGCTCCGACTAGCTTAGGGCAGGCAAGGGCGCCAGGTAGGGGCGGAAACGGCTCTATTTCGCGCACTTATCGCTCTTGCCCAAGCGTGCGGTCTGTGTTACCCCCGAAAACCTGCGCTTAGAAATCACCGCGCCTTCGGCAAGAACCATTGTGCGGCGTAGGCTCCCTCCGCTTTCGGCCGCAGACGAAGGATGCCGTAGGAAGCCCCGAACCAGAGTTCGCCGCTTCGACGACGCACGAACGACGCGGCGTTCAAGGTCTTGGAGCCCCGATAGAGCTCCCGCTGGGTCCCATCGGTCTCCAGCGTGCTCACGTAGCCTTCGGCAAGGTAGAGAAAGCGCCCGCCGTCCGGGATGACCTGGGGGAACGGTTCGTGAAGATCGGTCACCGTGCGCACGGACCAACCGCTCCCTTTCCGCTCGACCTTGACGAGTCGGGAGTACCAGAACGCCCCCATGTGGCTTAGCGCCTGCACCGCGTAGACTCCCCTCGGGCTCGTGAGGATGGCCTGGGTGTTGTCGCTCGACACGACCTGATGGGCGCTGCCGTCCTTGGAGAACCACGCGATCCCGCCGCCGAACTCCCCTCGGTCGTAGGCATGGAGCCAGCCGCCCGCCATCGGGATGCCCTCGCCGCGACGCCAGCGGAAGTTCGTGTCGCCCAGGAAGACCGTCGCGTCCGCCTTGGGCCTCGGCGCCTCTTTCACCCTCGTTACCCAGTCCGTCCGCGTTTCGACCTGAAGGCGGTCGTCCTCCAGGGTGACCATCCAGTCGGCGGACGGTCCTTCGAGACGGGCCGCGTAGACCGCACTCTCGTCGGCGGGCACAAAGCCCACGGGGATGTCTTGGAACGACCTAGAGAGGACGAGGAGGGGAATCACACTCCTGAGACGGCTCTAAACGGAAAGAAGGTCGCCGCCCGGCGGACGTGAGGACGCGGCTTCCCTCCCGATCCGCCTCCGACGAAGCGCCGTCGAACGCACCCTCGCGGAACGATCGGCGTCTTTTTGGATGTAAACTACAACAGAACGCGCGATGTTGCCCGTCTCCCGATCTTTCATCCTTCTCGGATCGTCCCTCCCGATGGTCCTCGCCCTCTTCGCGCACCAAAACGGCGCGGCGAAGAAGGCGGCCCCTGCCGCGCCGAGCGGCGAGGTCCTTTTCGCGAAGAGCTGCGCGCCCTGCCACGGCGCGAAGGGCGTCGGCGGGCCCGGCTACCCTAAGCCGCTCGCGGGCAAGCTGAGCGTCGCGGATCTTTCGAAGTACGTCGCGAAGTCGATGCCGCCGGGGAAGGGGACGCCCGCGCCCCAGGCGGCGGCGATCGCCGCCTACGCCCACGCCGCGTTCTACTCGCCCTTGGCCCAGGCCCGGAACAAGCCGCCGCGGGTCGAGCTGGCGCGGCTCACGGTGAAGCAGTTCAAGAACGCGGTCGCCGACCTGATGGGCGGCATGGCGCCCGCCGTGCCCGACGGCCCGGAGCGCGGCCTTCACGGCGAGTACTACAAGGCGCGCGACATCTGGAAGGCGGAGGACCGCATCGTCGACCGGACCGACCCGGAGGTGCGTTTCGACTTCGGGAGCGAGGGCCCCGTGCCGGGCAAGTTCGACGCGCACACCTTTTCCGCCAAGTGGACGGGCAGCGTCCTCGCGCCGGACACGGGCGACTACGAGTTCGTCGTCCGCACGGACCACGCCTGCAAGCTTTTCGTGAACGGCGGGGAGAAGCCCCTGATCGACGCCTGGGTGAAGTCGGGCAACGACACGGAGTTCCGGGGCACGCTTCCCTTGCTCGGCGGGCGAGCCTACCCCTTGCGCCTGGAGTTCTCGAAGGCGACGCAAGGGGTGAACGACGACGACAAGAAGAAGGGCAAGCCCGCGCCCAAGGCGTTCATCGAGCTGCTCTGGCGGCGACCCAAGCGCGTCGCGGAGACGATCCCCGCCCGGGACCTCTTCCCCAAAGAGGTCCCGCCGGTCTACGTCGTCGCGAACCCCTTTCCCGCCGACGACCGCAGCATCGGCTACGAGCGCGGCACCTCGGTCAGCAAGGAGTGGGACGACGCGGTGACCGCCGCCGCCCTGGAAGCCGCCGACACCTTCGCCAAGCGCGGTCCCAAAAAAGAGGACTGCGCCTGGTTCGTGGAGCGCGCCTTCCGGCGTCCGCTCGACGCCGCCACGAAGGCGCTGTACGTCGACCGACAGTTCGAAGGGCGAACGCCGGCCATGGCGGCGAAGCGGGTCGTGCTGCTCACCCTGCTCTCGCCCCGCTTCCTCTACCGCGAGATCGGGCCGAACGACCCGGCGACCCTCGCCGCCAACCTCTCGTTCGGGCTTTGGGACACGATCCCCGACCCGACGCTCCAGAAGGCGATGTGGGAAGGCAAGCTGAAGAGCCGCGCCGACGTGGAGGCGCAGGCCGCCCGTATGGCGAACGACCCGCGCGCCTGGGCCAAGCTGCGGGAGTTTCTCCTGCTGTGGCTCCGGGTCGACGAGATCCCGGACATCGTGAAGAACGCGAAGCGGTATCCCGAGTTCGACGCGGCGGTGGCCGCCGACCTGCGGACCTCCCTGGAGATCTTCCTGGAGGCCAACGGCTGGGACTACCGAAAGCTGATGCTCAGCCCCGAGGTGGCCCTGAACGGGAGGCTCGCGAAGCTCTACGGCGGAGGCCTTCCTCCCGACGCGCCGTTCCGGACGGTCGAGGACAAGGAGCGGGCGGGCGTGCTGACCCAGCCCTACCTGATGGCGCGCTACGCCTACAACGACGGGAGCGACCCCATCCACCGGGGCGTGCTCGTGATCCGCAACATGCTGGGTCAGGTGCTCGCGCCGCCGCCCGCCGCCTTCGCGCCGCTCCCGGCGAGCGCGCATCCGGAGTTCACCACGCGCCAGCGCGTCGCGCTCCAGACCAAGCCCGCGATGTGCGCGGGGTGCCACGACCGGATCAACCCCCTGGGCTTCACGTTCGAGCGCTACGACGCCCTCGGGCGCCTGCGGGCGAAGGACGGGGCGAGCCCGGTGGACGCTTCCGGCGGTTACAAGGGGGCGAAGTTCGCGGACGCGCGCGACCTCGCGCGGTACATCGTCGCGAGCGACGAGGGGCGCTCGGCGTTCGTCGAGAAGCTTTTCCAGAATCTCGTGCGCCAGCCGGTGCGGGCTTACGGGCCGGATACCTTAGAGAATCTGAAGGCGTCTTTCTCGAAAGACGGTTACAATGTCCGTAGCCTGATGGTTTCGATCATGGGCGCGACGACGAGGTCGAAATGACGAGCCGAAGAGAGTTTTTCCGCAACCTGGGTTTGGGCGCCGCCGCCATCCCCTTCCTCACGGGCCTTCCGACGCTGGGCTTCGCCGAGTCGTTCGGCCGGCGCAAGCAGCGGCTCGTCGTCCTGTTCAGCCCGGACGGGATCGTGCCGGAGACCTTCTGGCCCGACGCGGAGGGGCCGCTCGCGTTGAAGCAGAGTCTCAAGCCCCTGGAGCCGTTCCGGAACCAGACGCTGATGCTCCGGGGGGTTTCCGACCGGATCCGGGGCGACGGCGACGGCCACATGCGCGGCATCGGCTGTCTCCTGACGGGCATCGAGCTTTTTCCCGGCAACGTGCAGGGCGGCTCCGACACGCCCGCCGGCTGGTCGAGCGGCATCTCGATCGACCAGGAGATCCGGAACCACCTGCAGAAGTCGCTCGCCACGCGGACCCGCTTCGGGTCCTTGGAGTTCGGGGTGATGGTGCCCGAGCACGCGGACACCTGGACGCGCATGGTGTACGCGGGGGCCAACCGTCCGGTCGCCCCGATCGACGACCCGTACCAGATGTTCGGGAAGCTGTACGGCCAGCTCAAGGACCAGGAGACGCTCAAGAGCGTGCTCGACGACCTTCAGGGCGACCTCGCCAAGATCCGGGGGCAGGTGGGCGTCGAGGATCGGCGTCTGCTCGACGAGCACACGACGCTCGTGCGGGACATGGAGAAGGAGATCACGGAGGCGCGCAAGGTGGACGTGGGCCACAAGGTTCCCACGCTGGAGCCCGGCGTCCGTCGCGACAACGACAACATCCCGAAGATCAGCAAGCTGCAGATCGACCTGATGGTCTCCGCGTTCGTGGCCGACGCCGCGCGGGTGGCGACGCTGCAGTACACGAACTCGGTGGGCGAGGCCCGCTTCACGTGGCTGGGGATCAACGAGGGCGAGCACTCGCTCTCGCACGAGCCGGACTCCAACAAGGAGGCCCAGGACAAGCTGACCAAGATCAAGACGTGGTACTGCGAGCAGCTCGCCTACCTCGCCAAGCGGCTCGCGGAGACCCCCGAGCCCGACGGGCAGGGGACGCTGCTCGACAACACGCTGATCGTCTGGACGAACGAGCTGGGCCAGGGCAACTCGCATACCCTGGACAACATCCCGTTCGTCCTCGTCGGCGGCGGCGCGGGCTTCAAGATGGGCCGCTCGGTGAAGTACGACAACGTCGCCCACAACCGCCTCCTGATGGCGATCTCCGAGGCGTACGGCCACCCCCTTCCCCACTTCGGCAACAAGGACTTCTGCGGCGCGGGCGCCCTGCCGAAGCTGACCTAAGATTCGGGCGCGGGCTTGAGAATCGTCTAGTGGATGACGCCGACGACGAGCCGGGTCCAGCGTCGGTAACCCTCCGCGTTCGGGTGGAAGCCGTCGGACGCGTACTCGTCGGGCTTCAGGGTTCCTCGTCCGTTGAGATCGGCGACCCTCACGAACGGGAAGCGCGCCGCGACCCACGCCACCGTGGAGGCGAGATCGCGCGCGCGTCCGGCGAAGACGACGTCCACGGGCCAAGGAAGGGCGGGCGTGCCCCGGAAGTTCGGGGTGTTCGTCACGACCGCGCGCTTCACGCCCCGCGCCTCCAGGGCCTTGAAGATCGCGACGAGGTCGTCCCTCAGATCGGACGGGGAGGTCCCGTGCGTCGCGTCGTTCGCGGTGACGGAGACGAGCGCGAAGTCGATCGGCCCGTCCGGAAGCCGGGGGAGTTGGTCCCGCACGACGTCTCTCGTCCGCGCGCCGGAAACGCCGAGATTGACGACCCGACGAACGGCCCGGCGGGACGCGACCTCCGAGGCGACCCGGTAGGCCAGCGTCTCTTCGTAACGATCCGCCCCGACCCCTAAAGCGGTGCTGTCGCCCAGCACGACGATGGCGCCCGGCGAAGGCTCCCCGAACGTGTAGGCGCTGGGGAAGCGTTGCGCGGTCGCGACGAGGGTCGCACCGTTGCGGCTCAGCCGCATCCAGCGAACGCCCCCCACGCCCAAGTAGAGAAGGCAGAACGCGCCGAGCGCGACGCCAAAGCGCGTTCCGGGTTTCACGCCTACTAGACGCGCGAGAGGCTTACTTCCGTTGCGCTCGGCGGCGGGCGACCGCCGCAAGCCCCGGGCAGGTCGCGGCCTTCTACGCGGTACGCGGCGGTCCGGACCCGTTTCGCCGAGCAGGCACAGGGGATCGGGCCAAGGACGTCTAAATTCTCTTCCGGCGGGATAAGCTTTGGTCTTGGAACCGAAAGAGCTCTCCATTCGGGGCGATATGATCCTCCTCCAGTCCATGCTGAAGCTCGTCGGGGCGATCGGCAACGGCGGCGAGGTGAAGTCCTTCCTCGCCGAGGAGGGCGTGCGGGTCGACGGCGTCGTCGAGACGCGCCGGGGGCGCAAGCTCTACAACGGCGCCGTCGTCGAGGTTCCGGGCGGCGAGGCGTACCGCATCGTGGCGGAGGCGCCTTGAGCGACCTCAAGAAGGTCGAGATCTACACGGACGGGGCCTGCCGGGGCAATCCCGGTCCGGGCGGCTACGGGGTGGTGATGATCTACGGCGAGAAGCGGCGCGAGCTATCGGGCGGCTTCCGGCGCACCACGAACAACCGGATGGAGATCCTGGGGGTGATCGCAGGGCTGGAGACGCTCCTCTACCCTTGCGAGGTGACGGTCACCACCGACTCCAAGTACGTGCACGACGCGATGAGCAAGGGCTGGGCGAAGCGGTGGCAGAAGAACGGCTGGCGCCGCCACACCGGGGAGCCCGCCGTCAATCCCGACCTCTGGGAGCGGATGCTGACCCTCTGCGCGACCCACAAAGTGCGCTTCGAGTGGGTCAAGGGCCACGCGGGGCACCCGGAGAACGAGCGGTGCGACGTGCTCTCGACCACGGCGGCCCGCGAGCGGGACCTGCCGGCGGACGAGGGCTACGAGAGCGCTCGAACGGCCTCCTAGGGCATCGGGCTTTCAAAAGGGGAGAAGCCCGCCGGGTTCTTCGCGTACACTCCCCTTACCCATGCGCCGCGTCGCCGTCCTCGGGCTGAGCCTGCTTCCGTTGTTGGGGGCGCTGGCGGCGTCCGCGCCCGAGCCCTCGGACCCCATCGCGCGATTGCGGGCGGAGATCGCGGCGGGACGGCCGCTCGCGTTCGAGCCGAAGCACGGCTACCTGCGCGACCTGCTGGCGCGGCTGAAGGTCGATCCGAGCAGCCAGACGCTCGTGTTCTCGAAGACGAGCCTCCAGTCGGACTCGATCACCCGGGAGACGCCGCGCGCGATCTACTCTAACGACGAGGTCTACGTCGGCTGGATTCCGAAGGCGCCGCTGATCGAGATCGCGACCCTGCGGCCCGGCGGGGGCGTGGCGTTCTACACGCTGGAGAATCGGGCCCAAGGCGGCTTCGAGCGAGACCCCAAGACGTGCGACCGGTGCCACGGGGGCCGCTCGCCGCGCCTGTTCGCCCGTTCGGTCTTGACCGCCCCCAGCGGCTACCCGCGCGCCTTCGAACGCGAGTACGACGCCACGCCCTCGTTGCCGATCGCCAAGCGCTGGGGCGGCTGGTACGTGACCGGCACCCACGGCGCGATGCGCCACCTGGGGAACGAGCTTTCCGAGGGCACCGACGAGCTTAATCGACTCGACGTCGAGAAGGGCGCGAACGTGGTCGACCTGCGCCGCTACCTCGATCCCAGGCCGTACCTCACGCCGCATTCCGACCTCGTCGCCCTGATGGTGATGGAGTCGCAGATGGCGGTCCAGAACGCCTTCGCGGGCGGCGATCCCGAGACGATCGTCGAGGCCCTGCTCGGCGTCGGGGAGGCGCCGCTGAGCGCGCCGGTCGCGGGGACGAGCGGCTTCGCCGAGCGCTACGCCGCGAGCGCGCCGACGGACGCCCAGGGACGATCCTTGAGCCAGCTCGACCTTCGAACTCGCTTGCTGCGTTATCCTTGCAGCCCGCTCGTTTACTCCGCCCCCTTCGACGCGCTTCCGGGCGCGACCCGCGAGGCGGTCTGGGAGCGGCTCGCGGCGGCGCTCAAGGTCGGCGGCGGGCGGTTCGGCCACCTGTCCGCCGAGGATCGCCGGGCGACGTTCGAGATCCTGCGGGACACGCGGCCCGAGTTCGCGCGGGTCGCGGGGGCGTAAGGGTTCAGGCGACGCGTTCGAAGCCGGGCTGGTCGAGCAGGCGACGGGCGTGGGCGATCTGGGCGGCGATGGCGTTCGGGCCGGGACCGCCGAGCGACTCGCGGCGGCGGACGGAGCCCTCCGCCGAGAGGACGTCGAGGGCTCCGACCGGAACCTCCGGCGCGATCTCCCGCAGGGACTCCTCGGTCAGGTCTTCGAGAACCATGTCGCGCGCCTGGCAGGCGCGCACGACCTTTCCGACAACCTCGTGGGCCTCGCGGAACGGCATCCCGGTCTCGGCGAGGTAGTTCGCGAGGTCGGTGGCGGTCGAGAAGTCGCCGTGGACGGCGTCGGCCATGCGGGCGGTGCGCCACTCGGCGGTCTCGATCATCCGGTGGACGAGGCGGATCGAGTCGAAGGCGAGGCGGAGGGAGTCGAAGAGGGGCGGCTTATCCTCCTGGGTGTCGCGGTTGTAGCCCAGGGGCATCGCCTTCATCACGACGGCGAGGGTCTGCCAGTTCGCGAGGGCGCGGGCGGTGCGGCCCCGGATCAGCTCGGCCATGTCGGGGTTTCGCTTCTGGGGCATGATGGACGAGCCGGTGGTCATCGCGTCGTCCAGCCGCACGAACCCGAACTCGTGCGTGGAGAACAGGATAAGGTCCTGGGAGACGCGCGAAAGCTCGACCATCACCAGGGCGAGCAGGTGGAGGGCGTCCATCAGGTAGGAGCGGTCGCTCGTCGCGTCGAGGGCGTTGGGGATGGGGGCGGTGAATCCCAGCTCGCTCGCGGTCATGTCGCGGTCGATGGGGAAGCCGGTGCCGGAGTGGGCGCCCGCGCCGAGCGGCGAGTAGTTCGCCGACTCCGCGAGCCGTTCCGCGCGCCAGCCGTGGCGCTGGAAGGCCCAGAACCAGGCGGTCAGCCACATCGCGAGGGTGATCGGCTGCGCCCGTTGCTGGTGGGTGTAGCCCGGCATCACCGACCCGGTGTGCCGTTCCGCGAGGTCGAGGAGCATCCGCTGAAAATCTTTGACCAGCCGTTCAAGGACGAGAAGCTCGTTCTGGAGGTAGAGCCGCGCGTCGGTCGCGACCTGGTCGTTGCGGCTGCGGGCGGTGTGGAGCTTGCCCGCGAGCGGTCCGATCTTCTCGCCGAGGCGCGTCTCGACGGCGGTGTGCACGTCCTCGACGTCCATGCGCAGGGGGCCGGGGCCCTCCTCGTGGATCGCCATCAGGCCTTGGAGGATGGTGTCGGCCTCGCGGCGGGTCAGGATGCCCGTCGCCCCGAGCATGCGCGCGTGGGCCATCGAGCCCGCGAGGTCCTCCTGCCAGAACGTCAGGTCGGAGTCGATCGTCTGGCCGAAGGCGTCGACGAGCGCCTCCGAGTCCGAACCGAACGCCCCGCCCCAAAGCTTTTTCATCCCGGCGGGGAGGATACCGCCCTCGCGGCGGCGCGTCGCCCGAATTCTGCGGGAAACGTGTGCGACGCCCGTTCGGGGACGGTCCCGGAGGACCGTTCTAGCGTCGGGGCAGGGGGAGGGCGTCGAGGGCCGACTTCGGCTCGATCAGGGTTTCGATGCCGACGGCGGCGAGGGCGCCGCCCATGTCGATCAGCACGTCGCGGGGAGTGCCCGTGCGGCCTTCGACGAAGGTCTGGTGGTACTCGTCCAGGGCGGCCGCGAGGGAGACCATGAAAAGGGCTTCCTCGCGAGTCTTCCCGGCGTGGCGGAAAAGGGCGTAGAGGATGCCGAACTCCGTCGCGTGCCAGCCTTTGACGGGAAGCCACCACATCTTCCGCCAGACCTTCGACCAGCGATCGCCTTTCGCGCCTGGCATTCGATCGCGGATGCCCTTGTCGATCGTGTCGCCGTTCACGGTCTTGCAGGAGCTCGCGAAGATAAACGCGTACCAGAGATAGGGGGCCCAACGCCGCATCGCCCCTCAAAGACCCCGCCGCCCGCGCCAAGGTTCGCCCCGTAGAGTCTTTTGTGCCCAACCGTCTCGCCGACGCCACCTCCCCCTACCTGCGCCAGCACGCGGACAACCCGGTCGACTGGGCGCCCTGGGGCGACGAGGCGTTCGAGCGGGCGCGGCGGGAGGACAAGCCCGTCTTCCTCAGCGTGGGCTACTCCAGCTGCCACTGGTGCCACGTCATGGCCCACGACTCGTTCGAGGACGTGGGCGTCGCGGCGAAGCTGAACGCGTCCTTCGTCGCGGTGAAGGTGGATCGGGAGGAGCGGCCCGACGTGGACGAGGCGTACATGGCGTTCGTGCAGATGGCGACGGGACGGGGCGGCTGGCCTATGTCCGTGTTCCTCACCCCCGACCGCAAGCCGTTCTACGGCGGCACCTACTGGCCGAAGGCGCAGTTCACCCAGGTGCTCGACGCGCTCGCCAAGGCTTGGCGCGAGCGGCGGGACGAGGTCGACGCGCAGGCGTCCCAGATCGGCGGCGAGCTCGCGACCTACTTCGCGGCCGCTCACCCGCCTGCGGGCGGGGTCCTCGATCCCAGCCTCTACGGCGCCGCCGTCCAGGCGCAGACGGAGTCGTTCGATCCCGAGTTCGGCGGCTTCGGCCCCGCGCCCAAGTTTCCGCCCCACACCGCGCTCGATCTCTTGACGACGTACGCCCTGAGCGAGCCGGCGTCCGACGAGGAGCGGCAAGCGGGCTTGGCGATGGCGTTCGTCACCTTGGAGGCGATGTGCCTGGGCGGCATCCACGACCACGTGGGCGGCGGCTTCCACCGCTACAGCACCGACGGCCAGTGGCTGCTTCCCCACTTCGAGAAGATGCTCTACGACAACGCGCTGATGCTGGGGAACCTCGCCCACGCGGCGGCGATCGCGAGCGAGATCGATCCGCCTCGCGCCGACCTTTTCGCCCGCGCGGCGGGAGGCATCGTCACCTGGCTCGCCCGCGAGATGACGTCTGCGGAGGGGCTCTTCTACAGCGCGCTCGACGCCGACTCGCCCGACGAGCACGGCCACATGGAGGAGGGGGCGTTCTACGTGTGGGACATGGAGGAGCTGCCGCCCCGCGTCGCCGAGGCGTTCGGCGCCCGCCCCGAGGGCAACTTCCACGACGAGGCGACGGGCCGCCTGACCGGGAAGAACATCCTGCACCTGCTTCAGGACGTGGGAGGCGACCTCGACGAGGAGCTGGACGCGCTGCTCGTCCGCCGGGCGTCCCGTCCGCGTCCGGGGCTCGACGACAAGGCCCTCGTGGGCTGGAACGGCCTGACCATCGGCGCCCTCGCGGAGGCGGGCCTCGCCGAGCCCGCCGCGCGGGCGGCGGACGCGATCCTTCGGGCCGAGCGCGCCCATGGGCGGCTTCCGCACACGATCGTCCGCGGCGAGCCCCAAGGCGACGCCTACCTGGAGGACGTCGCCGCCTTTGCGGACGGACTGTTCAAGCTGGGCGAACTTACGGGCGAGACGCGCTGGACCGAGGAGGCCCGTCGGCTCGGCCAAGCGATGATCGCGGCGTTCGAGGATCCCGCCACCGGGGCCTACTTCGCGACGTCCGAGGCGCACGAGGCCCTTTTCGGGCGCACCCGGCCCGCCTTCGACCAGCCGGTTCCGAGCGCGAACGCCCTCGCCCTGCGCGTGCTCGTCGCGATGGGCGAGACCGAGCGGGCGGAGCGGCTGGTCTCGGCGCTGCTCGGCCTGATGGAGCGGGCGCCCGCCGCGACGGAGGGGCTCTACGCGGCGGCGCTTCCCCTTCTCTCGCTCGCGGGCGAGGAGCCGATCGTGTCGGCTCCGCCGGTCGCGCCCGCCCAGCCCAGGCTCTCTCTCGTGAGCGCGGAGGTCAAGGCGGGTTCCGACGGACGGGCGACCTTTACCGTCGTCCTCGACCTGCCGGAGGATCTGCACGTGAACGGGCCGCAGCCGCCCGCCCGCTGGCTGACGCCGACCCGCGTGACGGTGCGTCCGTTGAAGGCGGAGGTCGCGTATCCCGAGGAGTCGGGCGTCGGCTACGTGGGCCGGGTCGAGATCCCGGTGACGGTCACGCTCCCGCCGGGCGAGTCGGGCGCGGACCTGGAGATCGTGGTCACGTACCAGCCCTGCACCGATCGCGAGTGCCTCGCGCCGGTCGAGCGGGTCCTAGGGGCCGTCACGTTCCGGTAGGCCTACCGGGAACTCCCGGCGGCGGGACGGGTTTGATCCTTGCGTGGCCGATCCGAAGCTCTCCCGACGCAAGCTGATCAAACGAGGTTTGGGCCTCGGGATTCTCGCCGTCGGGGCCGACGCGTACGGCCTGGAGCCCAACTGGATCGACGTCGAGCGGGTGGAGGTCCCCATCCGGGGGCTCGGGGCGGGGTTCGACGGCTACCGGATCGCTCTCCTGTCGGACGTCCACTGGCCGCACTTCAGCAGCCGCCGCGTCGTCGAACGGGCGATCCGGCGGGCCAACGCGTTCGAGCCCGACCTGATCGCCCTGCCGGGCGACCTGTGCGACAACAGTCCCAGCGGGACCGTGCCCGATCTGCGCGGCCTCTTCGACGGGCTGCGGGCGCGGGACGGGATCGTCGGCACCCTGGGCAACCACGACCACCGGCTGCACGACGTCGAGGGGCTGCGCCGCGAGCTCGCGCGGAACACGCCCATCGAGATCGTCGAGAACCGTCACCGTCTGTTGCGGCGCGGGAACGACACGCTCGCGCTCGGGGGGGTGGGGGACCTCTGGTACGGCCTCGTCGACCCGGTGGCCGCCTTCGCGGGGGTGCCCGAGGACGTGCCCCGGATCATGCTCTCGCACAATCCGGACGTGGCGGAGGACCAGGTGTGGCCCGTGCGGATCGACCTTCAGCTCTCGGGCCACACGCACGGGGGCGAGGTGCGCGTGCCGTTCGGCCCGGCGCCCCACATCCCGAGCAAGTACGGCAACAAGTTCCGCGAGGGACTCGTGGAGGGACGCAGCCACCGGGTCTACGTGACGCGCGGCGTGTGTTCGATCAAGCACATCCGTTTTTGGTGCCGTCCCGAGGTGACGCACCTCACGCTTCGGGCGGCCTAGAGACGAGAGGGAGGAACGGGTAAAAGGCAGAGAGACCCGTTCCCATGCCGCTTCCCCTTCCCTCGCGCGGTATCTGGCGAGTTCCGCACCCGACCTCGTCTCCCCGACGCGCTCTGCTCGACGGGCTGGTCGAGGAGGGATCGGCAGCGTTTCCAGTGCGCGTCACCGTCATGCAGGAGGGCGTTCGGACGGGTTGGGACGACGGCGCGCTGGGCTTCGAGGAGGACGCGGTCTGGTTCAGCGGGCGGGCGTGCTCGTTTCGGATCGCCGCCGCCGACCTCTTGCCGCCGTCGGGGCTCCGGGCGAACGTCGGGATTCCGGACGGGCGGACCCTCGCCTTAAGGCATCCCACCCGCCGAATCTGGATCGACGTGGCGCCCATCGCGCAGGGCGGTTTTCGGGATTGGGAGAGTTCGCAGGCCATCGCCGACGAGATCGTTCGGCTACGCCAACGGCGGGAGTCGACGACGGCGAGCCAGTATCCGCCCCTCGTGCCTCGCCCGGGCCTCGTGCGGCCCCTTCCCTCTCAGAGACTCCGGCTCGTGGTTTGGGTCGCCCTTCTCGTCACGACCATCGTCGCCCTGTTCTTCCAAGCCTTCTTCGTGCCCGCCTTCCTGGGGATGGTCTACGCGACGGGCGTGTTTCCCTCCGCTTGGTCGGGAGGGTTCCGGCGCGAGGAGCTGGATCGCATCGCGCGGGAGGAAGAGGGGTGACGCAGGGCGCCTGGCGCGTCCCGCGCCCGACCTTTACCGCCGAAGCGGCGCAGACCGGCGATCTTTTGGAAACCACCGGCGACGCGATCCCCGTACGCATTCTCATCGTGCAGGACGGCGTTATGACGGGCTGGGACGACGGCGCCCTGGGCTTCGACGCGGACGCCGTGTGGTTCAGCGGTCGGGCGACCTCGTTCCGGGTCTTCTCGAAGGATCTGCTGCCCCGTCTCTCGGCGGAGGGGCGAGACCTGGAGGACTCGTTCTATCTCGTCCACCCGTCGCGCCGCGTCGTGGTGCGCGTCTTTATCCTGGGCGTGGCGGGACGCACGATGGGCCGGGACGAGGCGGTCCTCGACGTGGAACTGGTCCGTCTGCGCCGGAACCGCCTCTCGGGCGGAGAAAGCCAGTACCCACCCCTCGGGCCCCGTCCCGGCCTTATCCGCCGTCCGTGGTCAGGGCCTACGAGTCTTCAGGCGACGCTCGCCACCCTCGTCCTCGCCCTCCTCGCCTGGGCTGGGTTCCCCTTCCTGTACGTCCTGGCGCTGATGATCCCGGTCCTCTGGCTTTTGGGGGCTCTGAAGGACTCGGATCGGGCGGTTCTTCGTCGGATCGCCGCCGCCGAGAGCGCCGCGTCGGTGGAGGCGTCCTGACGCCCATCGCCCTCTGGACGGGGCGCCTTCCGGGATTGCGGCCGCTTCCCCGGCGGTGGACCCTCTGGGCGGTCGGCGGGGTCGTCGCGCTGGGGGTGGCCGGATCGTTCGGCTTTCTGGGGCCGGACGGCCCTTGGCTGGGGATCGTGGCCGCCTTCGCGGCGGCCGGGACGATCCGTCGGCATCGCTGGCCCAGCGAACCGCCCACGCGCCTGCGGTCGCAGGAGGTTCCGCACGGCCCGGACGAGAAGGCGGTGATGGTCGAGTTCCGGCACGACGGCGCGCTCCTGGGTTGGGACGTGGGGATCCTGTGGTTCGAGAAGGGGGGGTTCGGCTTCGTCGGGCGGACGGTGTCGTTCGTGCTGCCTCGCGCGATGCTGGCTCCGGCCCCGCCCCTGCCCGCGCTCCAGACGCTGTTGCGGGCGCCCCAGCTTTCCGCCAGGGTGTTCGAGACGACGGTGGGGATCGTTCCCCTCGCGCCGGAGTTCCGCGCCGAGATGACGCTCGCCCGCATCGAGGCCCTGCCCGACGCGATCACCTCGGAGACGATCCTGCCGCCCTCGTCGATGCATCCGGAACTGCTGCAACGGGGCCTCGCGGTGCGGCGGCGGTTTCCGGCGCTCTGCCTGATCCTGTTCGTCGGCCTGTCGTGCCTTTATCTACCCGCAGGGCTGGGGATGCCGATGCCCTCGCCCCTCTTCGGGCTCGTGCGAGGCGGGACGATGTTGATCCTCGTCGTTTTCAGCGCGCTCGGCATCGTTCCCCTGCCCCGCTCCGTCCGGGAGCGATTGCCGAAAAGTCCCCGGAAGGATCGAGGCCGCTGAGGCGTCCGCCCCTTGGGCGGACACCGAGGAACCTACGGTTCCAGGCGCGCGTGCCACTCCGCGAAGGCGGCGTGGGCGGCTTCGAGCTTGGCGTTGCGGCGCAGGTCCTTGTCGCGGGGGTTGGCGACCTCGGGCTCGGGGAAGAGGCCCCAGTTGATGTTCATGGGGGCGAACTCGCGGGGGGTGGCGTCCTGGAGGTGGGCGGCGAGCGAGCCGTAGGCGCAGGGGCGGGGCGGGGGGCAGGGCTCCTGGGCGCGCGTGCGGCGCACGGCCTCGATCCCGGCGTAGAGGCCCGACGCGGCGCTCTCGACGTAGCCCTCGACGCCGGTGAGCTGGCCCGCGACGAAGAGGCCGGGGTGGCCCTTCAGTTCGAGCCACGGCTCCAAGGTGTGCGGGGCCTCCAGGTAGGTGTTGCGGTGGATCACGCCGAAGCGGACGAACTCCGCGTTCCCGAGTCCGGGGACCATGCCGAACACCCGTTTCTGCTCGCCCCACTTGAGCCGCGTCTGGCAGGCGACGAGGCTGTAGAGGGTCATCTCCCGGTTTTCGGGGCGGAGCTGGAGGGCGGCCCAGGGGCGGCGCCCGGTGCGGGGGTCGGTGAGTCCGACGGGCTTGAAGTTGCCGAAGGCGAGGGAGCGCTCGCCCTTCTCGGCGATGACCTCGATGGGGGAGCAGCCGGAAAAGTACTTGATCTTCTCGAGCAGGGCCTCCTCCTTCTCCTCCTCGGGGGCGTCGCGTTTGCCGCCCGCCTCGAAGGCGTGGATGGGGGCGCGCTCGGCGGCGACCAGCTCGCGCACGAAGGCCTGGTACTCCTCCTTGTCGAAGGGGCAGTTCAGGTAGTCGTCGCCCTCGCCCTTGTCGTAGCGGCTCTGGGCGAACACGACGCTCCGGTCGAGGGAGGCGGCGTCCACGGTGGGGGAGACGGCGTCGTAGAAGTAGAGGTGGGTCCGTCCGGTCGCCCGCGCGAGCCAGTCGGCGATCTCGGGCGAGGTGAGGGGCCCGGTCGCGAGGATCACGATCTCGCCCTTCGCGAGCAGGGCTTCGAGGTCGGCGGGGGTGAACTCCTCGCGGCGCAGCTCGATGAGGGGATGGGCGGCGATGCGCTCGGTGATGGCGGTCCCGAAGGCGTCGCGGTCGACGCCGAGGGCCTGCCCGGCGGGCACCTCGTGCTCGTAGGCGGTCTTCAGGACGACGGAGCCGAGGGCCTGCATCTCCGCCTTGAGCTGACCGGCGGGCGAGGTGGGCGACTTGGACTTGAGGGAGTTGGAGCAGACGAGCTCCGCGAGGAAGTCGGTGGTGTGGGCGGGCGTGTTGCGCACGGGGCGCATCTCGTAGAGGCGCACGGCCACGCCGCGCTCCGCGGCGGCCCACGCGGCCTCGACTCCGGCGAAGCCCCCGCCGACGACGGTGATCATGCCCCTATTGTGAACCTTTTCGGGAGTGCGGGAGCGAGATACCGCACTCCCGAACCCTTAGGCGGCGGCTTTGAGCTTGAAGGCCACGGCGTCGCCCATCGCGGCGGCGCTGACGAGGGAGGTGCCGTTCTCGAAGATGTCGGGCGTGCGCAGGCCCGCGAGGAGGGCGTGGTCGACGGCGCGCTCGATCCGCAGGGCGAGGGCCTCTTCCCCGAAGGTGTGGCGGAGCATCATCGCGGCGCTCAGGATCGCGGCGATGGGATTGGCGCGGCCCTGGCCCGCGATGTCGGGGGCGGAGCCGTGGATGGGTTCGTAGAGGCCGAAGTTGCCGTCGCTCAGGCTGGCCGAGGGGAGAAGGCCCAGGGAGCCGGTGATCATGGCGGCCTCGTCGGAGAGGATATCGCCGAACAGGTTCTCGGTGACGATCACGTCGAACGCGCCGGGGTCGCGGATCATCTGCATCGCGCAGTTGTCCACCAGCATGTGCGAGAGGCTGACGTCGGGGTTCTCCTTGGCGATCTCGTTCACGATCTCGCGCCACAGCCGGGAGGTTTCCAGCACGTTGGCCTTGTCGACGCTCAGGAGGCGCCCGCTCCGGCCCCGGGCGACGGTGAACGCCAGCCGCACGATCCGCTCGATCTCCATGCGGGTGTAGACGCACAGGTCGCTCGCCCAGTCCGCCTCTCGCCTCTTTTCGCCGAAGTAGAGGCCGCCCGTCAGCTCGCGCACCACGACGAAGTCGACCCGGTGGACGCCTTTGAGCGGGCAGGCGGCGGCGAGGGCGGAGGGGGTTTTCGCGGGGCGCAGGTTCGCGTAGAGGTTCAGCTCGCGCCGCAGGGGCAGGAGGGCGCCGAGCTCGGGCCGAAGGAGCGGGTCGGGGATCGCATCGTACTTCGGCCCGCCGACGGCGCCGAACAGGACCGCGTCCGAGGCGCGGCACAGGTCGAGCGTGGCGGGAGGGAGGGGGTGGCCGCCGTCGTCGTAGGCCGCGCCGCCGACGAGGGCCTCCTCGAACTCGAAGGCGGCTCCCGTCGCCTTCAGGACCTTGACGGCCTCCGCCGTCACCTCGGGGCCGATTCCGTCGCCGGGGAGAACCGCGATCTTGCGCGCCATGTCCTGACGATTGTGACACGAGGCTCGTCGTAGACCTTTCTGGCGTTGTCCAAGAGGTTTAGCAATGAGGCATAAGGTCGCAACGAGGGTGAGAGCATGAAGATCGTGGTCGCGGGCGCGTCGGGCTTTTTGGGGCAGGCGCTGATCGAGTCGCTCAAGGACCACGAGGTCGTCGCGCTCGTGCGTCATGGCGAGCCGATCAAGGGGGCGAAGCCCGTGACGTGGAACGGCTTGCGGATGGACCGCTGGGCCGACGAGATCGACGGGGCGGACGCGGTGGTGAACTACTGCGGCTCGCCCGTCACGGGCAAGTGGACGGACGAGTACAAGCGGGAGATCAAGGAGTCGCGCGTCCAGCCGACGTACCTTCTGGGGCAGGCGATCGAGGGGGCGGAGCGGCCACCCAAGGTCTGGATCAACGCGAGCGCGACGGGCTACTACGGCTCGCGCGGGGCGGAGATGCTTGACGAGAGTTCCGAGCCGGGCGTGGGTTTCCTCGCCGACATCTGCAAGGTCTGGGAGAGCGCGCTGGCCCAGGAGAATCTTCCGAACACCCGTCGGGTCGCCCTACGGACCGGCATCGTTCTCGGGCGCAACGGCGGCGCCCTCAAGCCCCTCGCGCGCCTCACCAAGCTGTTCCTCGGCGGCGTCCAGGGGGACGGCCACCACTGGATGCCCTGGATCCACCTGGACGACCACACCGCCCTGGTTCGTTTCCTCTTGGAGCACGACGTGACCGGTCCGGTCAACGCCTGCGGCCCCGCGCCGAGCCTCAACTCGACCTTTATGCAGACCCTGCGCGGGGTCCTGGGCCGTCCGTTCGGGATTCCGGCGAGCAAGGGGATGCTGGGGGTCGTGGGCAAGATCGCGGGTCCCGACCCCGAGGCGGCGCTCGCCTCCCAGCGCGCCTGCCCGGTGGCGGCCCAGAAGGCGGGCTTCAAGTGGAAGCATCCGGGGCTGGAAGAGGCGCTGCGAAGCACCCTCAAAGGATGAGACCGTAGAATAGGGCCATGGCCGTCCAGCAGGCGATGACCCTGGAGCGGTTCCTGGCGTGGGAGAGCCGCCAGGAGCTGAAGCACGAGTACTACCGGGGCGAGGTGCGGCTCCACAACGTCGCGACGCCCGGTGGCTCGACCTCGCACAACCGGATCGAGACCAGCCTCGTCTACGTCCTGCAGGATGCGTTCCGGAGGACGGAGTGCGAGGTTTTCACCTCCAACCAGACCGTCACGAACGTCGACGGCGACATCGGTTTCTATCCCGACGCGACGGTCCTCGCCGAGCCGCTCCAGAAGCGGCGCTACGGCACGCTGGACGCGGTGACGAACCCCGCCGTCGTGTTCGAGATCCTCTCGAAGGGAACCGAGAGCTACGACCGGGACCACAAGCTCGACGCCTACCGCGCGATCCCGTCGATGCGCGAGATCTTCCTCGTGGACAGCAGCGCGCGGAGGGTCGAGCGGTATCTCCGTACCGAGGACGGCTGGAGCTACGAGACGTTCACCCAGGGCGAGTTCACCGTGCTCGGACGCCCGATCGCCCTCGACGGCCTGTACGAGCGGGTCGAACTCTGATGTTCTGGAAGCGCAAACCCGAAAAGCCGGTTTCGGAAGCCGCGGCGGCCCCTCCGCCCGAGGCGATCCTTGAGGCCGCGCCGGTCGAGGTCCCGGAGCCGAGCGGGCCGCCGACCTTCGTCGCCTCGGCTCCCGGCCGGTGCGGCATCGTGGGCAACCCGAGCGACCTGTACGGGGGGCGGGTGCTCTCCTGCTCGCTCGGGGCCCGGGCGACGTGCCGGATCGTGCTGGGCGAGGACGAGAGCCTTCCCGAAGACCGCACCCTATGGGACCTCGCCTTCGCCCACTTCCCCGTCGCGGGGCCGATCCGCGTCGAGTGGACCACCGACATCCCGCGCTCCAGCGGCCTGAGCGGATCGACGGCGCTCCTCGCGGCGACGGCGGCGTGCCTGATGCAGGCGCGCGGCGAGACGGTCACACCGGACGTCGAGCTGGCGATGCGCATCCGCGATATCGAGCGCGAGAAGGTGGTCTGCGGCTACCAGGACGCCCTGATGATCGTTCTGGGCGGACTGCGGCTGATGGACTTCGCGGGCAAGGGTCCCGAGGATTCCGGCCCCCTGCCCACCTCACGGACGATCGAGGCGCCGCTTCCCTTCCTCCTGATCACGACCGGGGTCGAGCGGCTCAGCGGCTCCGTGCACGGTCCGATGGTCGAGCGTTGGCTGCGGGGCGACAAGCACGTCCGCACCGCGATGAGCGCCCTCCCGGACATGGCCGACGCGGGGGCCCGGGATCTGCAGGCGGGCGACCTCAAGGGCCTGGGCTACGCGATGGATCTGAACCACCGGATGATCGCCGCCCTCGGCGGCTCGGGCGAGGCGATCGACGCCCTGATCGCCCGGTGCAAGGCGCACGGGGCGCTCGGGGCGAAGCTCGCGGGGGCGGGCCTCGGCGGCACGGTGATCGCGCTCACCCCGAACGCCGACGCGCTGGAAGCCGCCCTGAGGCGGGACGGCTACAGCCGGTTCCTCCGGCCCGAGATCGCGCCGGGCCTGACGGTCGGGTCCTAGCCACCGGCCCTAGGGGTGTATCCTCATACGGATGGAGCCCGAACGGCTGACGGTGCTCGGCGCGGCGAGCCTTCGGTACGGTCCCACGATCTGCGGCGGGCTCGCGTGCTACTTCGGCGAACAGCCCCTGGAGATCACGTTCTGGGACCCCGATCCCGAGCGGCTCGACCTGTTCGACCTGTTCGCCCGGTACCTGTTCACGCTGAACAAGACCCCGCACCGGCTTCTCTCCACCGCCGATCCCCACGAGGCGATCTTCGGGGCCGACCGGATCGTGCTGGCCCTCGACGACCACGGCGCCGACCGCTTCGTGCCGGACGCCACCTCCGTGACGGTGATCGAGGCCCTGCGGCAGGAGTTTCCCGACGGCGCCCAGATCCTCGACCTTCGCGAGGACGATGCGATCCCCGAGCCGACCGAGGAGGAGATCCGGGCCTTGCCGCACGACATCATGCGCTACCTGCGCGGCGACGACTGGGCGTACGGCTTCCTGCGCGAGCAGGAGGAGTCGCCCGTGCGCCGCTGGCTCCAGGCCGGACAGCGCTAGCGGCGGGGGCAGCCGGAAAGCCGCCCCGTCATGCTTGACGACCCAGTATCCTTCCGCTATGCTCTTCCCCTTTCCGATCCTGGCGAAGGCGCCGACCCTGCGACTCAGCCCTCTCTTCACAGACGGCGCGGTGGTGCAGCGGGGGATCGACGTGCCGGTGTTCGGCTTCGCGGCGCCCGGCGCGTTCGTGAACGTCGAGGTCGGGGGACAGCGCGCGGGCGCGACCGCCGACGCGAGCGGCCGCTGGATCGTCCGGATGAAGCCCCTGAAACCGGGCGGCTCCTACGTCCTCACGGCGTCCAGCAGCGGGGAGACCGTCTCCGCCCGCGACATCCTGAGCGGCGAGGTCTGGATCGCCTCCGGACAGTCGAACATGGAGTTCCCCGAGTCCGGGGCCGACGACTTCGCCCGCGCCCAGAGCGAGGCCAAGGGCGACGTGCGGATGTTCACCGTCGAGAAGGCGACCGCCGCCGCGCCGCTGGACGACCTCAAGGGGCGGTGGGAATCCGCGACCCCGAACACGATCGGCCGTTTTTCCGCCGTCGCCCTGTCGTTCGCCCGCGAGCTGAACCGCAAGCTGGGCGTTCCCGTCGGCATCGTGCACACGAGCTGGGGCGGGACGCCCGCCGAGGCCTGGACGTCCCGCGGGGCTCTCGCCGCGCGGCCCGCGCTGAAGCATCACGTCGACGCGGTGGACGCCGCGCAGAAGGACTACCCGGCGCAGATGGCCGCCTACAAACGGGCGATGGGCGACTTCGTCAACTTCAAGCACGGCGCGAACAACGAGGGCGCGATGCAGAGCTGGCAGACCCTCGGGTTCGACGATTCCGCCTGGGACGCCGTCCCCGCCGGGACGCTCCTGCCGCCGGAGTTCGACGGCGCCGCGTGGTACCGCAAGACGGTCGACCTTCCCGCCGACTGGACGATGAAGGAGCTCGTCCTGGAGCTCGGCCCGATCGACGACTACGACACGACCTACTTCAACGGGGTTCGGGTGGGACGCACGAGCGCCGAAGACGACAACGGCGACTACAGCACGCCTCGCCGTTACCGGATCTCACCGGGGATCGTGCGCGCGGGCAGGAACGTGCTCGCGATCCGCGTCTTCGACGGGGCGGGGCCGGGCGGCCTGACGGGGCCGGTTTCGGGCATGAGGCTCTCCCTCGCGGACGGCGGCGCCTCGATCCCCCTCGACGGAACGTGGCGGTTCAGGATCGAGCGGGCGCTGGATCCCAAGGTCCAGATTCCCCAGCGGCCGTTCGGCGTGGGCAACCCGAACGTGCCGAGCGTCCTCTACAACGCGATGATCGCCCCGATCGTCCCCTACGGGATCAAGGGGGCGATCTGGTACCAGGGCGAAAGCAACGCGGACCGGGCGACGGAGTACCGCGAGCTGTTCCCCACGATGATCCGCGACTGGCGAGCGCGCTGGGGCGAGGGGCCGTTCCCGTTCTACTTCGTCCAACTCGCGAACTACATGGCCCGCAAGCCCGAGCCGGGCGAGTCGCCGTGGGCGGAGCTTCGCGAGGCCCAGACGAAGACGCTGGCCCTGCCGAACACGGGCATGGCCCTCGCGATCGATCTGGGCGAGGCGGGGGACATCCATCCGAAGAACAAGCGGGAGGTGGGCCGCCGTCTCGCGCTGAACGCCCTCGCCCGGACCTACGGCCAGCCCGTGGTCTACGAAGGGCCGAGCTTCTCGGGGATGGCGGTCGTGGGCGATTCGGTGCGCGTGACCTTCCGCAACGGCGCCCTCGTCACAACCGACGGCGCGGCTCCCCGCGCGTTCCAGATCGCGGGCGCGGACGGACGGTGGGCTTGGGCCGACGCGACGATCGACGGCTCGACGGTGGTCCTCCGCGCGGGCGGCGTCGCCCACCCGACCGCCGTCCGCTACGCCTGGGCCGACAACCCCGACGTGAACCTCGTCAACCGCGCCGGCCTGCCGGCGGTCTCTTTCCGGACGGACGCTCCCTAACGACCTCGATCCCCATGACCACCCACACCCTTCCCTCCGGGGCCACCCTCACCGACGTCGGCGCGGGCGGCATGGCCCCGCGTCCCGCGTGCATCGTCTTTCCCGGCGGCGGCTACGTCGGGCTCGCGCCCCACGAGGCGGAGCCGGTCGCCCACTGGATGGAGTCGCTCGGTCTGCGCGGCTTCGTGCTGCGCTACCGCGTCGCCCCGAACCGCCACCCCGCCCCCCTCGACGACGCCCACGCCGCGATCCGTCTCGTTCGGGCGAACGCCGCCGCCTGGGGCGTGGTCCCGGACAAAGTGGGCATCCTCGGCTTCTCGGCGGGCGGCCACCTCGCCTCGACCGCCAGCACCCACTGGGGCGACCACGCCGAGCGGCCCGACTTCGCGCTCCTGATCTACCCGGTCGTCTCGTTCCACGATCCCCTCGCCCACGCGGGGTCCCGGACGAGCCTCCTCGGCCCCAGCCCCGATCCCTACCTCGTGGACGCCCTCTCCAACGAGGACCGGGTCAGCCTCGACACCCCGCCGACCTTCCTCGTGCACGGCGTCGACGACACGGTCGTGCCGGTGGGCAACTCGCTCGCCTACGCCAAGGCCCTCTCCGAGCACCGCGTCCCGTTCGAGCTGCACTGCATCGAGCACGGTCCGCACGGCTTCGGCCTGGGCGCTCCCGGCTCCGCACAGGACTGGCGGCCCCAGGCGTCGCGCTGGCTTCTGGCGCGCTGACGTTCGAGATCGTGGCGCGCGAGCCACAATAGAGGGATGAATCCCGACGTGGTCGTGGTCGGCGCGGGAGCGGCGGGAATCTTCGCCGCGTGGCGAGCCGCCTCCCTCGGGGCGCGGGTGGCCCTGGTCGAGAAGACGAACCGGATCGGCACCAAGATCCTGATCTCCGGCGGCGGGAAGTGCAACGTCGCCCACGCGGGTCCTATCGAGGACGTCCTGAAGGCGTTCCGACCGAACGAGGCCCGTTTTATCCGCCCCGCCTGCTACCGCCTGCGGAACGACGCGATCGTCAAGCTGATGACCGACCGGGGGCTGCGGGTCTACACGCGCGACGACGGACGCGTCTTCCCCGTCGACCAGACCGCCAAGGACGTGGTCGAGATCCTGCGGGGCTACCTGGACGAGGCGCGCGTGGAGACGCTGCTGGAGACGCCGGTCGAGCGGATCGTCGCGGAGGAGGGACGAATCGTGGGGGTTCAGACGGGGGCGGCCTACGAGCGGAACCAGGGCTACCGGAAAGGGGCGGGATTCGGGGCGAAGGCGCTGCTGAACGAGGTGCTCACGGCGGAGCCTTCCGCCTCCGCTTCCCGTAGAGGCGAGGGGTTGCTGGCGTGTTCGCGCGTGATCCTCGCCACGGGCGGAAGCAGCTATCCCAACAGCGGCACCACCGGCGACGGCTGGCCCTGGGCGGCGCAGCTCGGCCACACCGTCGTGAAGCCCCGCGCCGCGCTCGCGCCGGTCTACCTGCGCTTGGAAGAGGGCCATGCCGAGCGGTCGGGCATCGCCCTGCGCGGCCCCGTCCTGCGGGCGCGCCTGAACGGGAAGGAGGTCGCGCGCTGGAGCGGCGACCTGCTGTTCACGCACCATGGGGTTTCCGGACCCGCCGCGCTCGGGGTTTCACGGATCGTCGCGGAGCGGCAGGACGAGGGCGAGGCGACCCTGGAGGCCGACCTGCTGCCGGACACGACCTTCGAGGCGCTGACGGCGGAGATCCTGGCCTACGGCAACGCGCATCCCCGTCGCCTCGTCGCGTCGGCTCTCGACGGCAAGGTTCCCGAGCGGCTCGTCCCCGATCTTCTCAAGGCCGCCGAGATCGACCCGGCGACCCCCTTCTCGCGGCTGGAGAAGAAGGCGCGCAACCGGCTCGCGAACGTGCTCAAGGCGTGGCCGCTCGGTCCGGTGCGGGCGGTGCCCTTGGAGAAGGGCGAGGTGGTGGCGGGCGGGGTCGCGTTGGACGAGGTCGATCCCCAGACGATGCGCTCGCGGCTCGTCCAGGGGCTTTACCTCTGCGGCGAGGTGCTGGATGTGGCGGGGCCGGTCGGCGGCTACAACCTTCAGGCCGCGTTCGCCACGGGCTACGTCGCGGGCGAGACGGCGGCGCGCGACGCGGGCTTCTGAAAAGTCCAAGGAACTCGAGGCGAACCGCCTCTTAGGACGGCGGGTCGTAGAGCCGTGAAGCCTCTAACCCCCGCCCGCCACACGGTCGTCGACGTTCTGTTCTGCCTCGCGATGGGAGCCGCGCCGCCCCTTTTGGGTTTCGACGGCCTTCCCGCGACGCTCTGCTACGGGATCGCGATCGGCTACTTCGTGTTCGCCATGCTGACGAACACGCCCACCGCGCCCTTCCGCCTTATTCCCTTCCGGGTCCACGGCGGGGTGGAGATCGTCGCCGGTCTGGGCTTGCTCGCCGCGCCCTGGATCCTCCGGTTCCAGGACGTCGAGCGCGCCAAGTGGCTCTTCGTCGGCGCCGGGGTCCTGACGTTCGCCGTCTTCGCGCTGACCCAATGGATCGAGGAGCCCAAGCGAGCCCGCGCGGGCCACCAGCCCGCTTAGAGCGGGCCTTTCGATACAGCGTCGAAGCGGTACCCTTAGACGGATGCCCGTCACCGAGAGCCAGGTTCTGGACGCCCTCCGCCAGGTGGTCGACCCCGACCTCCACCGCGACATCGTCGCCCTCGACTTCGTGAAGGATCTCACGATCGAGGGCGAAGGCGTCCGCTTCAAGGTCCAGCTCACCACGCCCGCCTGCCCGGTCAAGGAGCAGCTCCAGCAACAGTGCGTGGACGTGGTCTCCGCGCTGGAAGGCGTCGGGAGCGTAGACGTGGAGATGACCGCCCAGGTGCGGACGCGCAACACGGAGAGCGCCGACCTGATTCCCGGCGTGAAGAACTGTATCGCGATCGCGAGCGGCAAGGGCGGCGTGGGCAAGAGCACGGTCACCGTCAACCTCGCCGTGGCCCTCGCCCAGACCGGCGCGAAGGTGGGCATCCTCGACGCCGACGTCTACGGCCCCTCGATCCCCCTGATGATGGGGGCCCAGGGCGAGAAGCCCTTCACGCGCGACGGCAAGATCGTTCCGATCTTCCGCTTCGGCATCCAGATGATGTCGCTCGGCTTTCTGATGGAGGAAGGTCAGGCCGTCCTCTGGCGCGGTCCGATGGTCGCGGGAACGGTCAAGCAGCTTCTTCAGGACGTCGATTGGGGCGACCTCGACTACCTTCTCGTGGACCTTCCCCCCGGCACGGGCGACGCGCCGATGTCCCTGGCCCAGCTCGCGCCCCTGACCGGCGTGGTGATCGTGACCACGCCGCACCACGTCGCGGCGAACATCGCGGGCAAGTCCGTCGGGCTCTTCCGGCGTCTGAACGCCCCGATCCTCGGCGTGATCGAGAACATGGCGGGCTTCGTCTGCCCCACCTGCGGCACGGTCAGCCAGATCTTCTCCGGCACCACCGGCGAGGAGCTCGCGACGACGCTGAAGACGCCCTACCTCGGTTCGGTCCCGCTCGATCCTTCGGTGAGCGACGCGGGCGACCAGGGCGTTCCCGCGCTCGTCTCCGCCCCCGACCGTCCGCAGAGCGAGGCGTTCCGGGAGATCGCGGGCAAGCTGGCCCAGCAGTCGAGCATCCTGAGCATGGCCCGCCGCGACCTTACCCGTCTGGGCGATCCCTCCCAGCGGCCGAAGTTCACGCCGGTCTCGGAGTAGAACCGACCTCTCCTTTAGCCTTCTATCGTCCGGGAGCCGTTCTATACGAAGCCGTCGTGCGCTTCGATCCAAGCTCCCGGACTTCGGAACGTTCCGGGAGCTTGAGCCCTTCCCAAGCGTCGCCTTTGGAAAGGCGGCTCCCGGAGGATAGGGCGACGGTTTTTCAGGGCTTTCCTTTCAGGTAGGCGTCCATGACGCCCTTCGCCATGTCGAGCGCGGGGCCGCCGTTGGCGTTTCGGAAGACGACGACGGTCAGGTGGCGCTTGGGGTCCCGGACGAAGGCACTCGTGAAGCCGTAGGTCGAGCCGGTGTGGTGGACGCGGCCCTCGCCGTCGTCGTACCAGCCGAAGCCGTATTTCGACCGCGTGCCGTCGACCAACGTCCCCGCCGTGCCCATCTGGGCCTGGATCGCCTTGGAGACGGGCGCGCCGACGTCGAGGGCGGCGTCCCACTTCGCCCAGTCGGCGAGGGTCATCAGCGCCGCGCCGCTTCCGTCGAGGGCGGCGGAGCGCTCGGGCCAGCCGTTCTCGTAATGGTCCGTCCGCCAGCGGTAGGCGTTCGCCCGGTTCGGGATCACGTCGTCCTGCCGGAAGTACCGGGCGTTCGCCATGCCCGCCGGGGCGAAGATCCGCGACTCGACGAACGCCTTGAGGCTCTGTCCGGAGGCGCGCTGGACGATCCAGCCCAGGAGCGCGTAGTTCGAGTTGGAGTAGGCGAACCGCTCGCCCGGCCGGAAGTCGAGCGGCGGGGCCTTCATGATCGCCAGAAGCTCGGCGGGCGTGTCGTCGTCCCGGAAGTCGTAGCCTTTCGCGTCGTTGATCTCGTGGATGCCCGACTGATGGCCGAGCAGATGGCGAAGGCGAACGTCCTTCCACGCCTCCGGCGTACCGTCTACCCACTTCGAGACCGGATCCTCGACGCTCAGCTTGCCCTCGGCGGCGAGCATCAGGATCGCCGCGGCGCAGAACTGCTTGCTCATCGAGGCGATGCGGAACACGGTGTCGGTCGTGACCGGCGTGTTGGTCTCCAGGTTGGCGACGCCGTAGCCCCGCGCCACAACGAGCTTGCCATCGCGGATCACGCCGACCGCCACGCCGGGAATGTGGTCCTTCGCCATCGAGGCCCGGATCAGGTTGTCGATCGGGTCGGCGTGGGCGAGGCTCGGGGCGAGCACGCTCGCCAGGACGAGCGCTAGAGTCCGCACAGGAACCCGTAGTTCTCGTCGTTCATGCCCGGCAGCCCCTCGTGGCCGAAGTCGGGGTAGATCGACAGCCGCTTGGGAGCCGTGATCCTGTTGTAGGCGGCGAAAACGGTCGAGGGCGGGGTGACGGTGTCCATCAGGCCCGTCGTGAGGAGCGTCTCGGCCTGGATACGCGGGGCGAGGTGCTGGACGTCGATGTAACCCAGGCGATGGAAGATCGCGTCGTGCCGGAGGTGGCGCGGATCGAAGCGGCGGAAGTAGGCGCGCAGCTCGTCGTAGGCGGCGACGTCGAGGTCCATCTCCCACACGCGCTGGTAGTCGGAGAGGAAGGGGTGCCAGGGGGCGATCCGCTTCAGGCGCGGCTCAAGGGCGGCGCAGGCGAGGGTCAGGCCGCCGCCCTGGCTGCCGCCCATCGCGCCGACCCGCGCCGGATCGACCTCGGGCATCGCCATGACGACGCGGGCGAGCTGCGCGGTGTCGAGGAAGGCGCCCCGATAGTAGAGCCGATCCTCGTGGTCTTCCAGGCCCCGGATGATGTGGCCGTTGAGGGTGTTGCCCCGAACGCCGCCGGGATCCTCGCTCCGCCCGCCCTGGCCGCGGCAGTCCAGCGCCGCCACGACCATCCCGTTCGCGACGTAGCCCAGCTTGTCCGTCCAGTCGCCCGAGTTCATGCTGTAGCCGTGGAACTGGAGCACGGCGGGGCAAGCGGCCCTGCCCTTCGGGCGCAGGAGCTTGGCGTAGATCCGCGCGCCGCCGACGCCGGTGAACGTGAGGTCGAACGCCTCGGCCCAATCGACCGGAAGCGGAACGGGGGTCAGGGTCGGCGCGGGGGCGGTCGCGTCCAGTTCGGCGAGGGCGCGGTCCCAGTAGGCGTCGAAATCCTCGGGGCGCGGATTGCGGCCCTCGTAGGTGTGGAGAGCGTCCAGGGGAAGATCGACGAGGGGCATCGGAAAACCTTACCCTTGAGCGTTCGCCTCGGCGAACAGCCGCCGAAGCGGCGCGGGATCGGGGATGCCCTCGCGTCGGCACTCCAGGCTGGCGCGACCGTCGTAGCCGAGTTCGCGCAGGCGGGCGAAGAACGCGAGCAGAGGGGGCTCGTCGCCCTTCGGCACGGAGCGGTCGAAGGGCGCGAAGTGGACGTGGAGGGGTTTGAGGGGGATCTGTTCGCGCCAGAAATCGAGATCGGCGTCCGGGGTGTCGGTCTCCACGAGGGCGTGGTACGAATCGGCGGTGTACGGCGCGCCGGCGGCCGCGAGGGCGCGGGCGAGGTCGGGAAGCGAGGTTCCGACGTTCGTCTCGCCCGGATTGAGGCTTTCGGGAGCGACGCGCAGGCCGAGGGTCTGCGCGAAGCGGTCGAGCTCGGCGGCGACGTCGACGAAGCGCACGTCCGCGTCGTCCATCCCTTCCGGCGCGCGACGGACGCCGCCGCTACCCAGGACCATCAGCGCGACGCCCCGCTTGGCGGCGGCCTGGATGATTTCGAGGCCGCGCTCGAGACCGTCCTCGTAGAGCCGCGCATCCGGGGGGAAGAAAAGGTTCGTCGTCTCGCTCGGTTCCGTGGACGAAGCCGGGTATTCCACGTAGTCGTAGCCCGCCGCGAGGGCGGCGGCGCCTTCCGAAGGGTTGCAGCAGAGCCCGAGCCTCATAGTTCCACCCTCACGCCGCCCTCGCGGGCGCTCTCGTAGACGGCGAGGATGAAGCGCAAGGGTTCCAGGGCCATCTCGCCGGTGATGAAGGGATCGCGCCCCGCTTCGACCGCCGCCGCGAACTCCTCGATCTGGAGCCGGTGCTGGACGCCCCAGTCGGCGGTCGGGTCCTCCTCGGTCCACTCCGCCGCTCCCGCGAGGTGGAGGTTGGGGGTGGGCTGGCCCATCACGCCGTCGCCGTACTTGCCCAGCTTCGCCCTTTCGGGGTCGACGCGCCAGACCTTCGTCCGGTCGCCCTCGATCACGACCGTGCCGTGCTCGCCGCCGACCTCCAGCCGCTCCGCGAAGCCGGGATAGGAGACGGTCGAGGCTTGGACGACGCCGATCGCCCCGTTCCGGTACTCCACGAGCACGTTCGCCTGATCCTCCACCTCGATGGCGTGCGCCGCCGTCCGGACCTGGGCCTGGACGGCGTGGACGCCGCCCATGATCCACCCGATCATGTCGACGGTGTGGACGCCCTGGTTCATCAGGCAGCCGCCGCCGTCGAGGGCCCAGGTTCCGCGCCACTCGCCCGAGTCGTAGTACCGCTGGGTCCGGTACCACTTGACGCTCGCGTCGCCCGAGAGCATCCGGCCCAGCTCGCCGCCCTGAACGGCGTCGCGCAGGCGGCGGATCTGGCGGGAGAAGCGGTGCTGGGAGATCACGCCCAGGGGAGCGCCCGCCGCGCGGCAGCCTTCGACGAGGGCGCGGGCCTTTTCGAGCGTCGTATCGATGGGCTTCTCGACCAGGACGGGCTTGCCAAGCCGCGCGCAGGCGAGGGCGACCTCCATGTGGAGGCCGCTGGGGACGCACACGCTCACCGCATCGACGGCGGCGCAAAGCTCGCCGAGCGAGGCGTAGGCGGGAACGCCGTACCGCTCGGCGGCGACGTGCGCCCGCTCCGGGACGACGTCGTAGAAGCCCGCGAGCATCGGGCCCATCGCGTCGGCGTGGGTGGGATAGATCGCGCCGCAGCCGACGATCCCGAACCTCACTCTTCGAGCCCCGCCAGGACGCCGTACAGCGCGTTCGCCGCCTCCGCGAAGAGGGCCTCGCCGCTAAAACCGCCGAACGCTCCGGCGGCGGCGAGGTGCGGCTCCAGGGTGAGGGCGCCGGACCAGTTCTCACGCCAGAGGGATTGGAGGACGATCGGAATGCCCGCGTCCCCTTGACCGGCGGGGACGACCTTGCCGTCCTTCGCGTCCTTGATGTGCAGGGTGTCCAGGTACGGCACGATCCAGGGGAACCACTCCTCGACGCTCGTTCCGAGCAGGTGGGCGTTGGCGAAGTCGAACGCGGCCATGAGGTTCGGCCCGGCGAAGTCGCGGAGCAGCCGCTTGGCGTTCTGAGGGTAGGCGCTCCAGTACTTGGCGTCGTTCTCGACCAGGAGCAGCGCGTCCGCGCACTCGGCCCGCCGGACCTGATCCTCCATCCAGGCCATGACCGCCCCCTCGTCGTCGCCCTCGGGGGTGAAGATCCGAATGCGCCGGATGCCGAGCCGTCCTGCGACCTCGATGGCACGGGCGAGCTTCTCGTCTTCCGCCGCCCGGCCGGCCTCCAGCGGGACCTTGTTGACCGGCGAGCCGACGCACCGTACGGTCAGCCCCGCGTCCGCGACCGCCCGTCCGACCTCGTCGACCTCCGCGTCGGAGAGGGCCAGCACGTTCTTGCCCTCGACGCTCCGCAGGTCGAGCCCGCCCACATGATGTTCCTTCAGGACGCGAAGCTGGGTCGACAGATCGGGCGCGATTTCGTCGGCGAACGCGGTGATGGGCCAGGCCATGGGAGTTAGGATAGCCGAGGTCGGTCCGTCGTTTTTCCGCCCTCTCCTCTTCCCCACGCCTTGTATCCTCTTCGCTATGGACCGCATCCGCATCCTGGTGGCCGAGGACGACGCGCGGCTGAGGCGGGCGCTCGTCGAGCTGCTCCGCCTCGAGCCCGAGTTCGACGTGGTGGCGGACACGGGGGACGGGGAGACGGCCCTGCAGCAGGCGGGCGTTCTGAACCCCGACGTGGTTCTGACCGACCTGGAGATGCCCCGCCTCGACGGGATCGGGCTGATTCGCCGCACCCTAAAGCTCTTTCCCGGCGTCGCCGTGGTCGTGCTGACGAAGTTCGGCGACGACGAGCGGGTGTTCGGCGCGATCAAGGCGGGGGCGATGGGCTACCTGCTCAAGGACGCGGGATTGGAGGAGATCGCCCAGGCGGTGCGGATGGCCCGTGCGGGCGAAGGTTTCCTCTCGCCCGCCCTCGTGGCGCGCGTCATGGCGGAGTTCGCCCGCGCTTCGCGAACCGGCCTCGCGAACCGGCGGCGCTTCGCGGAGCTAAGCCGCCGCGAGGTCGAGGTGCTCGAGTGCCTCGCGGCCGGGATGCGCAACGCCCAGATCGCGGACGGCCTCTCGCTCAGCGAGAAGACGGTCAAAAGCCACGTCGGCGCGATCCTGAAGAAGCTTCACGCCAACGACCGCGAAGAGGCGGGGCGGTTGGCGCGAGAGGGCGGGATCGAGCGTTAGGCTATCGCCTAACGCCGAACGGCGCCAAGGACTTTGCCCAGCAGGCTTTTGGGCGGGCTCTTTTTCAGAATGCCCTTCCTGGACGTCGCCTTACCGAGGGAACGCCCCTTCTTCACCTCGGTAAGGGCCTTCACGAGCCGGATCGCGGTCAGCGAACCGATCACGAAGGGCGAGTACCGCTCGAACTGGCGGCTCGCGCTCTGCGCGATGCCTTCGACCGAGCCGACCGTCGCCGAAGCCCGGCCACCGATGGAGTTGATCTTTTCGTGCACCGTCTGCGTCAGGTCCTGGACCTTCTTGACCACGTCGGAGATCTGACGCTCGATCGTCACGAGACGCGGGGTGAGATTCTGCAGAATGCCGACCAGCTTGATCGCGGCGAACGCCAGCGCGCCGAACAGCACGATGTTCATGAAGAAGAAGATCCCCGAAAGGACCAGCCACCACGTCGGGATCGTCGTCAACCTAATTCACCAGCTTTCTCTCTCATCCTATGACCTCGATCCTAATCGTCCGCGTGGAGCCCGCCTCGAGGGTGACCGACGCGCGTAGCACGCCGCCCTCCACCTCGAGCGTCTCCCCATCGGCTCCTTCCGGGCCCAGCCGGAAGCGCGTTCCCCAGAGACCACGCACCTCCAGCCGGGCGGGAAGCGGTTTGTCCGACGAGTTTCGAAGCGTCAGGGTTGCCTCATGTTTCGTTGCTTTTGCCCGAAACTCTTCGATGCGGGCGCCTTCGCTCCGCACGTCCAGTCCTACGTGACGAACCACGATCCGTCGTCCCACACCGTCCCAGGGTCGCACGATGAACGTCTCGTCGGCTCCCTCGCCCTCCACCTCGAAGACGCAGCCGAAGGTGACCACCCCTTGCGTCCGGCTCGGCAGGACGTACGACGCCACGCCGCGCAGGTAGTGGAACAGCCCGAGCCCGACGTCGCCGCTCGTCCAGGCGACGCCGTGCATCCGCGAGGCGGGGTCGGGGCAGTAGCCCATGCCCGCCGCCCCGTCGCCGCGGACGAGGGCCCACGGCGCGAGCATCCCACCGAACGCCATCCTCAGCCGCGCCTCGTCCATCTGGGGTCCGTCCCGCTCCAGTTCCGCCAGCAGGCGGCGGCTGTTGGCGACGGTGCTCGGGCCCAGGCACAGCTCGCCCTTGTCGGGCATCGCCGGGTATGGGGTCCCGTCGTACTCCTCGCCGAAGCGCTTGTCGCTCGCGTACCACCACCAGCAGGGCGAGAGGCTCCGCGCGGCGGCGAGGTAGCGGAGGGTGCGCTCCTTAAGGGCGGCGTCCTTCGCGCGAAAGTCCATGGAGGCGGCGTCATCCCCTCCGGCCACCACGGCCGGTTCCGAGAACGCCGCCGCGTTCCATCCGCTCTCACCCAGGAACGGATGGCCACGCCGGATGTAGCTCGCGCTCCGCGAGCCAAGAATGCTCCCGGTGGCGTAGTGCGCCTGTCGAATCTCTTGGGGCACGTCGCGCATCGGTCCCTTCCAGCGGAGTTCCTTTTTGAATGCCTGAACCTCCTCCAGAAGCGGTAGTCCGTTCGCCGCCCCCTGGTCGATATGGCGTTCCACTCCCCGACCCACGACCGAGGTGAGGCGACAATACTCTTCGAAGGTCCGTCCGGCGCCGTAGCCTTTCGCCACCCGCGCCATCGCCGCGTACACGCTGAACGCCAGCATGTAGAGCGACGCGCGCCCGTGGCCGACCGCCACCGCGTCGGGGTTCGGCAGGAGGGCGCCGAGGGAGCCGTCGCCGGGGTTGAGGACCTTCGCCTCGAGGAAGTCGGAGAGGTAGGCGTCGAGAACCGCGATCTCGCCGGCGCTCGGATAGAGGGCGTTCTTCTCCGCGAGGAAAAGGGCCTCGCAGAGTCCCGACTCCACGAAGAACGGCGTCATCGTCGACTCGATGTCGGTGATCGGCCCGCCCTCCTCCAGGTTGTTGGGAGCGATCGCCCCCGCCAGCGGGCCGGAGCGCACGATCTGGTTTTCGCAGATCCACGCCGCCCGCGCCCGGATCAGGGACTCGATAGGCTCGGTCAGCAGGAGGAACGCCTCGCTCTCGCGCCCGAGGGTGTCCTCCAGTCGCAGGCGCAAGGGACCGGGCTCGGCGGGGCGGACGAAGCAGAAGCCGCCGTCCTCGTCGGCGTCGGTTTCCAGTTCCGCCTCCACGTCGGTCTCGAACACGGCGGGGGTGCAGCCGGCGACCTCCACCGCGATCCCTACCTCCGCCGGGGCCACCGCCGCCGGGAAGAGGCGCAGCGAGGGACGGCCCGCCGCCGCGAGGGCGGCGTGGACGCCGTCGCCCCGCGAGCGGTCGGCGCTCATGAAGCGCATGTGGTAGATCCGCTCCTCGCCCGGTTCCAGCACGAGGCTCGTGTGGCCGGAGAACCACTCCGGCCAGCCCTCGCGCTCGATGGCGGCCTGCGAGTGGATGTAGACCACGGGGATGCCCTCCCAGCGGTAGCCCGTGTTCAGGGAGGCGGGAACGTGGCAGGCGAACTCCCAGCGGGTGTCCTCGCCCGGCGTGACGAGCAGGCCCGGCGGGCGGCCGTTCATGCGCTGGGCGAACAGGTGGGAGGCCGCTCCGCCCACGTTCAGGTGCAGGTAGACCCGGTCGGCGAACAGCCGCTGCGCGCCCTCGTCGGTGCGCGGGAAGCCGTCGACCACGTTGTTCAAGGCCATCGGGAAGCCCAACTCCCCGATCTCGACGCTCCGCCGCGCCCGGTTGACGATCTGGAGCTCCCAACCGATCTGCGGGATCGCGCCGGGAATCTCCGTGAACCGTCCGATCGCACCGAGGTCCTCCAGGAACCCGAACTCGTACTCGAAGCCGACGAGCGCGCCGTCCGTCTCGTTGTCGTCGAGGGGGCGGGCCTCGGAGTTGCGCGAGAGGATCCAGGGGTCGTCCGGGTGGGTCCGGGCTCCGAGGAGGATCGTGCCGGGCAGGTAGTCCTCGCTCGACTCCTCGCCCATCATCACGGGCGGGCAGCAGAACTGGAACTCCTCCGACTCTTCGGGCATCGCGGGGTCGGCGGCCCAGAGCTGCTGGATGCGCCCGCCCGCGCCGAACTCGAGACTCAGGAGGCTGCCGGTCAACTCGGGGCGGTCGAGAGGAAAGTCGTCCATCGGCGGGTCGTTGCAGGGTACCGAAACCTGCCTGCGATAGGCTTGCGACGCCTTGGAGCCTCTCTGGGATCGTCGCTATAATGCGACCGTGCCCGCCCTCCTTTCCCTGCTCGTCCTCGGCATCCTAATCCAGAAGCCCACCCCGACCGACTTTCCGCTGCCCGTCGGCAAGCCCGCGCGCTCCATCAGGGAGGTGATGATCGACGATCTCGCCGATCCCAAGGTCCAGGCGTCGCTCGGGGTGAGTTCCACCCAGACCCAGCTCCAGAACGTCCGCATCGCCCAGGAGGCGATGAAGTTGGGCTTCGCCATGCTCCGCAACTCGGTGAGCGGCGAGGACAAGGGCCTCGCCTCGAACTTCAGCGTGGGCATGACGTCGAGCGGTTGCCTCTTCCCCTTCCTGAACGAGCCCCAGATCGCCAAGCTCCGCCGTCTCGCGCTCCGGGACGAGCCGCTCCAGGCTCTCGGCACGAACGAGGTCGCCTACGCCCTGGAGCTCACCGCCGCCCAGCGAACCCAGATCGACGCGATCCGAACCCGCTACTACGCCGCGTACCTGAATTCCGACCGGCCCTCCGTCAGGAACCTCAAAGCGGCCTTCACGAGGATCGCCGCCTCAAGCGCGAAGGCGGGCGGGGGCGAGAACGACAGCGATCCGACGCCGGAGGACGTGGACAGGACGCAGGCCTTGATGAACGAGATATTCAAGGCGTTCGAGCGCTCGATCCGCCTCTCCGCGAGCGAGAAGCCGATCCCCGCGCCGAACGTGCTGAGGTTGCTGACGCCAGCCCAGGCGCGCCGCTACCGCGAGCTGTCCAGGGTCTAGCCCCTTGGCTTCCGGAAGGAAGAAGCATCGACAAAAATAGTAGACGTATGTGCGCTTTTTTCGTCGTATAATAAAGCCATGCTGTCCAATGAGTCGCCTCTTCCCGATCCTCTTCCCCAGCACGCGCACGTCGTGGCGCAGATCTCCGAGCGCATCGAGGCGAGTCTGAAGCGGCTTCCTCAGCGTGGCCTCGTCGTGGTGCAACTGTTCGAGGGCACCGCCGACTACCGGCTCGGCTTCACGCCCCAGCGCAACGCGGACGTGCCCCACGTCGTAGCGATGGGCGTTCCCAAGGAGGCGGCGCTCGCCATCCTGGACGCGGTCCGCACGTACGACCCCGACCGCGAGGCGGCGGTCCTCGTGACCGACCGGAAGCGGACCGGAGAGGTGGGCTACTCCTTCGTGCGTCTGGAAGTCTCCGCGGGGCTACCGAAGTTCATGCTCGGTTCGGGCACTCTGCACTGAGCGTTCAGTCCCACCAGAAAGACCACGCGGGAAGTCCGACGAAGCGCTCGGCTTCCTCCTCCCCCTCGTCTCCGCAGTAGGCGAACCGTTCTTTGGCGACGCGTCGGGCCTCGTCGATGCTTTGGACCGGTCGCACCAGAAGGACGAGAGTGTCCCGTCCCACGAGAAGCGGCTCCGCGCCGTGGGTCTGCTTCCAGCGGCGCAAAGCCTCGAAATGCTCCTCGGGCGGGGGACAGAGATCGCCGCCCTCCAGCAATCGGGCCGGGACCTCGGCGGGCTCTCCGCACGGGAGGGAGACGATCCAGGCGCCGTCGCTCCGCGGAGTTTCGAGGAAGCTCGCGACGATCGCTTCGGCGTTCGGCGCATCGAGACCGGGCGGTCGCGGCGGAACGGGCTCCCGGCCAACGCTCGGCTCCAGCCCCTCGATCCCAAGGTCGACCTCCTCGAACTCCTCGCGGGTTTCTTCCCAACGCCCTTCGAAGCGGGCGAGATCCTCCGAGTTTCGGACGATCACCGGCCAACGTCCGGTCGAGTCGTACCGAGACCGAGCTTCGACCCATCGGGTGAGCGCTTCGGAAGGCGGAACGGACTCGACGACGGCCCAGGGTTCGGACGGCATGGCGACAGATTAGCCGACTAGGCGTCGGTCGGCGGCAGGCTCCAGCCCACGCGGAGGACCCACTCCTCGGCGCCGGCCATCAGCGCATCGAACACCGGGTCCTTGACGTCGTAGTACGCCTCCACGTCGTCTGGGAAGCGTCGGGCGAGCTGTCGCTTGATCTCGCCGTAGGCCCGCGCCGCCAACGGGTGGCTCCGCAGATAGTCGCGGCACAGAAGGGGGTACCGCTGGTTGAAGCGGCCCGCCTCTCGGACATGGAGATGGATGCGCCGTTCCGTGCCCCCGTACAGCCGCTTCTTAAGCTCGTCGGGATCGAGGGTCATGCCCGGCGGGCAGTGATCCACGGCGATGCCTTCCTTCATCCAGAAGCCGATCCGTTCAAGCGGCTCCCGGATCGGCGCGTCGAGCGACGCCACCGTCATCTGGACGTCGATCACGTCCTTCGCCTCCAGTCCCGGCACGCTCGTGGAGCCGATGTGATGGATCGCGAGGGCCCGCTCGCCGACCGCCGACCGGATCGCCTTCCCGATCTCGGCGAACTCCCCGGGCCAGGTCTCGCGGTAGGGCACGATCTCGATCATGCCAAGGAATCTACCGCCCCTCGATCGGTTCGTCGCTCAGCTTTGGTCCCAGCAGACGATGGTCAGCCTCGCATTGGAGGCGAGCCCTTTCAGAGCCTCCCAACGGATTCCGACCGCCCAGGGTTCATAGCCCACGTCGTCGCCCGAAGGCGGCCGCTCCGGTCCGAAAAGCGGGACCACGTCTCCGGCGAGGGCGGTGTAGACGCTCGGATAGCCGCTCCGTTCCAGGCGCTCGGCCCGGCCCTCGTCCGCGAGGCGCTCGATCCAGCCGATGCCGAACGCCCCGGTCGTCCACTGCGCCAGGATGGCGTCGCGATCGAGGCGCTGGGCGTATTCCGCCGGAGACTGGGGAGTGACGACGAAGGACCATCCCGCCATGCCGCCTTCTTACCCTCTCCAAGCTTAGAGCGTCACGCGTTCGCCCGAGTCGGCGGAGCGCAGGCCCGCGTCGAGGATCGCCTGGGCGTTCCGGGCGACGTCCATGTTCCCGATCCCCTCGATCGGCTCGCCGGTGCGGAGGCAGTGGAGGAAGTACTCCGCCGAATTGCGCCTCGGGCTCTGGAGAGGGGCGGGGTCGAACGTCTCCTTGTCCTTGCCGGGGCGGTGGAGCACGACCTTGCCGCCGTCCATCGCGAGGATGCCCTCCGTGCCGTAGGCGATGGTGCTGGGGGCCGAGCCGTAGGCGACCTCGGTCCAGGACGCCTCGGTCTGGCCCCAGGCGCGCTCGTACCGCATCAGGATGATCGCGTTGTCGTCCGGCACCGGGTAGTCCTTGGCGAGGACCGCGCGCTGGCCGACGACGCTGTCGGGGAGGCCGAGCAGGAAGGCGCAGATGGCGGCGCCGTAGCAGCAGTAGTCCATGAGGGCGCCCGCGCCGTTGCGCTCGGCGTCGTAGAGCCAGCCCCAGAAGGCGGGGTCGCAGCCGATCTCCTTCGGGCCGTTGTGGGCGTTGCGTCGCTTCACGTGGAGGAGGCGTCCGATCTCGCCCGCCCGGACCCGCCGTTCCCACTCGACGTAGGCGGGCTCCCACTGGTTGGGCCAGTTGACCATGAGGAGCCGACCGCTCGCTTTCGCGGCGGCGACCATGCGGTCGGCCTGGGCGAGGGTGGCGGCCATCGGCTTCTCGGTGACGACGTGGGCTCCCTTCGCCATCGCGGCCTCGACGATCGGGGCGGCGGTGGCGTTGTCGCTGCTCGCGAGAACGACGTCCAGGCTTTCCGCCTCGATCATCGCCTCCCAGGAATGGTACGGCTTCGCGCCGGTCTCGGCGACCGCCTTGTCCCGGAGCCGCGCGTCCGCCTCGCCGACGGCGACGATCTCGACCTCAGGATTCGCCTTCCAGTGGCGGAGTTCGCCCCAGACGTGGTCGTGGACGAGGGACGCGAGACCGAGGCGGAGCTTCGTTGCCATAGGGGCTATTCTAGCCGGGGCTCTCCCGCTAGGTTCTTCAGGGCCTCGCCGGTCACGCGGAAGACGGTCCACTCGTCCATCGGGACCGCGCCCTGGCGGCGGTAGAACTCGATGGAGGGCTCGTTCCAGTCGAGGACCCACCACTCGAAGCGGCCGCAGCCGCGCTCCAGGGCGATGCGGGCGAGTTCACGCAGGAGGGCCTTGCCGACCCCTTGGCCCCGGCTCTCGGGAAGGACGAACAGGTCCTCCAGGTAGAGGCCGGGGCGGGCGAGGAACGTCGAGTAGTTGTGGAAGAAGAGGGCGAAGCCGACCTCCTTCCCGTCGACGACCGCGAACACGACCTCGGCGTAGGGGCGGGGGCCGAAGAGGGTCGCGCCCAGGGCCTTTTCGGTCGCCTCGACCTCGTGAGCGAGCCGCTCGTACTCGGCGAGGGCGCGGATAAAGGAGAGGATGAGGGGAACGTCGGCGGCGGTCCCGGCGCGGAAGGTCATCGTATGAGGATAGCCGCGCGTCACGCCGCGTCGAGGACGGCGCAGGCGCACATCACCAGCCGTTCCAGATCGTCCGCCGTCTGGACGTTCGGACGGCGCACCACGAGCCGTTCGCCCAGACGGGTCGCGGAGACGTCGGGCGCGCGGAGGGCGAGGTCTCCCGGAAGGGCGAGGGCGGCGAGGGCGCGGGGCGAGCGGCGAAGGGCGTCCGCGAGGCGCGGCTTGGCGGTCCGGGCGCCGTGAGGGGTGACGACGACGAGGCCCTCGGGACCGCGCGAGCCCGCGACGACGAGGGCGCAGAAGGTCGCGTCGGGCGCCTCCCAGCGGACGGCGGAGGAGGTGCGAACCCCGTTCGAGAGCACCCCGCCGCTCAAGAGTCCCGCCAGCTCCGCGCCCTCAAGGGGCGCGAGCGAAAGGCCGAGGCGGGCGGAAAGGCCTTCGGCGGCGCAGGGAAGGTCGCGACGGCGGCTCACCAGACGCAGGGCTCCGGCGCAGGCGAAAAAGCCTCCGGCGGGCACGCCGAGCCCGAGCGCCAGGGTCGCGATCTCGTCGAACGGTGTCATCCCTACCGCAATCGACGCGCTTTCGGGCGTCGGGGATTCGTCCATGCGCCATAATCGCCGCATCGATGACGGCGAGGCCGAGTTGGGACGCCTACTTCATGCAGATCGCGACCCTCGTCGCGACCCGCGCCACCTGCCCCCGGCGATCGGTCGGCGCGGTGATCGTGCGCGACAAGCGGATCGTCTGCACGGGCTACAACGGCGCCCCGAGCGGCCTTCCCCACTGCCCCGAGCTCGGGCCGACCCACGACTGGCCCACGGGTTGCATGAAGGCGGGCCACTGCATCCGCTCGCTGCACGCGGAGCAGAACTGCCTGCTCCAGGCGGCCCAGATCGGCGTGGCCTGCGACGGGGCGACGATCTACGTCACCTGCCAGCCCTGCAACGCCTGCGCGAAGATGATCGTGAACGCGGGGATCAGGCGGGTGATCTACGAGGGCGACTATCCGGACGAGTTCAGCAAGGAAATCTTCCGCTTGGCGAAACTCGAAGTGCTCCGCTACCGTGATGGACGATTGGAGGAGGTCGACCTCGGCTCATGATTCCCTTCGCCGCCGTTCAGAACGAGCTTCTCAAGGGCTTCCGCTATCCCATGATCGCCGCGCTTATCGCGCTGGCGGTGAGTTGGTTCCTCACGCCCTTCGTGATCAAGCTCGCCAAGGCCCAGGGGGCGGTCGACGATCCGAAGTCGGACGACCGCCGCATCCATAAGGAGCCGATCCCGCGCTGGGGCGGGCTGGCGATCTACGCGGGGCTCGTCGCCTCGCTTCTCGTCGTCCTGCCCTTCGCCTACGGTCCGGCCCAGGTCAAGTTCCCCTTCTGGCTGATCGGCCTGATGCTCGTGGGCGGCGCGCTCGTGATCGTCGGGGCGTTGGACGACCTGTACCAGTACAAGGCGAAGATCCAGGCTCTCCTCCTCCTGTCGGCGGGCTTCATCATCCAGCTTTTCGCCGGGCCGCCGGGCCTGAACGCCATCGACCGGGTGCAGGTCGGAACGCTGGGCATCCCGTTCGACCCACACCACTTCTGGCGTATCCTGCCTTTCGCCGCCGCTCCGCTCACCGCGTTCTACATCTTCGTCGTGACGAAGACGATGGACACGATCGACGGCGTGGACGGTCTCGCGGCGGGCATCGCGACGATCTCGGCGACGACCCTGACGATCATCGCCGTCTACGGCGAGCAGCCGCGCGTCGCCCTCGTCGCGGCGGCCCTCGGCGGCTCCGCGCTGGGCTTCCTCAAGCACAACTACAACCCCGCGCGCATCTTTATGGGCACGGGCGGCGCCTACCTGCTGGGCTTTACCCTCGCGTGCCTCTCCATCGTGGGCGCGCTGAAGACGGCGGCGGCGGTCTCGCTCATCATCCCCGCCCTCGTGTTCGGCGTCCCGATCTTCGACGCCTTCTTCGTGATCGTCCGCCGCCTCGCCAGCGGCCAGCCCATCACGCAGGCGGACAAGCGCCACCTCCACCACACGCTCCTCCTGCGCTTCGGCCTGAGCCAGCGCCAGACGGTGTGGGTCCTCTACGCGGCGGCGGCCACCCTCGGTCTCGCCGCCGTGTGGGTCATCAAGAACTATGCCTCCTAAGCCCTTGGTCTTCTGCGTCGTCGGTACCCGCCCGGAAGCGGTCAAGATGGCGCCCGTCGTCGCGGAACTCCGGCGCTTCGACGCCGTCGAGACGCGCCTGGTCTCCACCGGCCAGCACAAGGAGATCCTGCTCCAGGCCCTCGCGACCTTCGGCCTCACGCCGGACGTGGACCTCGCGATCATGAGCCACGGCCAGACCCTGGCGGCCGTCACCTCGAAGGCCCTGGAGGGGATCGACCGTCTGCTCGACGAGGCGAAGCCGGGGATCGTGATCGGCCAGGGCGACACCACGACCGCGTTCGTCGCCGCCCTCGCCGCGTTCTACCGGCGCGTTCCGTTCGCGCACGTCGAGGCGGGCCTGCGGACCTCGACGATCGACGATCCCTTCCCCGAGGAGTTCAACCGCCGGGCCGCCGGGCTCGTCGCGAGCCTCCACTTCCCGCCGACCGACTGGGCGCGGGACAACCTTCTGCGCGAGGGCAAGGACCCCGCGGCGGTCGTCGTCACCGGCAACACCGGGATCGACGCCGTCCTGCAGGCCGCCGAGACGGGCAAAGAAGCGTGGTATCCAACCGGTGAGCGGATCGTCCTCCTCACGACCCACCGCCGCGAGAACTGGGGCGAGCCCCAGACGCGGATCGCCCGCGCCGCCCGCGAGCTGACCGACCGCTTCCCCGACGTGCGCCTCGTGGTCGCGATGCATCCCAACCCCGCCGTTCGCGAGACGCTGCGGGGCATCCTCGAGGGGCACGACCGGATCGACCTCATCGAGCCGCCGGAGTACGAGCGGTTCGTCAAGCTGATGCAGCGGGCGAGCCTTATCCTGAGCGACTCGGGCGGCGTCCAGGAGGAGGCTCCCGCGTTCGGCATCCCGGTGCTCGTCCTACGCGAGACCACGGAGCGGCCCGAAGGCGTCCACGCCGGAACGGCGAAGCTCGTCGGCACCGAGTACGACGCGATCCTGAACGAAGCCTCAACGCTTTTGGGCGATCCCCAGGCGTACAATCTCATGGCCCAGGCGGTCAGCCCCTACGGGGACGGCCGCGCCGCCGCCCGCATCCGGTACCACGTCATGAAGAAGCTCGGAATCGACTCCCCCGCAGAGGCCGCTTGGACCCCGTAAGGGCCGTCGTCTACGGCATCGTGCAGGGCCTGACGGAGTTCCTGCCCGTCAGCAGCAACGCCCACCTACGCCTCACGCCGCTCCTCTTCGGCTGGAACGAGCCCGCCGAGGCGTTCACCGCCTTCACCGCCGTCATCCAGCTCGGTACCACCCTCGCGGTGCTGATCTACTTCGCCAAGGATCTCCGGCGGGTCCTCGGCGGCTGGTTCAGGAGCTTCAAGGGCGACCGGAACACGCCGGAGGCGAAGATGGGCTGGGCGATCGTGGTCGGCACGATCCCGATCGTGATCCTGGGCGTGCTTCTCAAATCGCACATCGAGTCGACGTTCCGCTCGCTCTGGGTGATCGCCGGCTCCTTTATCCTGATGGGCGCGGTCATGCTCTGGTTCGACCGCCGTCCCGGCAAGCGGACGATCGAGAGCGTGGACATCGCGGACGGCGGCCTCGTCGGCCTGTTCCAGTGCCTCGCTCTGCTGCCCGGTATGAGTCGGAGCGGCAGCACGATCTCCGGCGCCCTCGCCCTCGGCTTCGACCGGGTCGCGGCGGCGCGATTCTCGTTCCTGCTGGGCATCCCGAGCATCACCTTGGCGGGGCTCTACGAGGCGTATAAGGAGCGGCACAGCATCGGCGGCCCCCTGCTCGTGCCGGTCGTCATCGCGACGGTCGTGAGCTTCGTCGTGGGCTACGCGAGTATCGTGTGGATGCTCAAGATCGTCGCCCGGCGCGGCGTCACGCCGTTCGTCTGGTACCGCTTCGCCCTGGGCGCCCTCCTGCTGGCCCTGCTCGGCGCGGGCAGGCTTCACCCGTTCGACGGCGACGAGCCGACGACGAAGCCGGTCGTCGCTAGCGTTGGGCGCTAGGCGCTCGAGCTTTGCGTGTAGCTCCAATATCGGTCGGCGTTCCTGCGAATCCAGGCGACGAACGCCGGCTGGATCTCTTCGGTCGCTTCGTAGTACCGGTCGTTCAGATCGTAGAAACTCGCCATCTCAAGCCCCATCGCTTCTAAGCGCTCGTCGATGGGATGCGTCTCGTCCGGCAGACGGATCGGGGGGACGGACTGGGGAAAGAACGTCAGGCTTTCGGCCACCGCATCGGCCGCTGACGAGAGTTCCAGACGACGAAGATCCTCGATCAGCCGATGAGGATCGAAAGACCCGTTCGCGTAGAACCCGTAGAAGCCGCCGTTGCAGAGATCGCCGTGCGCGTAGCCGACGACGGCGATCAAATCGCCGTCCGATCGTCCGAGATCGTCCTCGCTTTCCGGCAGGTGAGGCGAGACCGCTTCGAGAATCTCCAGCTCCGAACCGTTCGCCAGCAGAGCGTCGAACTCGTCTCGGGTCATGGGTACCGAAGGTACCTTCTCAGGCGTGTTCCGCAAGAAGCCTCCCGCGCCCACCCTGCCGCCCGAGTGGCTCGTCGTGGGGCTGGGCAATCCCGGCCCCGAGTACAAGGGGACGCGGCACAACGTGGGCTTCGAGCTGATCGACCGCCTTGCGGAGCGGAATCGGATCAAGCTCGACCGGTCGAAGCACCAGGCGCGCTACGGGGTCGGGACGCTGTTCGAGACCTCCGTCGTCCTCGTCAAGCCTTTGACGTTCATGAACCTGAGCGGGCGCGCGGTCGGCCCCCTGATGCGCGAGTTCGGCCTGCAGCCGGAGCGCGTTCTCGTCGTCGCGGACGACACCGACCTCGCGCCGGGCCGCGTCCGGCTCCGTCCCGAAGGAAGCGCGGGCGGCCACAACGGTCACAAGAGCCTGATCCAGACGCTCGGGACCCAGGCCTATCCCCGGCTCAAGATCGGCATCGGACGTACCTCGAAGGACGAGACGGTGGACCACGTCCTCGGTCCCTTCCATCCCGACGAGCGGCCCGACATCGAGGCGGCCCTCAAGCGTTGCGAGACCGCCCTCGAGACCCTGTTCCAGCGCGGGATCGAGGCGGCGATGCAGGAGGCGAACGGAGGGTAGGTCGTCTGGTCGTCGAGGGCTCGGGAATCCGTTATCCTTAAAGACCTAGCGATCCGATGACCTTCTTCCGACCCTACGCCCTTCTTCCTCTGCTCCTCCTCGTCGGCTGCCGCCGTTCCGAACCGGCCCCCGCGCCGGTCGCTACGACGCCCGCGCCGCGCACGACGACCCTCGCCGCCGGGACGCCGGTCAAGCTCGTCCTTTTCGACGAGCTGACCTCCGGAGGGAGCGCCGAAGGCATGGAGGTGCGCCTAGCGCTCGCCGAACCGGTCGAAGGGCTGCCCGCGATGTGCCCGGCGACCGCCGTCGTGTCGTGGTCGCGAACGGAAGGGACCCTCGGAGGACTGACGAACCGTCCCGCGCGGCTGAAGCTCACCCTGAAAAGCCTCCGGGGACCGAACGGCCAGGAGATCCCTCTCGCCGCCGACCCGAAAGAGGCGAAGGACTACGAACTGAACCGGGACAACACTGGACGTCCCGACGCGCTTCCCCAAAAAGAGCCGGATGAGGTGGACGTGGCGGTCGGGACCACGGTCAAGGAGCTGGTCGAGCAGGGTCAGAGCGGCGGGCTCGACGCGCGCCAGGTGGGCGAGCTCGCGCGCAAGCTCGGGATGGGCGAGACCGCCAAGCTGGCCGACGCTGGGCGCCTCGACGAGGCCCAGCGGCTCGTGCGCGCCATCCGCACCGGCGGGACGGTGGCGAGCCTCGCGAGCGGCGGGACCGTCGCGGCGGCGATGGAGCTGGTCAACCTCGCGGGCGACGTGGGACACCGCCTAGGGCGAACCCTCGGCGGGCGGAACATCCACGCCTATCCCGGAACCATCGTGCCCGCCTACGTCGCGAAGGACACGACGGTCACGCTTCCCTAAAGGTCAGAGCCGCGCGACCATCGCGGTTCCGAGCTTGCCGCCCTCGAGCGTCCATTCGGCGCTCGAATCCGCGTTCGGGACGATCGCCAGCACCTCTTCCTTGGGGATCGGGCCGAGGGTTCGCGAGTCGATCGAGCCGTCGGGATTGTCGGCGAGAACGTAGACGCTGTCCTGGGGGATGACGTCCCAGCGGGCTTTCGCGCCCTGTCGATCCATCGAACGGCGCATCTTCTCGGTGGAGGGGAACTTCCACTCGCCGACGAACCAGAAACGCTGGATCGCGTCGCCGGGAAGGTAGGCGACGCGCTTGACCATCGTCTCGCCCTCGTGGCGGAACACGACCACGTCGCCCCGGACGATGTCGTGAGGACGGGCGTTGGCGAGCAGGATCTGGCCGCTGGCGAAGGTCGGGGTCATCGACGTGCCGTCGACGACGAAGAGGCGAAAAGGCTGGAGGGCGAGGAGCGCCGCGACGGCGCCCCCCGCTCCGAGCAGACGGTTTTTCATCGGGTTTTCTCAAACCCCACGCGATCGTTCCACCCGACCCCGGGCCCCGCCTCGTTGCGAAGGAACGTCCTCCCGCGCGCTCCCGGAACTTTCCCGCGCCTTCGACGGCGCGGGAAAACGACCGAGGGCCGCTGGGCAAGAGGATCGGCGGCATCACGCCGCCGGTCGCTTACCCTTTACGACGGGTCGGCGGGCGACTTCGTTCATCGCGGCCCCGTAGAAAGGGCGTGCCCGATCCAGTTCTCATCGTCGGAGGCGGTCTCGCCGGGCTGGCCTGTGCGGGAGCCCTGGAGGCGAAAGGCGTCCCCTATCGGCTTTTCGAGGCGTCCGACCGGGTCGGAGGTCGGGTCCGCACGGACGTCGTGGAGGGCTTCCGGCTCGATCGGGGTTTCCAGGTCCACTTCCCCGCGTACCCCCACGCGCGCCAAGCCCTGGGCGACGCGGACCTCGACCTGCGCCCTTGGCGCAACGGCGCGATCGTCTGGGACGGACGGCGGCTCCGAACCCTCGACCGAGACCGTCCCTTTCTTACCGTCTGGGACGGGTTGCTCGGCGCCCGCGACCTCGCGCGCCTCGGGCTGCTCGCCACCCAGGCGCTCGCGCAGCCCGTCGAGGTCCTGCGCGCCCTTTCCGACACCACCACCCAGGCGGAACTCGAGCGGCGCGGCTTTTCCGAGCGGGCGATCACCCGGTTCCTGCGACCCTTCTTCGGCGGCGTGTTCGTCGACCTGCCCCTCGGCGTCTCCCGCCGCCAGTTCCTTTTCGTGATGAAGATGCTCGCCCAGTCTCCGGCCTGCTCGCCCAACCTCGGCATGGAGGCGATTCCCCGCGCCCTCGCCGCCCGCGTTCCGACCTCGCGCGTCGAGACCCAGACGGCGGTGGACGAGCTTCTGACGACGGGGGGACGGGTCGACGGGGTCCGGATCGGAAACGAGCGCCTCCCCGCTTCCTCCGTGGTCCTTGCGACCGACGCCGACGTGGCGCAAAGCCTGAGCGGCCTTCCCTTGGCGCGGGGTTGGCTGGGCAGCGTCGGGGTGTGGTTCGAATCGGAACGGGCGGTGTGCGACGATCCCTACATCGTTTTGAACGGCACGGGCCGGGGGCGAGTGAACGAGGTCGTGCCGATCTCGAACTGCGCGCCGGGCCGGGCTCCCGAGGGGCGGCATCTCCTCTGCGCCGTCGTGGTCGGCGTTCCTCAGGAGCCCGACGACGCGCTGGTCGAAAGCGTGCGCGCCGAGATCCGCGCCTGGTTTCCCGACGCGGGCGCGATGCGGTTCCTGCGGCTCGACCGGATCCCCCGGCACCAGCTTGCCCAGCCGCCCGGCTTCGACGCGCCCTTGCCCACCGCCCCGCCGGGGCTGATCCTCGCGGGCGAGATGGCGACGAACTGCAGCATCGACGGCTCCATCGAGAGCGGACTCCGGGCCGCCGAGGCGGTGGCGGCGTGAGGGTCGCCGTGGTCGGCGCGGGCATGGCGGGGCTAGCCGCCGCGCGGGACCTCGTGGCGGCGGGACACGAGGCCGTCGTGTTCGAGAAGAGCCGGGGCTTCGGCGGACGCGCGGCGACCCGCCGAAAGGACGGGTTCGTGTGGGACACCGGCGCGGGGTACATCGAGGAGCCGATGCGGCCCTTCATGCCCGAAGAGGGTCTCGCGCGGATCGACAAGCCGGTCTGGCTCTACAACGGCGGCGATCCTCAGCCCGGCCGTCCCACGCCGCCGCGCTACGCCTACGAGGGCGGCAACAACACCCTTGGGAAGCGGCTCGCCGAAGGCTTGGACGTGCGACGCGAGCAGCGGATCGAGACGCTGGTCGATCTGCGAGACGCGTACGACGCCCTGATCCTCACCGCTCCGATCCCGCAAACGCGGGTTCTGCTGGAGACGATCGGCGAGAGGCGAGATCTGGGCGAGGTTCGCTACCGTTCGTGCCTCGCCGTCGGGCTAGGCTACGAAGGTCCCGCTCCCGACCGGCCCTACGTCTCCCTCATGGCCCGCGAGGAGCCGCTCGGCTGGCTTAGCCTGGAAAGCACGAAGGCGCCGGGCCGAGCGCCCGAGGGCTTCTGCTCGTTCGTGGCCCAGCTCGGCGAGTCGTTCAGCGAGGAACACTACGAGCGGCCCACCGAGGAGTTGGTCGAGGTGGCGTCGGGCTACGTCCGCGATCTCTACGGGCTGGCGAATCCCGTCGTGAGCGAGACGATGCGGTGGCGCTTCAGCCAGCCCGCGCAGACGGGCGACTTCGATGCGGCGAACCCGCCGGGCGTCCAGGTCCTGGTCGCGAGCGACGGGCTGACGGGAGGCAAGCTGCACCACGCCTACGAGGCGGGCCGCCGCGCGGCGGCCCGCCTCGTAGGCTCAACGGGGTAGCGCTCAGGCCGGGTGGCCCATCCCGCACGGCACGGCGTCGACTTCGAGCAAGCGAGGTTGGAGGGTAGCTCCGTCCCCAGACGAGACGGCGATCCGGCGGACCTCGTCCTCGGCGGCGAGAAACGCCGCCGCCACTTCCGGGTCGAACTTGGAACCCGCGAGCGAGCGGATCTCCTCGAGGGCGCGCACGACCGGCCAGGCCTCTTTGTAAGGGCGGACGCTGGTAAGGGCGTCGAACACGTCGCAGACGGCGACGATGCGGGCTTCCAACGGGATCGATTCCCCTCGGAGTCCGTGCGGGTAGCCCGTGCCGTCCCAGTTCTCGTGATGGGCGAGGGCGATCCGTTGGGCGGTGTCGACGAGAGCGTCGCCGCTTTCGGCGAGGAGCGCGCCGCCGATGCTCGTATGCAGCTCCATCGCGGCGCGTTCGGCGGCATCGAGCGGACCGGCCTTGAGAAGGACGGCGTCCGACACGCCGATCTTGCCGACGTCGTGCAGGACGGAGGCGTAGACGAGGGCCTCCCGGGTCGCGGCGTCCAGGCCAAGTCGATGGGCCACGACGCCCGCGTAGAGGCCGATGCGGCGGTTATGGAGCCCGGTCGCGTCATCGCGATATTCCGCCGCCCGGGCGAGCCGTTCGACGAGCTCGACGCGCGAGCGGGCGAGATCGCGGGCGATCCCTTCGTTGCGCTGGCTCCAGCGCAGGGCGCGGAAGCGGACGAACACGCCGGAAACGACGATGATCAGGGCGATCTTGATCAGGAGAAGGCGCTCGAGATCGATCTTGGCGAGACCGTACGCTTCGAAGACGAGGTAGCAGCCGAAAAAGAGCGCGGTGACGATCAGGACGTAGGCGGCCAAGGCTCGGTTGGCCGCCTTTACGACAGAGGAAGCGGGAGGGTTGTGAGTCGCCTGAGCGGGGAACAAGGTTTTCTCCGAGGCCTTCGAGAGGGCCCGTAAAATGCTTTCAGGATGATTACGACGGGAGTTCGACGCGCTTGGTTCTATGCCTAGGCGGACGACTTAACCTTTCGCTGAAATCTTCACCGTCCTTTGACGATCGCCTCTTTTCCGGAGGCGGCCTCCCGTTGCCGTGGAGACGGGGATCGTTGTATAGTGACGGGAGGATTTACCCTTAAATGCCGATAAAGACGACGATTCGCGACGTGGCGGAAGCCGCCGGGGTGTCGGCCATGGCGGTCAGCGCGGTGCTGAACGGCGCCGGGCGCAACGTCAAGGTGAGCGTCGAGAAGGCCGAGCACATCCGCCGGGTCGCCCGCGAGCTCCGCTACCAGCCCAACCACCTGGCGCGATCCCTGCGGAACCGGCGCACCGGGATGATCGGCGTCGTGTTCCAGCACTTCGGGCGCCTCGGCGAGGAGCACCCCTACTATCCCCAGCTTCTCAACGGGGTGATGGCCGCCCTCTTCCCGCAGGACTACACCCTCGCGCTGTGTCCCCGATTGATCCAAGGCGGCGACGCGGGTTCGATCTCCGACGGCCGGTTCGACGGCGTTCTGTGGTGCCGCCCGGACCTGACCGAGGCGTCCTTGGAGACGATCCAGGAGTCCAGCGTGCCCGTCGTAATGATGCACGCCCCGCCCGGTTCCGTTCCCGGCGTCCCGACCTTCTGCGCCGACAACGACGGGGCGATGCGCGCGGTGGTCGCCCACCTGACGGAATTGGGCCACCGCCGGCTCGCCTTCGCGATCGACCCGGTGAGCGAGCACACCGTCGAGGGCCGCGCCCGGCGCGAGGCGTTCCGGGTCGCCGCCCGGAACGCGGGCCTTCCCGAACCGGCCGCCCTAGTGCTGAGCGAGATGGGCGAGCTCGCGCGGTACGCCGAGGGCGATGGTCCCCACACCGCCCTCGTCTGCTTCAGCGACGACCTTGCCGGCCAGGTCCTCGCCGCCTGCGACCGCCTCGGCGTGTCCGTTCCCCGCGACCTTTCCGTGGTCGGCTTCGACTCCAGCTCGTTCTGCGAAGGCACGAAGCCGCGCCTGACCTCCGTCAACCAGCCCGTCGAGCGCATGGCGCACGCGGCCACGACCCATCTGCTCGCCCTCGTCCGCGAGGGAAGCGAGGGTTCGCCCGCCTCCCCGACGGTCTCGTCCATCTACGACTGCGGTCTCGACGTTCGAGAGTCCACCGCCCCGCCCCGCGCCCGCTGATCCTTCCCATGACCGCCTCCTTCTCCAACGCCCACCACTCTCCCGTCGGGGCCTTCGCCACCCTGACGCTCGGCCACAAAGCAGCCAAAGGCGGCCTCGGCCTAGAGTTGGCGGGACCGGCGGACGAGGCGATCTACGTCGGGCTGGAGGAGCCGGAGGGTGGCCGCTACCGCGCCCTGCCCTTCTTCGAGGGCGGCGAGGAGGACCGGGCGGAGGAGTTCGACGTCGAGCACCTTTCCGACTTTTCCCGGCCCGCGGCCACCGTTCCCTTCGCGGACGCGGAGATCGCGCGCACGATGGGGGCGGGCGTCGACGAATGGCGGGCGGGCGACCTGACCTTCCGCCTCGTCTCGCCCGTGCGGAGCGTGCCCGATCCCGAGTCCGCCGATCCCGCCGCGCTGCGGGACGCCGTCTGCCCAGCCATCCTCGCGGAGCTGACGGTGGACAACCGGTCGGGCACGCGGCCCCGCCGGGCGTTCTTCGGCTACCGAGGCTCCGACCGCGCGGTGGGCATGCGCACGCTCGGCGAAGACGGTCTCGTGGGGGTCGCCCAAGGGCTCGTCACGGGGATCGCGACCCTCGACGAGGGCGTGTACGCGGGCCTCGCGTTCGCGCCGGAGCGGATTCTGGAGCCGGACGCCGACGCGAACCTCGCGTTCCTCGTCGGGAATCTCGGTCTCCTCGTCGGGACGGTCGCGCCGGGCGAGGTCCGCACCTTCCGCTTCGCGGTCGGCTTCTTCCGCGAGGGCACCGCGACGACCGGGATCAAGACCCGCTATCTCTACCGCCGCTTCTTCGAGGATCTGGAGGGCGTTCTCCGCCACGCGCTCGCGCGGTTCGACGACTCGCTCCGAGAGGCGAGGGCGTTCGACGAGGCCCTCGCGTCGCGGCTCTCGCCGGAGCGCGCCTGGATGGCCGCCCACGCGATCCGCTCCTATCTGGGTTCGACCCAGCTCTTGGAGCGCGAGGACGGAAGCCCGCTCTGGGTGGTGAACGAGGGCGAGTACCGGATGATGAACACCTTCGACCTCACGGTGGATCAAGCGTTCTTCGAGCTGGCCCTCAATCCCTGGACGGTGCGCAACGTGCTCGACCTGTACGTCGAGCGCTACGCCTACGAGGACGGCGCCCGCCGCTGGGGCTCCGACGAGATCCATCCCGGCGGTCTCGCCTTCACCCACGACATGGGCGTCGGGAACGTCTTCTCCCGAACGGGCTACTCGGGCTACGAGCAGTCGCACCTTCGCGGCTGCTTCTCCTACATGAGCGCGGAGGAGCTGATGAACTGGGTTCTGACCGCCGGTCTCTACGAGGGCCACACGCGCGACCTCGCCTGGGCGGTCGCGCAGCGGGGAACGTTCCTCGCCGCCCTGAGCTCGCTCGTCAACCGCGACGATCCCGAGGTGGCGCGGCGCAACGGCGTCGTCGGCCTCGACGGCGCGCGCTGCGCGGGCGGGGCGGAGATCACGACCTACGACAGCCTCGACGCCTCGCTGGGACAGGCCCGCAACAACCTCTACCTCGCGGTGAAGGGCTGGGCTTCGTACGTCCTGCTGGAGAGCGTCCTGCGGCGGCTCGGGGAGGAGGAAGCCGCCGAGGAGGCCCGCGCGCAGGCGGCGCGGGCGGTCGAGACGATCGTCGGGGCCGCCGATTCGGACGGGCTTCTGCCCGCGGTGATCGGAGAGGGGGTCGAGGCGCGGATCATCCCCGCCATCGAGGCCCTCGTCTACCCGTTCGTTCTCGGCCTGCCGATCGACGCGCGGCTCCAGGCGACGCTCGCGCGCCACTTCGAGGCGGTCCTGAAGCCGGGCGTCTGCCTTTTCGAGGACGGCGGCTGGAAGCTCTCCTCCACCAGCCGGAACTCGTGGCTGAGCAAGATCTACCTGTGTCAGTTCGTGGCCGAGCGCGTCTTAGGCCACGCGCCCGACGCCGCGGCCGATCGCGCGCACGTGGGCTGGCTGGCGGACGGGGAGAACGGCTACTTCGCCTGGAGCGACCAGATGCTGGCGGGCAAGGCGGTCGGCTCGCGCTACTATCCGCGCGGGGTGACGAGCATCCTCTGGACCGCCCAGGGAGAGCGTCCTATCGAGGAGATCGCGCGCTTCCTGCGCGGGAGCGTCGTGGCGTGAACGCCACCGACCCCGACCTTTTCCTGCACGAGGAGTCGTTCCGATGGTTCGGGCCGGATCGGGACCCGGTGCCGCTCGCGCACATCCGGCAGACGGGAGCGACGGGGGTTTTCACGTCCCTGCACGAGATCCCCTACGGCGAGGCGTGGCCCCGCGAGGCGATCCGGGCGCGCAAGGCCCAGCTCGTCGCCGCCGGGCTGCGCTGGGCGGCGGTCGAGTCGGTGCCCGTCCACGAGGACGTCAAGACGGGGCGGGGCGACCTGAAAAGCCTGTTCGAGGCCTACGGGACCACCCTGCGCCACCTCGCCGCGGAAGGCGTGACGACCGTGGTCTACAACTTTATGCCGGTGCTGGACTGGGTCCGCACCGAGCTGCGGCACGTCCTGCCCGACGGTTCCGAGTGTCTGCGGTTCGATCCGGTGCGCTTCGCCGCCTTCGAGATCCACGCCCTCCGGCGTCCCGGCGCGGAGGACGACTACCCGCCAGAGCGGCGGGAGCTCGCCGCCGCGTGGTGGGTCTCCCTCGATGAATCCGAGCGAGCGACGTTCATCCGGACGATCATCGACGTCTTTCCCGGCGTGAAGCTGGGGCTCTCGCTCGACGACGTGCGGGCGATGCTGGCTCGCTACGCGGGCATCGACGCCGACGTTCTGCGCGCCAACCTCGCCCGCTTCCTCCAGGCGGTCGTCCCCGTGGCCGAAGAGGTCGGGGTCCGGTTGGCGGTCCACCCGGACGATCCGCCTTTCCCCTTGCTCGGCCTGCCCCGTATCGTCTCGCGGGCGTCGGACGTCGAGGCGCTCTTGAGGATGGCGGACAGCCCGGCCAACGGGCTGTGCTTCTGCACCGGCTCGTTCAGCGCGCGGCCCGACAACGACCTTCCGGCGATGGTGCGGCGGTTCGCGCCGCGCATCCACGCCGTGCACCTGCGCAGCACGTTCCACGCGCCGGACGGCTCGTTCGTCGAGTCCGACCACCTCGCGGGAGCCGTCGATATGCCCGCCGTGGTGCGGGCGCTTCTCGACGAGGGGGACCGTCGCCGCTCCGAGGGCCGCCCTGACTGGCGGCTTCCGTTTCGCCCGGACCACGGCCACACGATGATGGACGATCTCGCAAAGCCGCCCTTCCCGAATCCCGGCTACTCGGGGATCGGACGGATGCGGGGATTGGCGGAGCTGCGGGGCCTGATGCTGGGGCTCCGCTACGCCGAGCGAAACCCGGTCGCCGGGGACGCCCGATGACCCTGGCCGAGAAGGTCCGGCGAGCGGTCGACGCCGCCCCGGCGGTCGACCTCCACACGCACCTCTTCGCGCCCCAGTTCGGCGCGCTGAACCTTTGGGGCGTCGACGAACTCCTGACCTACCACTACCTCGTCGCCGAGACCCTGCGCGCCGAGCCGTCGGTCACGCCCGAGGCGTTCTACGCCCGCGACAAGAGGGCTCAAGCCGACCTCGTGTGGGAGGCCCTGTTCGTCAAGCGATCCCCTTTGAGCGAGGCCACGGCGGGCGTCCTGACCGTCCTCGACGCCTTCGGCCTGGAGAGCCTGCGGGAGGCCCGCGCCTACTTCGCGTCGCGCCGGGCCGAAGACCACCTGGAGGACGTGCTGCGCCTCGCAGGCGTGAGCGCCCTCACGATGACGAACGACCCCGGCGATCCGCTCGAACGAGAACGCTGGGAAGCGGGCGCGGAGCCCGACCCTCGCTTCCACGCGGCGTTGAGACTCGACCGGCTCGTAGGGATGGACGCGGGGGTCGGCGACCTTCGCGCCGAACTCGACCGGTGGATCGTTCGCATAAAGCCGAAGTACCTCGCGATCTCCTTGTCCGAGGTCGCGCCCCCACCGCAGGCCGTTCTCGACGCGTGCCGCGACCACGGCCTTCCCTTCGCGATGATGGTCGGCGTGCGCCGCGCGGTGAATCCCCGGCTGGCTGCCGCGGGCGATGGGATGAGCGTCGTCGACCTCGCGCCGCTGGAGCGGCTGGCGGCGGCCAACCCGGACGTCCGTTTCCTCGTCACGACCCTCGCCCGAGAGAACGCGCACGGCCTCTGCGTGGTCGCGCGCAAGTTCGCGAACGTCCTGCCGTTCGGCTGCTGGTGGTTTATGAACAACCCCTCGCTCGTGGAGGAGACCACCCTCCTGCGCCTGGAGATGCTCGGCCCGACCTTCGTTCCCCAGCATTCCGACGCCCGCGTGCTCGACCAGCTGCTCTACAAATGGCGCCACGCGCGTCGCGCGATCGCCCGCGCCCTGACCCGCCGCTACGAGGCGATGCCGGTGACGCCGACGGACGCGCAGATCGAGCGCGACGCCAAGGATCTGACGGGAGGGATCGCCGCGTCGTGGCTGTCGTAAACCCTTTCGACCTGCAGGGCCGCGCCGCCGTCGTGGTCGGCGGCACCTCCGGCCTGGGGCGGACGATCGCGTTCGGACTCCGGGACGCGGGCGTGCGGGTGGTCGCGACGGGCCGCCGCCGCGACGACGAACTCGCCGACCTTCTCGGAACGTCCGCCGCGACCTGCGACGTGGGCGAGCGCGCCTCCGTCGAGGCGCTGCGCGACGGCGTCCTCGCGGAGTTCGGCGGGGTGGACATCCTCGTCAACTGCGCCGGGCGTACCTTCCGCAAGCCCACCAAGGCCGTGGGCGACGAGGAATGGGCGAGCCTGCTCGACACCAACGTGACCGGGATGCTGCGTTGCTGCCAGGCGTTCTACGAACCGCTGAAGGCGAGCGGGCGGGGACGGATCGTCAACGTCGCGTCCCTTTCGTCGTTCGTCGCCTTCCACGAGGTCGCCGCCTACGGCGCGTCGAAGGCGGCGGTGATGGCCCTGACCCAGAGCCTCGGTTGCGAGTGGGCGAAGGACGGCATCCGAACCAACGCCCTCGTCCCCGGCGTGTTCGTCACCGACCTCAACCGGGAGCTGCTCAACGGCACCCCGCGCGGCCAGGAACTCCTGATGCGGACGCCCCTCGGCCGCTTCGGCGACGCGCGGGAGCTGGTCGGGGCCGCCCTTTTCCTCTGCTCGGACGCGGTGAGCTTTATCACCGGCACGAGCCTCGCCGTCGACGGCGGATTCCTCGCCTCGGCGGTCAACCGGTAACCCGAAGATCGATGAAGCTCTCTCCTATCCTCGCCCTCCTTCTCGCGGCCCCGACGGCAGACGCCCTCGGCGGCAACCCGAACGTCCGGTTCGTCCCGGCCAGGGGGGCGTTCCCCTTGATCGCCAAGGGCGTCCCGGCCCGGGTGGTCGTCGATCCCGGCGACTGGCCGGGCGTCGCCCGCGCGGCGCGCGACCTTCAGAACGACCTCGCCCGCGTCGGCGGGAAGGCCGGATCCGGGCCGCAGGGTCCGAGGGTGCTCGTCGGCACCCTCGGTCGGAGCCCGACGATCGACGGCTTGGTCGCGAGGGGCAAGCTCGACGTGCGGGCGGTGCGGGGCGGATGGGAGGCCAGCGTGACGCAGGTCGTGGGCGACACGCTCGTGGTCGCGGGCGCGGACAAGCGCGGCACGATCTACGCCCTCTACGACCTGAGCGAATCGGCGGGCGTGTCGCCGTGGAACGGGTGGGCCGACGTGCCGGTCAAGCGGCACGACGCGGTCTACGTCACCGGGCGCTCCGTCGCAAAGCCGCCCGTGGTGAAGTACCGGGGCATCTTCCTCAACGACGAGGCCCCCGCCCTCTCGAACTGGGTCTACGCGAACTTCGGGAACTACGACCACCGCTTCTACGAGCGCGTCTTCGAACTTCTGCTTCGGCTGCGGGCCAACTACCTGTGGCCCGCGATGTGGAACAACGCCTTCTCGCAGGACGACCCGCTCAACCCCAAGCTCGCCGACGAGTACGGCATCGTGATGGGCACCTCCCACGTCGAGCCGATGATGCGGGCGGACAAGGAGTGGAACCGCCTGGGCTTCACCGAGCGACAGTGGAACTACGCCACGAACCCCAAGGAGCTGGAGGATTTCTGGCGCGACGGCGTCGTCCGCAACAAGCCGTACGAGAACGTCGTGACGATGGCGATGCGCGGCAAGATCGACACGCCGATGTCGGAGACCGCCAACATCGCGCTTCTGGAGCGGATCGTGGCCGCCCAGCGGCGCATCCTCGCGGAGAGCGTCGACCCCGACGTCACGCAGATCCCCCAGCTCTGGAGCCTCTACAAGGAGGTGCAGGAGTATTACGAGAAGGGGATGCGCGTGCCCGACGACGTCACCCTCCTCTGGGCCGACGACAACTGGGGCGACATCCGCCGTCTGCCGACGCCCGAGGAGCGGGGGCGCAAGGGCGGGGCGGGCGTGTACTACCACTTCGACTACGTGGGCGGGCCGCGCAACTACAAGTGGATCGACACGAACCCCATCCCCAAGATCTGGGAGCAGATGAACCTCGCCCATCGCTACGGCGCGGACCGCATCTGGATCGTGAACGTGGGCGATCTCAAGCCCATGGAGTTCCCCCTCGAGTTCTTCCTCACGATGGCCCGCGATCCGACGGCGATCCGCAAGGAAGAGCTCCAAAAGTACACCGAGCGCTGGGCGGCGCGGGAGTTCGGTCCGGAGCGCGCGCGGGCGATCGCCGCGATCATGAGCGAGACGAAGCGGCTGAACGGGCGGCGCAAGCCCGAGCTGCTCTCGCCCGACACCTACAGCGTCGTCGACTACCGCGAGGCGGACCGGGTGGTCGAGGCGTTCCAGAGCCTGACCGCCCGCGCCGAGGCGATCGAGTCGGCGTTGCCGCCGGAAGCCCGATCGGCGTTCTTCCAGCTCGTCACGCACCCCGTGAAGGCGGCGGGCATCGTGAACGAGCTTTACGTCGCCGCCGCGAAGAACGCCCTCTACGCGAAGCAGGGCCGGGCGAGCGCGAACGCCGAGGCGGCGAAGGTCCGGGCCCTCTTCGCCCAGGACGCGGCCCTCACCGAGACGTACCACCGGCTGAACGGCGGCAAGTGGAACCACTTTATGGACCAGACGCACCTGGGCTACACCTCCTGGCAGCAGCCGGACCGGAACGAGATGCCGAAGACGACGGAGGTCACCCTGACGGAGGCGGCGGGGCTGGGGGTCGCGTTCGAAGGCACGGAGGCGACCGACGAGCGGAACATGCCCGAGATCGCGTTCACGCGGTACGGCCAGTCGGTGCGCCGGATGACGATCTTCAACCGGGGCCGCACGCCCTTCACGTTCGAGGCCGAAGCGACCGCACCCTGGATCCACCTCTCGAAAACCTCCGGGACGGTCGACGGGGAGACGGTCGTCGACGTGTCCGTCGACTGGACGAAGGCTCCGCCGTTCGTCGTTTCCCAAGGCATCACCGTCAAGGGCGCAGGGTCCACGCAGACGTTCTTCGTCTGGGGCGGAGGTCCCTACTACCGAAACGAGGGGCCACTTTTCCCTGTCGGAGCGCCGTCTTACGAGGAGACGCACGCGATGATCGACGATAAATCGCGAGTCCAGCCCAAGGGCTTCGTCGAAGGCGACGGGGTGGTGGCGATCGAGGCCGAGCACACGAGCCGCCGCGTCGCCGCGAAGGGCGTACGGTGGGAGACGATCCCCGGCTACGGGCGCACCCTCTCCGGGGTCGCCCCCTTCCCGGTCGAGTTTAAATCGTTCGATCCGGGGCGAGGCGCGCGGATGGAGTACGACCTGACGACCTTCAACGGCGGCGAGGCGACCTTGGAGGCGGTCGTCGCCCCTTCGCTCGCCTTCCAGCCGGGGCACGGTCTTCGGGTGGCGTTCGCCTTCGACGACGCGAAGCCCCAGGTGGTGGACGTCGCGCCCGCCTACCTCTCTCGCGCCTGGGAGACGGCGGTCTCGGACGCGGTGCGAAAGGTCCGCACCGCGCACGTTCTAAGGCCGGGGCGCCACGTCCTCAAGGTCTGGGCGATCGATCCCGGCGTCGTGATCGAGCGGCTCCATCTCGACCTCGGTGGGCTGAAGCCGAGTTACCTCGGTCCGCCCGAAAGTCGGAGACTTCCCTAAGGTCTGGAGAGGGTTCCCCTTGGAGCCGCGGCGCAGAACCCTCGATCCGAAGGCGACGCTCTCGTGAGCGGAAGGGGGAACCGTGGAGGAGGGGCTGACCGCCTTCCCCGGTACGATCACCCAAGACGACACGCCTTATGTCCAACGCTCCAAGCTCGTCCTCCAAGACCTTCGATCTCGTCGCCCTCGGCGAGGTGATGCTGCGCCTCGATCCCGGCGACGGGCGGGTCGCGACCGCCCGCACCTTCCAGGCCTGGGAGGGCGGCGGCGAGTACAACGTGGCGCGGGGCCTTCGACGCTGCTTCGGAATGAGGACCGCCATCGTGACCGCCTTGGCGGACAACCCCGTGGGGCGGCTGGTGGAGGACCTGATGCTCCAAGGGGGCGTCGACCTCCGCTACGTGCGCTGGACGCCGTACGACGGCGTCGGGCGGGAGGTTCGGAACGGGCTGAACTTCACGGAGCGGGGATTCGGGCTCCGGGGCGCCGTCGGCTGCTCGGACCGGGGCCACACCGCCGTCTCCCAACTCCGGCGCGGCGACTTCGACTGGGACGCGATCATGGCCGAAACCCGCTGGTTCCACACCGGCGGTATCTTCGCCGCTCTTTCCGCGACCGCGCCGCAAGTGGCCGCGGAAGCGATGAGGGCGGCCCAGAGGCACGGCGTGACCGTCTCCTACGACCTCAACTATCGCCCTTCGCTCTGGAAGGCCCTCGGGGGCCCCGCCGCCGCCGGGCGGGTCAACCGGGAGCTGATGCCCTTCGTGAACGTGCTGTTCGGCGGCGGGGACGAACTCGCGACGCTCCTCGGGCTTGAGGCGGGCGAGGACGTCTTCCGCGCTTTCCCCAACCTCACCACCCTCGCCACCACCCGCCGGATCGCGACGAGCGCCGGACGCAACGACTGGGGGGCCGTCGTCGTCCAGGAGGGACGGGAGTACGCGTCGCCCGTCTTCCGCGACCTGGAGATCTTCGACCGGGTGGGCGGCGGCGACTCGTTCGCCTCGGGCCTGATCTACGGCCTGCTCGGGGGTCAGGGGCCGCAGTGGGCGGTGGAGTGCGGCGCGGCGCACGGGGCGCTGGCGATGACCACCCCCGGCGACACGTCGATGGCGACGCGGGACGAGGTGCTGAGCGCCATGCGGATGGAAGGCGTCCGAACAGAGCGATGAACAAGGAAGCGACGTTGAGCTGGATTCGACGCAGCCGGATCGTGCCCGTCGTGCGCGCGACGACGACGGAGGACGCGCTTCGGCTGGCCGACGGCCTGATCGAGGGGGGCATCGACGTGCTGGAGATCACGATGACGGTGCCGGGCGCGATCGACGCGATCCGCGCCCTCGCCTCTCGCGCGGGGCTTCTCGTCGGCGCGGGGACGGTGCTCGACGCGGCGACCGCCGAGCGGTGCGTCGAGGCGGGGGCGCGCTTCGTCGTCTCGCCCGCCTTGGACGTCGCGACCGTCCGCGCCTGCGTCGCGATGGGGGTCGTCTGCGCGCCCGGCGCCCTCACCCCGACGGAGATCGTCGCCGCCCACCGGGCCGGGGGCGACGTGGTGAAGGTGTTCCCCTGCGACGCCCTCGGCGGGGCGGCGTACCTGCGCTCGCTCCGGGCTCCCCTGCCGCACATCCCGCTGATGCCCACCGGCGGGGCGACGCTGGAGACGATCGGCGACTTCCTCGCGGCGGGGGTGGTCGCGGTCGGCGTCGGGAGCGCGCTCGTCGATCCCCGGCTTTCGCAGGAGGCGCTGGTCGCGCGGGCACGGGCGTTCGTCGCCGCGGCGGGATAGGGGCGGGGCGGTAAGGGCGGGGCGGTACACTCGCTCGCCATGCGGCGACGCGCGATCGCGGTGGCGGGGATGAGCGGCTCGGGGAAGACGACCCTCGCGGAAGCGGTCGCGCTCGAGCTGGGCGCGGGCCTCCTGCGGACGGACGACTACTACCGCCCGCTCGACGCGGTGACCTTCGCGGAGCGGTGCGAGGTCAACTTCGACCATCCCGATTCCGTGGACGGCGCCCGGCTCGCCGCTCACCTCCGAAGCCTCCTGGCGGGAGAGGCGGTGGAGGTTCCCCACTACGACTTTACGCGCCACACCTGCGGTCGCGAGAGCCGTCGGGTCGAGCCAGGGGCGTTCGTCGTCGTGGAGGGTATCTTCGCCCTCGCCTACCCCGAGGTGCGAGACCTCTGCGAGGTGCGCGCGTTCGTCGACGCGAGCGAGGATGCCTGCCTCCAGCGGCGCATCGCACGGGACGTCGCGGAGCGGGGCCGCACCCCCGGCGAGGTGGTGTCGCGCTTCGAGGGCCACGTGGCCCCCATGTTCCGCCGCCACGTCCTTCCGACGCGCGCCCAGGCGAACGTGGTCGTGAGCGGCGAGAGCATCCCGAGGGCGGGCGTCGAGGCGGTTTTGCGGAGACTCGGACAAACGTCTCGCGCCCTCGCCTAGCCCCTGCCATACTGCCCCGGTGCGCTGGGCCGTCGTCGTCCTTTTCGTCTTTATTGCCACCCTGGGGGTCGCCCAGACCGCCTCGACGCCGACGCGCGAGTTCGTCGGAGGGCACCTCGACCGTCCCCCGACCCTCGACGGCAGGGTCGAGGCCGACGAGTACCGGGACGCGATCCGTTTCGACGGGCTCGTCGACCCGAACACCGGCGGGGCCGCCCCTGAGGGCGGGACGTTCTACCTGGGCTACGACAGCCGGTTCGTCTACTTCGCCGCCCGCCTGATCGACAAACAGCCGAACACCATCCAGGCGACGGAGTTCCGCACCAACGTCAGCCTCTCCGGCAACGACACGGTCTCGCTCGCGCTCGATCCGTTCGGGACCCTTTCGGACTTCAACGGCTTCGAGATGAACGCGCGCGGCGCGACCAACCTCGAGATCGCGGGCGGGCGCGCGGCGAAGCGGGAGTGGCTCGGCGACTTCGCCGCCAAAGGGCGCGTCACGCCCGAAGGCTGGGAGGTCGAGGCGCGCATCCCCTGGAGCGTCCTGCGCCTGCCCGGTCGGGGCGTCCACGATCTGCGGTTCAACGTGTACCGCAACCATCGGCGTCTCCAGCGCTCCTACGCCTGGGCCCAGACCTCCAACGGGCTCGTCCAGAACTACGGCCGTTGGAAGGCGGTCGACCTTCCGGCGAACCAGGCGCCGACTCTCCAGCTCTTGCCCTACGCCTATGGCGGCGCGGACGGCAAGAAGGGGATCGTGGCCAACTCCGGCCTCGACCTGCGCTATCCCCTGACGCGGGACCTCGATCTCGTCGGAACGGCCAACCCCGACTTCCGCAACGTCGAGCGGGGCGTCCTCAGCCTGGACTTCAGCTACTTCGAGCGGTTGGCGGACGAGACGCGGCCCTTCTTCCTCGAAGGGCGCGACTACTTCGGGACCTACGACGAGTCGGGGCTCTTCGCCACCCAGCGGATCGGGAACTTCGACCTCGGGGCCAAGGTGTTCGGCAAGCAGGGCGCGAAGACCGACCTGGGCGTGCTCGTCACGCAGGACTTCGGCAAAGAGGACGCGGTGGTGGCGCGGGCGCGCCATCAGATCGATCCCCGGTCGAGCTGGGTCGCCCAGTACGTCGGGGGCGGGACCGACGGGCGTCGCAACGACGCGGTCGCCGGGGAGTACCGCAAAGGCTACGGGAACTGGGACTTCGACGCCGCCCTCGCAGGCACCCAGGACGACGCGCGGGGCGGGGGCTACCGCGCCTCGGGCCGCGCGGAGTACAGTCGCGACCGGGCTTACGCCCAACTCGTCTACCAGGAGGCGACGAAGGACTACCTTCCGCGTCTGGGCTTCTCGCCCGAGACGGACAAGCGCGGCTTCTCCTCCTACGCCCAGGAAAACTGGGCTCCTTCGCGGGGACGGCTGATCGACTACGGGGTGGGCGGCTACGCCGCCTACGAGCGCAGCTACGATCTTTCGCGCCCCTTCCACGAGGAGGCGGACTTCTTTCCCCACGCAACCCTCGCCGGGGGGCTGCGAATCTCCGGGAACCTCGGCTGGAGTCGCTACTTCGGCGGGTCGAGCGACCAGACCTACGGCTTCGCCCTCCAGCGACCGGCGGGAGACCCGTACCGGCGCTGGCGCGTGGCTTACGAGACGGGCACGCGCGGCGGCCAGCCTTACCGCGACGTGTCCTTCGGCGCCGCCTACCGTCCGTTGCCGACGCTCCAGCTCAACGCGTCCCACCAGAGCACGACCTACTTCGGGGTCCAGCGGGACCAGACGATCCTGTCCGCGAACTACGACCTCGACCAGTACCACTCGTTCGGAGGGCGGATCGTGACGGGTCCGGGAATCTCGAACGTCTACGCCTCGTTCCGTCAGGCGGGCAACCGGGGCGCGGAGTACTACCTGATCCTGGGCGACCCGAACGCCACGCATTTCCGCGCGAGCCTCATCCTCAAGGCGGTCTTTCCCCTGTCGGTCAAGGTTTAAGAAGGATCGCGCGGGGTGCGCTGGGCCTTTCGGCCCTAGGGGGAACGCGAGCCCTTTGGAGTCTAAACCCAGAAAAAATTAGGTTTTTCGATAACTTCCGGGGGCTTTGCCCGTCCTATTCGCTGTCGGATCGTTGCTTTCTTGCGGACGAACCGATATAATCAACGCTGGTGTGCCGAAGGATCGGTGCGACCGGAACAAGCGGCAAGGACTGCGATGACCCTAGGAAACTCAAGGATAGTTGGGGTTGGAGTGGATCGTGCTCGCGAGGGATGGACGCCTGGGAAGATCGGGACACCGCACGTATCCACAGGAACCACAAGATGAAGCGCAGCACCAAGCTTGCTCTGACCCTCGTCCTGGCCGCCGGCTCGATTGTTCCCGCGTTCGCGCAGGACCAGTTCCCCGACGTCCCGGCCAACCACTGGGCCTACGAGGCCCTCGCCCGGATGAAGAAGGACGGCCTTCTCGTCGGCTACCCCGACGGCCTCTACCGCGGCGGTCGCCCGGCCAGCCGCTACGAGCTCGCCGTCGCGATGCACGCGGTCTACACCAACCTCAAGAACGTGACCGACGGGCTCGACGCCCAGGTCCGCGCGCTCTCGGACCAGATGCGCGGCGCGCCCAGCGCGGCTGACCTGCAGGCCCTCAAGGACGCGATCGCCGCTCTCCAGAGCGACCTCGCCGCCATGAAGGGCTACGGCGACGACATCGCCGCTCTCAAGCGCGCGGCCGAGACGTTCGACCGCGAGCTCAAGAGCCTCGGCGTCGACGTCGAAGCGATGAAGAAGGACCTCGGCGACCTCGCGGGCCGCGTGAGCGCCCTCGAGAAGAAGCGCCCCTCCATCGAGGTTTCGGGCGACGTCAACCTGCTGGTGCTCGCGGGCAACAGCCAGGGCGACCGCCCCGGCCTGAGCATGGACGGCCGCTTCACGGGCGTCGGCCGCAACGGCGACACCGTCGGTCTGACCGACGACCTGAACGTCCTCCACGAGGCCGCGTTCACCGTCGCCACGACCAAGGAAGACGGCGTCAAGTTCAAGGCGACCGGCGTCATCGGCAACATGCTGTCGCAGACCGGCGGCGCCGGCGCGACCTCGCTCGGCAGCCAGTCGACCCTCGGGTTCGGCCGCTACAGCGACAGCGTCTCCAGCGACGTGTACCTCCAGAACGCGGAGGCGTCGTTCGACGCCCGCGGCCTCGGAACGGGCTTCGGAATCCGCATCGGCCGGATCGAGAAGAGCGTCAGCCCGTATCTGTTCCAGCGGATCGACAACACGAGCTACTTCTCCAACGACCGTTGGGACAACGGCATGTACTCCTTGGACGGCGCCAACGTCGACTTCAAGAAGTTCGGCCTGAAGTTCTCCGCGTTCGGCGGCCGCAACAGCGAGCGCTATTCGGTCAACGGCGTCGACATCAACCCGGTCGTGCTGGGCAACAACCGCGTCGCGGGCAACCCGACCGGCGTGCTCGCCTCCTCCGACGAGGGCACCAACCTCGCCGGCGATCTGACCACGTCCGCCTTCCAGGTCGACCGCACCCTCGGTCTCCAGATGAGCACGCCCCTGACCAAGGTCGGCAACCTCAACCTGGCCTACCTCTGGCTGGACAACGATGGCACCTCGGGCCCGATCCTCGGCGTCGCCGGCGCGAACCGCGTCGAAGTGTACGGCGGCGATCTGGACTTCACCTTCGGTCGGATCAAGATCGGCGGCGGCTACTCCCAGAGCACCATCAACAACGACTCCAGCTCGCTGAACAACTACAACGACGAGAACGCGGCGTTCCACGCCAAGGTCGGCTTCCAGGCCAACAAGTTCAACATCTACGGTGAGTTCCGCCAGGTCGAAGCCAACTACGTCGCTCCGGGCGACTGGGGCCGCCTCGGTATCCTGCGCAACCCGGGCAACATCCGCGGTTTCGAGTTCGGCGGTAGCCTGAACATCAACGACCGCCTGGTCCTTTCGGGCCACGGTAGCACGGAGTCGGGTCTGAGCACCAACGACGCGACGCCTTACGCGGCGCAGCCGTTCGACAACAACACGACGATCAACTCCTGGGCCGCTCGCCTGGACTTCAAGGTGAACCCGAACATGTCGGTCTACGGCGCGTACGAGGACACCCGGTTCAGCGACCTGACCACCCAGGCCGCCACCGCGAAGTACCGCTTCGCGACCGTCGGCATCGCCTACGGCCTGAGCTCCAACGCGAAGCTGAACCTGGGTTACCAGTACAGCGACGTGAAGAACGAAGCCTTCCTTGCCGGTCCCTTCGGAGACCGCTACAAGGGCGGCCTCCTGAGCACCCAGCTCACGGTCAAGTTCTAAGCCTCCCTCGGGAAGCCTAGAACGTCGGCCCCCTCTCCTTTGGGAGAGGGGGCCTTTTTCGTGGCCGTTCCTGTTAAGAGAATAAGGGAGAAGCGGGTAAAAGGAGGGGGCCGATGATTACGATCTCCCTCGCCATGATCGCCCTGGCCGGTGGCGCTCCCGACGTTCCGCCGATGGGCGATCCCGCTACCATCGACGCCATCATCAAGGAAGGCAAGGGCAACTCCCAGGTGATGAAGAGGCTCACCGAACTCTGCACGACGATCGGGCCGCGCCTGACCGGCTCGCCCCAACTCTCCGCCGGACAGCGGTGGGCGATGAAGGAGTTCACGAAGATGGGTCTTAAGAACGTCCACCTCGACGAGTGGGGTGAGACCCCCGTCGGCTTCGATCGCGGACCCCACAACTCCGCCCGCCTCGTCACGCCCGACCGGTCCGAAGAACTGGTCTTCACCACCAACTGCTGGACCAACGGCACCAACGGCGTCGTGAAGGCGGAAGCCGTGCTGTGTCCCGACTCCGTCGAGGCGATCGACGCCGCGAAGGAGAGCCTTCGCGGCAAATGGGTCGTGCTTCCTGCCCCCGAAGCCCCGGCAGGCGGACGCGGCGGACCGCGTCCGGCAGGCGGTCCGGGGGGTGGCGGCGCAACACCGCCCCCTGCGGGCGCAACGCCCCCAACGCCGCCTCAGCGGCCCGCTCCCCCTCAAGCGGATCTGCTGGAGGCGCTGGACAAGCTTCCCATCGCGGGCGTCGTGCGCGGAAGCCGCAACGAGCTCGTGATCACCGCCGGACGCTGGACGGGCAAGACCTACCAGAACCATCCCGGTGTGCCGCAGATCATCGTCCGCAAGTCGGACTGCGACAAGATCGTGTACGAGGCGAACAACGGCCAGAAGCCCATGCTGGAGATCCAGGCGGAGAACCGCTGGTATCCCGGCCCCGTCAAGCAGTACAACGTCGTCGCCGACCTTCCCGGAACGGAGAAGCCGGATGAGGTCGTGATCGTCTCCGGCCACTTCGACTCCTGGAACGGTCCCGGCTCCCAGGGCTGCTGCGACAACGGCACCGGCTCGATGACCGCGATGGAGGCCGCGCGCATCCTCACCAAGGTGAAGGCGAAGCCCAAGCGGACGATCCGCTTCATCCTCTGGTCGGGCGAAGAGCAGGGGATCTACGGCTCGGCGGGCTACGTAAAGAACCACGCGGCGGAACTGCCCAAGATCAGCGCCGTCCTCGTGGACGACGGCGGCACGAACTACCACGGCGGCTTCGTGGGCATCGCCGCCCAAAAGGACATCATGGAGGCGGCCTTCGCCCCCGTCGCTACGGCCTTCCCGACGATGCCGATGGTCTTCCGCACCTCAGAGCGGATGCCGCGCGGCGGCGGTAGCGATCACGCCTCGTTCAACGCGGTGGGCGTTCCCGGCTTCTTTACGATCGAGACCGGTACCTCGAACTACACGTACCTGCACCACACCCAGCACGACAACCTCTCGCAGGCGATCCCCGCCTACCTCGTCCAATCGTCGGTCGACCACGCGGTCGTCGCCTACAACCTCGCTTGCCTGCCGGACCTCCTTCCCCGGGACGTTCCGCCTAGCAGCTAGTCCTCTAACGGACGTCGTAGGCGAGCAGCCCTTGGAACCGCCCAGGGTCCGCGTAGCTCGCCATAATCTCCAGCGCGGCGCCCGCCTCGGGCGTCGCGCGAAGGGTCCAGAACTCGCCTTCGCGCACGAAGCGGCCCGCAAGAGCCGGTCCCTGGAAGGCCACGACCGACGTCGCGCCGGGCGCGCGAAGACGGATCTCCGTCAGGCGTCCGGCGACCAGATCCCGCTCGAACGGTCCCTCCAGAACCGCCTCGGAGTCGTAGAAGTCCTTCATCAAGCGGGGCAAGCGGCCTGACTCGGGCTCGGCCACGGGATACCCGGCGAGCGGCTGCCAACCGCCTTCCGAGGTCAGACCCAACCAGACGATCGACGCTCCGCCCGTCGGTCTCAGCCGGAGCTCCGTGCCGCCCTTGGGCGGATCCACGGCCGGTTGGGCGAGCGCCCGATCCGGAACGCTTCCCGTCGCCGTCTGAAGCGAGGCGCGTAACCCCTTTCGCCACACCAAAGGCATGACGCCCCCTCGCAACTCCAGTTCCCCGCGTTCGATCCCCAGACGCCAGGCGTGAGGCCGCACGATCGGGACCTTCGCAAGCGCTGCCGGAACGGGAGCGAGGGCCCAGCGCGCGTCGTCGGGCACGTGGTCCGTCGCCACCACGCCTGGATCGGGAAGGAAGTAGTCGTCGACCGCGATCCCCGATTTATCCGCCTTCGCCCCCATCGTGGTGTCCACCAAGCCCCAGCGACCGTCGATCCGCACCGCGTTCCAAGCGTGTCCTACGAGCCATTGTCCCTTCGCGAGCGGCTTCGTGTCCCCGGCGAGGGCGGCTTCAGGCGGCACCGCGAACCGGACCCGTCCCGAAACGATCGCGCATTCCAGTCCCAAAGCCTTTCCCAGGGCCGTGTAGAGCGTCGCGTGGGCCTCGCAGTCGCCTCGGAGCTCCTGAAGAACGCCCGTCGCATCCTGGCGATCGAGCGAATAGGCAACGTGCATGGTGGTCCAGTCGTACGCGGCGCGTGCGCGCTCCAAGGGTGTGTGAGCGACGGTGGCCAGAGCCTTGGCGACAATGGCCACCGTCCGGGACGCGGGGACCGGAAGCGCGCGGACCGCCGCATCGAGACGCGTGAGCGGGGCAAGGTCGCGGACGGTCAAAGCGTCGCCCGCAGGGACGGAAACGAGGCCGAGCAGCAAGGGAGCCGCGAACATGGGTAAAGGCTCCTTCCATGATTCGGGCCGCTCGTCCCAAAGCCTCACGCGGTAGGAACCCAAATAACCGGTAGCGCCGGCGCGCGACGCCCGGTAGCTCTCAGATCGGTCGCGCGGTGAGGAAGAACAGCCGCTCCTCGCTCGAGCGGTCTTTCTTGCGCACCGTCCCCATCACCACGTTCGTCTCACCGGGTTCGGCGCGCACGGTCGTGATCAACTCTTCGGGCGCGTCCTTGGCGGTGTCGATCACCTTGAGCTTGATCGTTATCGTGCCATCCGGACTTTTTTCAGGGGTCGCCTCGACCTTTCGGGTTCCTTGGCGAACCTCCGTCGTCTCCCCGACGGTCGTTCGCAGATCGAGAGAATCGCTCGACTTCGTCTTTCCCGAAGCGATCCATTCAAGCTTGAGAACCACCACGTCGGGCGCGGAGACGGTGCGGGGAAGGGACGTCACGGTGGCGCCTCCGAGAAGGGCGGCGGCAACGAGCTTTGGAGCCGAGGAAAGGTCCATCAACGATATAGTACAACGGCAATATCGAGAGCGCAAGCGGTTACTTCGCGATCTCGCTCGCTCGCGTCTCGCGAATCACCGTCACCTTGATCTGGCCGGGGTATTCCAATTCCCCCTCGATCCGCTTCGCCACTTGGAGCGCGAGCCTTCGAGCGCCGAGGTCGTCGATCTTGTCCGGCTTCACGATCAGGCGGACCTCGCGACCGGCCTGGACGGCGTAGGAGCGGTCGACGCCGGGGAACGAGTTCGCCAAGGCCTCTAGGGAGGTGAGCCGCTTGATATGGTTCTCCAGGCTTTCGCGGCGGGCGCCCGGGCGGGCGGCGGAGATCGTGTCGGCGAGAATCACGAGAACCGCCTCGGGGGTGTCCGGTTCGATGTCGTGGTGGTGGGCGCCGACCGCGTGGAGCACGGTGTCCTTCTCGCCGAGTCCCCGCAGGAACTCCATGCCGGTAAGGGCGTGAGGACCTTCCCACTCGGGGCCGAGGGCCTTTCCGACGTCGTGCAGGAAGCCCGCCCGCTTGGCGACCTCCGCATTGAGACCCAACTCGTGGGCGAGGGCGCCCGCAAGTCGGGACACCTCGACGCTATGATCCAGCACGTTCTGAGCGTAGCTGGTGCGGAAGCGCAGGCGGCCCATCGTCTCGACCGCCTGGGGCGGAAGCGGCCCGACGTCGGCACGGATCAAAGCCCGCTCGCCCGCCTCCTTGACCATTCGCTCGACCTCCTCACGCGCCTTTTCGTGAAGCTCCTCGATCCGCCCGGGATGGATCCGACCATCGAGCATCAGGTTCATCAGGGTGAGCCGCGCGGTTTCGCGACGCACGGGGTCGAAGCAGGAGATGACGACCGCCTCGGGCGTCTCATCGACGATCAGGTCCACGCCGGTGGTCTGCTCGAAGGCACGGATGTTGCGCCCTTCACGTCCGATGATGCGCCCTTTCATGTCCTCGCTCGGCAACTCGACCACGGCGAGGGTCGCCTCCGTCACGTAGTCCACGACGTGGCGCTGGATCACGTCGAGCACCGCCTTCTTGGCCTTTCTCTCCGCGTCGGCGGCTCCCGAGGCTTCCACTTCCCGCGCGCGGGCGGCTCCCGCGTCCCGGAACTCCGCGTCGATCCGCTTCAAGTAGAGGTCGCGCGCCTTCGCCTTGTCGAGATTCGCCACTCTCTGCAGCTCGTCGTCCGCCGCGCGCAGACGGCGCTCGACAAGGTCATCCTTCTCGACGAGGGCGCGCTCCTCGCGCACAAGCTCCCCTTCGCGGCTTTCGATCGCCGCGCGACGGGCGTCCAAGGCGTCCTCGCGGGCACAGAGGCGGTCTTCCGTCTTCTGGAGCGCGGCGAGTCTTTCCTTCGTCTCCCGATCGGCCTCCTCGCGAAGGCGCAGGATTTCCTCTTTGGCGGCGAGGAGCGTCTTCTCAGCGGCGATGCGCGCCTCGTCGTGGACCCGCCGCTCGGCGGCCTCCGCCTCCACACGGTCCCGCGCGGCCTTTTGGGCCTCGGGTCGCAAGATCCCGGTATAGATACAGAAGCCGAGCAGAACCGTGATCGCAAGCAGGACCAAGGCGGTGATGACGGGGGTCAATGCTCGTCTCGCTTTCGGTTCATTCCCTCTTTACCTACGCCCGATAGGCATGGTACCGCCCGTCCACGTTCCTTGCGGCACGATCTCGATGCCCACTCGTTCCGCGCGTCGGCCTTTGGCGAAACGCTCATAGCCGAGGGGAAACCGAACGCCGTCCTTCGCCTCGGTGGCGTAGTAAAAATCGGTAGAGCCCCCCGCCTCGCGTCGACGAACGACGTAGGCCTCCTGAAAATCGAAGTAGCGGATGCCCACCGTCTTCCCTTTCACGAGCCGCCCTCCGAAAAACGGCTCGAACCCAGGAATGGGACTCTGGCGGAGAGGTTGCCACGGCCCAGGTGGCTTTGGGGGGCGGGGTAAGGTCACGGTACGTCGGACAGCGTACGGTCGACGAACCTCCAGCGTCTCCCGCCGAAAAACGTCGTCCGCGCCCCGAGATCGAACGAGCGAGACCTCCAGACTCTTCTGCGCCCGGAGCCAACGCGCGAAGGGCGATGTGATCTCAGTGGCGGCCAAAGGGCCCGCGACCCGCAGACCCATCTTCGGCAAATCCTCAATCACACCGACGTAGACGTACTCCTCCGGCACGCTGGGGTTCTTGAAGCCGAGCGGAAGGCCCGTCTTGCGGCTTAAGCGCAAAGTGAGCGTGCCATGAGGATAGTCGACGTCGATCTGGATCTCGTCGCCCGTCTCTCGTGCTTGGCCGCGCGGGCGCACGTTCGGGTGGGCGTCGAAAAACGGCTCCCATCCCGGCGGCAGCCGATCGACGTCGCCTTTTCGGACGAGGCGATTGATCCCTTCGAAACTGGAAGTCGTCCGCCTCCCGTCGGTGGCGAAGCTTTCGGGGCTTCGATTGTAGGTGGCGAGGCTTCGGGGGCGCAAAAGGTAGAAACTCGCGCTAAATCCGGGCTCGTTCACGTTTTCCTGGACGAAAGACACCGTCCTGATCCGCGCGAGCCGGCTCGCCAAACGGTCGTAGACGGCTTGAGCCTCCTCGACCGGCGGGAGGACGAAGAACATTCTTCTAAGACGCGTCGGCGTCGCCGAAGTATCGGTCGAGAGCGCCGTCCACCGCGTCCTCGTCGAAGCCGCGCGATAGAAGGAAGCGGCCTGCCTTCGCACGTTGGGCCGTCTCAGGCCGGAACTTGGCGGCGAGGACGTCGTGCATCCGCTGCGCCTCATCGGGGGCTTCCGCGAGAGTCTGGTCGATCGCCTCGGCGGTCGCGCCCCTCGCTTCCAGTCGTTGTCGAAGCCGGGCGTCGCCCTCCGCCCGCCGACCGGCGGCCCTTGGCCGCACCGTCGCCTCGGCGGCGCGTTCGTCGGAGAGCATCCGGCGGGCGGAAAGCCAATCGAGGGCGGCTTCGACCGACTCGGGATCGTGCGCCTTGAGGAGCGCCGCACGGAGTTCGGCGGCGGTCCGCTCGGCCTTCTCAAGGCGTCGCATGGCGTCGGCGAGGGCTTCTTTCATCGGAGTGCCTACGAAGAAAGCCCCGTCTTTTCGAGACGGGGCCAAGTCGAGAGAGGACGAGACTCGGGAGAGTCCCGCCACGCTTACAGCAGCTCGTCGTCCAGCGGCTCGTCGTCGTCCGGGCTTACGTCCTCGACGGGGGCCTTGGCGCGCTCGGCCTTGAACATGTCGCGAACCTTGGTGTCGATCTCCTCGAAGATCGCGGGGTTCTCGTCCATGAAGTTGCGAGCGTTGTCCCGGCCCTGGCCGAGGCGAACGTCGCCGTAGTTGAAGTACGTGCCCGCCTTCGAGACGACGCCGCGCACCACCGCCACGTCGAGCAGGTCGCCCGAGCGGGAGATGCCCTTGCCAAAGATCATGTCGAACTCGGCGACCTTGAAGGGCGGGGCCACCTTGTTCTTGACGATCTTGACCTTGGTGCGCGAGCCGATCTGGTCGGTGCCTACCTTGATCGCATCGCCCTTGCGGACCTCGAGCCGGACCGAGGCCCAAAACTTGAGAGCGCGTCCGCCGGGCGTCGTCTCCGGATTGCCGTACATGACGCCGATCTTCTCGCGGAGCTGGTTGATGAAGATCGCGGCGGTGTTCGACTTGTTCAGCGAGCCGCCGAGCTTGCGCAGGGCCTGGCTCATCATACGGGCCTGGATGCCGACGTGGCTGTCGCCCATCTCGCCCTCGATCTCCGCCTTGGGCACGAGCGCGGCGACGGAGTCGATCACGACGATGTCCAACGCGCCCGACTTGATCATGGCGTCGGCGATCTCGAGGGCCTCTTCGCCGTTGCTGGGCTGTGCGAGGTAGAGCTTGTCGACGTCCACGCCGAGGGCGCGGGCGTACTCCGTGTCCATCGCGTGCTCGGCGTCGACGTACAGCGCGAGGCCCCCCATCTTCTGGGCCTGCGCGACGACGTGCATGGCGAGGGTCGACTTACCGCCCGACTCCGGTCCGTAGATCTCGGTGATGCGGCCGCGGGGCAGACCGCCTACGCCGAGGGCCATATCGAGGGAGAGAGAGCCGGTCGAGATCGAGTCGATGATCGTGTGGGTGCTCTCGCCCATGCGCATCACGGCGCCCTTGCCGAAGGCGCGCTCGACTTGGCTGAGGGCCGTTTCCAGGGCCTTCTGGCGGTCGCCGCCAGGCTCGAAGGCGATGACTTTCTCGGAGGGGGTGGCGGTGCTCTTTCTCACGGTGTTCCTACGATTCTAGCAGACATTTGTCGCGTTTAACAGGGTTTTAGGGCCGTTTTTTCCGTCTCTTACGCCACCACGCTCCAGGAGTCTATAGACCGCTAAAAGCCTTTTCAAGCCCCTCGGAACCTCGGCTTCCGTCCCCGTTGCGGCGGCCTTCTTCTTGCCTGGAAGGGCGAGCTCGAGGCTCGTTTACGAACCTTCGGTGAAACGATTACTGAAATCCTCCGACTCACCCAAAGCAGAGACCCTTCGCCGTCCTACTTTGCCCCTCGACGAAGCGGGCGACGACTCCAACGTCTCGCCGGACGCCAACCGGTTCGTCGGCGTCGCGACGGCGACCGGCTTCGGCGACGATCTCGGTTACACGGCCTTCAACCTGGGGATCGTCCGCAAAGAGGCCAACATCTGCACGATAAGCGCCCGAGGCAACGTCGCGCCCGTCAGCGTTTTGGCTTTTCGTCAATTTTCGGGCGCATCGCTGAACATTCGAAGGTTTCGGAGGTCCTTACCTAGTGGTAGGCGCGTTAGTTCTGGCCCAACGTAGGGTTCGTCGGTCGTCTTTCCGAGGAGATCCAAACCGATGCTTCGCCGCCTCCTGATTTCGGGCGCTATCCTGTCGCTCGCCGCCTTGGTCGCCGTCGCGCCCCCGCGCCCGGCCGCCGAAGGGTCGTTGCCGAAAGCTCCCCTCTACGCAGGCTTCGCGCCGCTCGCCGTCGGGATCGCGAGCCTCGTCTCCCGACGCCGACGCGCGCGTTAGACGTGTCATAACGGTCCTATGCGCAAGGCGCTCGCGGCCCTCCTTGCCCTCGTCGCGCCCCTGGTTCTCGTCCGGACAGGCGAGGCGCAGACCACGATCCGCATGATGGCGGGCTCCTTCGGCATTCCGCCCAAGGAGGCGACCTCCACCAACGCCCAGGTGCGCCGCGCCGTCTTCGAGGCGTTCCACCGTCAGAACCCCGACGTGCGCGTCGTGAACGCGGGCGGCCTCGTCCTGTCGGGCGAACTCGCGGACAACGGGTTTCTGATGGCGATGGCGGGCGGGGAGGGGCCGGACGTGTTCTACGTGAACTTCCGGCAGTACCACACCTACCTGGACCAGGGTTTCTGCCGCCCCTTGGAAGACCTGATCGCCCGCGACCCTTCGGTGATGGGCCGGGTGAACCCGGCCGTCGATCGGGTGCTGCGCTCCTACGACGGCAAGCGATACGCGGCGCCCTTTTTCCAGGTGGCGGTCGCGCTGTACTACCGCAAGGACTTTTTCCGCGCGGCGGGCCTCGATCCCGAGCGTCCGCCCCGAACCTGGGCGGAGTTCGCGGAGGACGCGCGTCGGCTCACCGTCCCTGGCCGCACCGGCTTCGCGATGGGGAGCAAGTCGTACCACTGGCAAAATTTCCTCTACCAAGCGGGGGGCGAGATGGTGCGGCAGGAGGCGGACGGGGGCTGGAAGGCGGCGATCGCCACCCCCGAGGCGGCGAAGGCCCTCGACTTCTACCGCCGCCTCGCGACGGAGACCTGGACCGTCGGCGGAAAGCGGCGCGGCCCCGCGCTCGTCGACGCCGCCGACCTCGGCGCCGACGCGAGCGCGGGAAAGGCGGCGATGTGGTTCAACTACACGAACGACGTCGTGCTCAACGGCCAGGGTGACCTCCCGCCCTCCCTGATCGGGATCGCCGCCCTGCCCGCCGGGCCTGCCGGAACGCGCAACGAGGTGAACGCCGGGATGTGGGCGATCTCCTCGCAGGTCAAGGACCCCAAGAAGCTCGAAGCCTGTTGGCGGTTTATCCGCTACTTCGCGGGCGACGAGGCGGCGCGGGTCAACACCGCGAAGTGCGTGGAACTCGGCCTCGGGAACCAGGTCAACCCCGTATGGCTGAAGAAGTTCGGCTACAAGGATCTGCTCGCGGGGGTCGATCCTTCCTACGTCGCCGCGAACGAGGCTCTGTTCAAGACGGGCCACCCCGAGCCGTACGGGCGCAACTGCCAGCAGATCTACGCCGTGATGGACGAGGCGCTGGACCGGGCGCGCCTGGAGCCCGGCACGCCCGCATCGACGATCCTCACCGACACCGCGCGGGAGATGGACCGCAAGCTTCTGGGCTACACGCCTCCGGAGCGGCTCAAGGTCCAGCGGGCCTGGACGGCGGGACTCCTCGGGATTTTGGGACTGGGTGCGGCGGCGCTCGCCTTCCGGGCTTGGCGGTCGCGCAAGCCGCCTCTGCCGGAGCGACTTCCGGCGGGCGTCTCGCGGAAGCGGGTCTGGGCGTTCGTCGCCCTGTGCCTCGCGCCCGCCGTGCTGAGCATCGGAGTCTGGGCCTACTATCCCCTCGCCCGGGGACTCGGGATGGCGTTCCAGGACTACCGCATCCTGGGTGGCAGCCGGTGGGTCGGGGTAGACAACTTCGTCGCCGTGTTCACCCAGCCGGTGTTCTGGCGCGCGGCGCTCAACTCGACGCTCTACGTGGCCCTCTCGATCCTCGTAGGCTTTCTCCTGCCGATCTTCCTGGCCCTCGCCTTGGCGGAGATCCCGTACGGCAAGACGTTCTTCCGGACCGTGTTCTACCTGCCCGCGATGACCTCGGCCATCGTCGTCGCGTTCCTCTGGCGGCAGTTCTACGACAAGACGGACGCCGGGCTTCTGAACGTGCTCGTCCGACCGGTGGTCGAGCACGTTCTCAATCCCCTGGGAGCGCATCTGCCCACGTCGTTCGACTGGCTGGGCGACCCGTCGCTGGCGATGTTCGCGGTGGTGCTTCCGGGCATCTGGGCGGGCGCGGGACCGGGCTCGATCCTCTATCTCGCCGCCCTGAAGAACATCAGCGAGGAGCGCTACGAGGCGGCGGACCTCGACGGCGCCTCGTGGCTCCAGAAGATCCGCCACATCGTCCTGCCCGGCCTTAGGCCGCTGATCCTGATCAACCTCCTTGGGGTTTTCGTCGGCGGATTCAAGGCGATGGAGAACGTGTTCGTCCTGACCCAGGGCGGGCCCCTGAACTCCACCCGGACTCTCGGGCTGGAGGTGTGGCAGAACGCCTTTATGTACCTGCGCTTCGGCTACGCGACGGCGGCGGCCTGGGTGATGGGCTCGATCCTCGTCGGCTTCACGCTCGTCCAGATCCGCTCTCTCATGCGGATGCGGTTCGTGGCGGCCGCCGAGAAGGCGTAGCGGGATCGGGTCAGTTCGTGGCCGGTTCCCGCTTCCCTAAGCGTTCATCCGCCAGATCGCGAGGTTCAGGATCGACGCGAAGCCGACCCACGCGAGGTACGGTACGAACGCCCAGGCCGCCTTGCGGTCGGACTTCGAGAACGCGACGGTCGTCGCGAGGATCACGAGCCAGAGGACGACGATCTCCCCGAAGGCGAGGCCGAGCTTACCGAAGCCGAAGAAAAGCCAGGGCCACAGCGCATTGAGGGCGAGGCCGAGCCACCAAAGCCAAAGGCCCTTCTTCCCCCTGCCTTCCGTACGCCACACGAGCCACGCGGCGAGGCCGATCAGAGCGTACAGAACCGTCCAGACGGGCGCGAAAAGCCACGCGGGCGGGGCCCAGGCCGGGCGGCGCAGGGTGGCGTAGAGCGAGCCGCCGTCCCGGATGACCGCCTGCGAGCCCACGAAGCCCGCCGCATAGGCCGCGGTAAGCCACTGGAGCAGCGCGATCGTGGGGTGCGGACGCTTCATTGGGAGTCACGCGGGCGGTTCTCGCCCGTATGCTCCATGATGGTCTCTTCGCTCGCTTTCATGCTCCTCAGCCGTCAGGCGTCGGCTCCTCAGACGCCCGTACCTGCGCCGACGGCCACCGCCCGTCTCGTCGGGACGTCGATGTTCAAGAACGGCTTCGCGATCACCCGCCGCGTCATCGAGGTGACGAAGCCCGGATCGACGATCGTCGTGCCGATTCCCAACGGCGCGATGGGCACCCTCTGGTTCACGCCGGACGACGGCATGGAGCTCGACTCGGTGGCGGTAGAGACCGAAACGACGTCCGGCGGCAAGCTGACGAACGGCGCGACGAGCCTGGAGCAGATCCTGTACATCAACGTCGGGGGCACGATCACGCTCACCGTCGCGGAGAAGGAGGGGTCGCCCAGCCGTCTGACGGGCAAGCTGGTCAGCGCGAGCGGGAGCGTCGTGGTGGTCGAGGGCGCCGAGGCGACCCGCGCGATCCTCAAGAGCACCGTCCTCAGCGTCGAGGGCAAGGGGCTAAAGTGGAGCACGACCTTCGACTCGATAGGCACCCGCCGCGTGATGCGCGTCCGAACCTCCGGCAAGCCCGGCCGCATCGGCGTCGTCGCCCTGGAGCGCGGCCTGAGTTGGTCGCCCTCCTACGCGGTCAATCTCCAGCCCGACGGGAAGACCCTGACCCTGGTGGCAAAGGCGACGATCGTCAACGACCTGGAATCGCTGAAGGATCTCGACTGCCGCTTCGTGACCGGCTTCCCGAACCTGCCGTTCGCCAACACCCCCGATCCCTTGGTCGCGGAGGCGATGGTGGCGAGCGGCGGCTTCGGCGGGGGCGGGGGCGTCGGTGGGTTCGGCGGGCAGGGCGGAGCGGCCTTCTCGAACGCGGACCAAAGCCGCGGCGCCAGCATCGGCATCCGCGACGAGGACGCCAAGCTCCTGCAGGCGTCGGGAGACGGCGAAGCCTTGGGCGAGCTGTTCTTCTACCCCCGAAAGGGCGTCTCCGTCGAGGCGCAGGGACGCGCCGCGTACACCCTGTTCGCGGTGACCGCGCCCTACGAGACGGTCTACGCCTGGGACCTCAACGATCCCGCGCCCGGTCAGGCCGTCTTCACCGCCCGCGTCCCCCCGCCCGGCACGCCTTCGAACGACGAGATCTGGCAGACCCTCCGCTTCGCCAACACCGCCCGCCTTCCCCTGACGACCGCCCCCGCGACGACCTTCGAGGCGGGCGAGATCCTCGGCCAGGACACCCTGCGGTACGTTTCCCCGAACCAGATCGCCGAGCTTCGCGTCACGCGCACCCTGGACATCTCGACGGACTTCACCGAAGAGGAGGAGGGCCGGGAGCGGGGCTTCGTGAAGGGCAAGAACAAGACGGGCGAGTACCCCATCTACGACCGCGTGACCGCCAAGGGCACGATCACGATCGTGAACCGCAAGACGGCGCCCGTCAAGATGCGCGTCCGCAAGCCTTTTACAGGAACCTGGGCCTCGGGCGAAGGCTCGCCCAAGGTCGCCGCCACAGCGGCGGGGCTCCGGCTTCCAAACCCTACCGGCCTTGCGGAGTGGACTCCCTCCGTGCCAGCGGGGGGCACCGTCAAGCTGACCTACACGGTGAAGCTGCTGGTGCGTTCGACGTCCTCCCAGGACTGAGTGGCTTGGAGAGTAAACGCGAAGCGTTCGTAGTCGGAGGCGAAGCCTTCGCGAGAACGCCTTCGGCGTAGGGGACGGCTACAGGACTTCCAACAACGCGGGCCTCGCGACCGTCTTCTCATCCGAGAAGGCGTAGGCCGGGAGGAGCGCGGTGGCGACGGCCATCGCGGTGGCGCGGTCGCGAGCGTGGACGTCGAGAAGAGGATCGCCGAAGCGCACGAACGTGCCCGGCGCGGCGCGGACGACGACGCCGACCGACGGGTCGATCTCGTCCGCTTTGGTCTTGCGCCCGCCGCCGAGGTCGACGACCGCTTGGCCCACCCGCTCCGCGTCGACTCCGGCGACCCAGCCGTGGCGCGGGGAGACGAGGGTTCGGACGGCTCCTGCGCGGGGTAGGGCCTCGGGGCCGGCGGTCGCGCCCTGGGCGCGGCTCCAGGCGAGGAAGCGCTCGGCCGCCGCCCCCGAGACGAGAACCTCGCGGGCGCGGTTCTCCAAACCCGCCGCCTCCAGGGCGTGGCCCGCGAGGGCGAGGCAAAGGTCGCGGAAGCGACCGACCGGCGGCGTCATGTCGGCCCCGGAGAGCACGTCCCACGCCTCCTTGACCTCTAGGGCGTTGCCGACCGCCGCCCCGAGGGGAATCCGCATGTCGGTAACGGCGCACCGGACGCGCAGGCCACACCGCTCGCCGATGCGCTGGAGCCAGTGTGCCAGCTCGCGCGCTTCAGGGAGCGTTCGCATAAAGGCGCCGGAGCCGCACTTCACGTCGAGCACGACCGTCTCCGCACCGCCCGCGATCTTCTTCGAGAGGATCGAGGCCACGATCAGGGGAATGCTGGCGACGGTCCCGGTCGCGTCGCGCAGAGCGTAGAGCGCGCCGTCGGCGGGGGCGAGGCGAGCGGTCTGTCCTCCGAGCGCGAAGCCCACGCGGCCCGCGATCTCCAGAAGCTCTTCCGGCGAGAGGTCGAGCCGCAGTCCGGGCAAGGAGGCGAGCTTGTCGAGGGTGCCGCCGGTGATCCCGAGGCCGCGTCCGCTCATCTTGACCATCGTCAGCCCGCAGGCGGCGAGAAGGGGCAGCAGGACGAGGGTGGTCTTGTCGCCGACGCCGCCCGTCGAGTGCTTGTCCACCCAGGGCTTGGGAAGGCTCGATAGGTCGAGCCGCTCGCCACTATCCGCGAGGGCGAGGGTCAGATCGGCGGTCTCGGCCTCGTCCAGGGGCTTAAGATAGGCGGCCATCAGCCAAGCCGCGATCTGATAATCGGGGGCCGAGCCCTCGGCGGCGGCCTGGGCGAGCGTCCGAAGCTCGTCGGCGGAGTGCCGCCCGCCGTCCCGACGACGGGCGATGATGGGGAGGAGGGTCATGGGGGATTCAGGAGACGAGTTCGCCCGACTTCCTAAATACCTAACTTCCCTAGACCCAAGTGGACGCCCTTCGGAAGACCTTGAAGTCGATCGGGCGCTGGATGTGGCCGAAGACGAAGTCGGGCCACCCTGCCATAAAGTCGAGCTCGTAGTCCGGGGGTGGGGCGATCAAGACCAGGGGAACGACGGAGGCGACCGGATGGGCCATCTTCGCTTGGGCGAAGCGCTCGTAGCCGGCGATCTTGTTCGGCTCGGTCAGAGTCGCAAGAAGGTCCACGAATATGAGGTCCGCCCCCTCGCTCGCGTCGAGCGCCTCGGCCCATTCCGCATAGACGTCGCACGCGTACGGCTCGAACCCCTTGCGCGCCTCGGACGCCAACTCCGCGTCCTTTGTGATCAAGACGAACCTCATGCCAAGGAGACTTTACTCGCGAACGCGAAGGCCTTGCCGGAGGGCGCATAGGAAAATTTAATGGAAAAGAGGAACCGAAATTGCGCTTTTCTGATCAATAATGAAGACCGTCCGATCCCTTCCAACCCTTTGGTTCGCTGTACGGTGGCCTCTAGGAGGACCGGACGGCCAGAGGGATTGATAGAAGGATGAACGGTGTCGAACTGATCGAGCGCCCCGAACTGGCCCGAACCGCAGAGGATCTGCGACGGTTCCAGGACATGGTTGGGGACACCAAACGGCGCGCCTACACGATGGCTCTCCAACTGACGAGAAACCCCTCGGACGCCGAGGACCTGATGCAGGATACGTACGTCAAGGCGTGGCGCGGCTTCGACACCTACATGCCCGGACGCCCGTTCCTGAACTGGCTCCTGCGCATCATGCAGCGCGCCTATCTCGACGCGCGTCGTCGCGACAATCCCATCCGTCGGGCCGAGAGCCTGAACTCGATGGTTTCGCCCAGCGACGGCGAGGTTCAGGAACTGCCCATCGCCGACGACGGTCCTGGGCCGGACGAGCGCGTGATGAGCGAGGAGTTTCGCGTCGCGCTCATGGACGCTTTGGACGAGCTTCCCGAGGTTTACCGTTCCGCGATCGTCCTGTGCGACCTCGAATCGCTGAGCTACAGCGAGATCGCGGACCGTCAGGGCACCACGATCGGCACCGTCCGCTCCCGCATCCACCGAGGGCGTCGCCTCTTGCGCGACCTCTTGCTCAAAAGCGGCGCCGTAGCAGGCTAGGGCGCACCGGAGCCTAGGCGATTTCGTTTCACCGGGGGCTTGGCACAGCCTCCTCTAGGTACCCTTTCAAACGTGACCGTCTCCTTCGGCCTCGGGGCTTTGTGCGCCGAGTGGCCCCGCGCCGTGGCTTGCATCGGCACGTTCGACGGAGTCCATCTTGGCCACCGGGCCGTGATCGCCGAAGGCGCGCGCCAAGCCCGTGAGGCGGAGCTTCCGCTGGTCCTCGCGACCTTCGACCGCCATCCCGCCGCGACCCTCGCTCCTGGACGCCGCCCAAAGGCGCTCGCTCCTCTCGAAGAGAACCTGCGGGAGTTCGCGGGCCTCGGCGTGGCCGTCGCCGTCGTCTTGCCTTTCGACGCCGAGATGGCGGCGATGCGAGCCTCCGCTTTCCTCGACGACGTTCTGCTCGCCGCCCTACGCGCCGACCGGTTCGTCGTGGGCCACGATTTCGCGATGGGTCAAGGTCGGGAAGGCACGGCGGATTGGCTCGCCGCCCGCGTGGCGACGACGGTCGTTCCGCCTTTCGAGATCGACGGCTCCCGCGTCAGTTCCAGCGCGATCCGTCGGGCGGTCGAAGCGGGCGATATGGGCTTCGCCGCCCGTCTGCTGGGCCGTCCCTTCGCGCTCTCGGGCGTGATCGTCGGCGGTCAGCGGCTCGGTCGAACCCTGGGCTACCCAACGGCGAACCTCGCCCGGACCATCGACGGCGTTCTGCCTCCCGACGGCGTCTACGCCGCTCGCTTCCACGCGCCGCAGGGCGTCTTCTCCGCCGCGCTCGCCATCGGCACCCGCCCGGCGGTGGGGGGCGGGCCTCGTTCCGTCGAGGCGTACCTGTTGGACTACGACGGCGCCTCGCTCTACGGCGCGGCCTGCCGCATCGAGATCGTCGAGCGGCTTCGCGAGGAGCGCGACTTCCCATCGCTCGATGCCCTCGTGGAGCAGATGGGAAGGGACGTGCAGGAAGTGAGGAACGTAGGGATTTAGGCCTCCTTCTCCCGAAACCCTAACTTCCCTCACCCCATCGACGTACCTACTCGTTAGATGAACCGCGCCTACGGCATTCTCGCCCTCGTTCTCGGCCTTGTGGTGGGTTTCCGCGTCGTCACGCTGCTGATGGGCCAGGGCGACGACAAGGCGATGATCCAAGAAACGTTGCGCCAGTCGCTCCAAGCGAGCCGCGAAGGTAAGTCGGGCAGCGTGCTCGAAGCTCTGAGCAACTCGCTCAAGGTCAACGACAACGAGGCTACCGGCAACTTCCGGCAGATCGCGAACTTCATCAAGAACCAGAAGCCTGACATCGAGGTCTCAAACCAGGAACCCATCGTGACCGGGGACGAGGCTCGCATCACGTCGCCGGTAAAGATCCACACGAGCCTCCCTATCGTGGGCGACAAAACGGTGACGGTCAAGGACGTCGTGATGGTGTTCAAGCGGGAGACGGGTCGCGAGTACCTCGTCTTCCCGGTCAAGAAGTGGCGCCTCGCGGAGGTTCAGGCCCCGCCGATGGGACTGGACACGTTCGGGTTCGAGTAGTCCACAGGGCAGCCTTCAACCTTGTCAAACGTGCGCTATCGAGAGTGCGAGGCGCGTCGACGCATGACAAGCCTGCAGTCGGCGTCTTTGCCCTCGATCACCGTAGAGGAACCGGAGCCCGTTCAATTTCCCGCATCTTTCGGTTCTAAACGTAAAGCCCCGCCAAGCCCTCTCGCACTCCGGGGAAGACCGTCGAAGGATCTTTGAGGCGCAGGGCCGACGCCAGCACCGTTCGTGAGTCGGTGCCGACGCGCAGATCCCCCACGGGATCAAGGTCGGCGAGGCCGGGCCAGGGACCGTGGAAGCCGCCCCGGACGCCGCCACCGACCAGAAAAGCGGGAGCCGCGCGACCGTGGTCGGTGCCGAGGCCCGCGTTCTCCCCGACGCGCCGCCCGAACTCGCTCATCACGACGATCGTCACGCCGTCCAGTTCCGGCCCGAGGTCGGTGGCGAAGGCGGCGAGAGCGCCGCTCAGTTCGGCCATTAGGCGCGGATGGAAGCCGTCCTGACCGACGTGGGTGTCCCAAACGCCGTGATCGAGGCAGGCCGCCTCCAGGCCGACGCCCGCGCGCAGGAGCATCGCGACCTGCTTGAGTCCGCCGGCGAGGTCGCTTTCCGGGTACTTCGCGCCGTGACGCGGGCGATACGCCTTGGGATCGAGCGCCTGAAGGGCGTCGAGCGTCGCAAGGGTCTGTCGCCCCGCGACGCGCACCGCGTCGCGGCCGTCCGCGTACATCCTGTCGAGCGTTGCCCGGAACGACGCGTCGCCCGCGAGGCGGAACTCGTCGAGCGAGCGCAGGGCGAGGGCGGGCGGACCGCCCCGGAGCATCTCGGGCAGGGTATCGCCGTGCGCGATCGCACGCAGGGGGGAGGGGTCCTTCGGTTCGGTCGCGGCGAGGTAGCGGGCCAGCCAGCCGCCGTTCGCGCCGCCCCGCTCCATCGCCGCCATCGCCTCGAAGTGGCTTCGACTGCGATCCTCCGAGCCGACGGCGTGGACGATCGCCATCTTCCCGTCCTCCCAGAGAGGAAGGAGCGGCGCGAGGGCGGAATGCAGTCCAAAGCCCTCGCCCAAGGGAAGGCTACGCTTTACCGCCAGGGTGGGGCGGGCGTCGAAGTAGGCCTTCTCGTGGGTCGGCACGACCATGTTCAGCCCGTCCGCGCCGCCCCGCAGGAAGACGTGGACGATGGGCCGGGTCGGCGTCTTCGAGAGCGAGACGTCCGCGAGCGCCGATCGGGCGGTCATCCAGCCGACGAGGCCCAAGGCGCCGCCGAGCAGCACGGAGCGACGGGTCACGACCGTCGCGCTGGTCGACGGGGCGAGGGCGGCCATCTCTTCGCAGGTCTTTACATCCATTGGAACTCCGGCGAGGCGAGCCACGCGGCGAGGTCTCGGCCGCCATCGGGCCGAACGTCGGCTGGATTCTTGTACTGGATCGAAGTCCCCGGGACGGCGTCGTTCGCCACGGCGTAGGCAAAGTTCCAGCGCGGAAGCATCGTGCTGGCCCAGGCTTCGGTGCGGACGGGATAGCCGTCGGGCATCGGCCATTCGTGGGTGGGCTGTCCCATCACGCGCAGATACTCTTGAAGAGCGGGGCCGCCGTCGGTGTCGGCGTCCGTCGCCCGCAAGGCGGCGACCACGAGGTCGAAGGGGCGTCGCAGTAGCGGCGGCCCTTCGGCGATCTCCGAGCTTTCCAAAATCGGGCGGAGGGTCGCCCGTACGTCGCCTTTCGATTCGAGAAACGCCCGTTCGACCTCTGCCTGAAGGACCGGAGACTCCCCGACGAAGCGGCTCAGCAGTTTGCGGGCGAGGTGGCGCGCGGTGGCGGGATGAAGGCAGACGATCGACCAAACGGCCGCCGCGTCCTTCTCCCCCCCACCGGGAGGGATCGAGTGGCCCAGAACGGTCTTCGCCCCGTCGTCGTGCTGGTCCGCGTCGAAGACGACCTTGCCCTTGTTCAGGCTGAGGAACCGCTTCTGGATCGTCCAGCCGGAGAGGCAGCGGGCGACCTCCATCACGTCGCGCTGGGTGTAGCCGCCGTCCACGCCGAGGGTGTGCAGTTCCAGCAGCTCGCGGGCGTAGTTCTCGTTCGGATGGGCCTTGTCGTTGCGGTCGTTGTCCAGGTAGCCGACCATCGCGGCGGAGTTCATGCTGGCGCGGATCATCTCGGGGAACGAGCCGAGCGCGTGCGGGCGGACGACGTTCTCCACGTCCATGCCCAGCATGAACGTCATGTCGCCCTTACCCGCGTAGACGTTGAGGTGGTCGGCCCAGAACTCGGCCATCCGCTCTCTGAGCGGATTCGCGCCGTAGGTGGCGCGGAGCAGAGCGGCGGTTTGGAGGCCTTCGAGAACGCGCGCCTTGGGAACGTCCATCAGCTCGATCGAATCGGCGTGGAGAGCGTCGACGCGCGAGAGGAGGAGTCCAAGCCGGGCCTCCTCGGGCGCGTCCGCGGCGAGAAGCCGCTCGACCAGAGCCTGTCTTCCCTCCCCGTGCGCCCGCGCGAGATCGCCCGGACGTCCTCCGTAGCCCGCCCGTTCGAGAAGCCGCTGCTCCGGCGTCGCGCCCGAAGGGGCGGGAAGCGGCTCCGCGTGCCGGGCGAGGCGCCGCGCCACCGGCGCGCATCCCGCCAGGACCGTGGCGGCTCCCGCGATGAGCGACCGGCGGGAGAGGCCTTCAGGAGCCTCTTCATGCAAAGGGGGAGCCGGCTCGACCATCACGCCTCCACGGGCGAGAACCGTCGGGACACGCCCGACAGGCCTGCGCCCAACGCCACCACGAACGCCGCCGGGGCGAACAGGAACCAACCCAGCACCGGAAACAGGCACGCCGCGACCAGGAACCCCGCGCCCCGCAGGAAGGCGGGATACTCGCCCATCTCCGGCGCGAGAAGCCCGACCCGCCGCCCTGCCATCCGCGAAAGGCCCGCGAGTCCCAGCGCGGCGAGGGCCAGGACCGCCAGCAGGATCGTCCAGCCCATGAGCTTCATCCCCGGTCCGGCGCTTAGGAGCGCCACCGCCAGGACACCCGCCAAAAGGAGCGGGAGCCCCCGCACGAACGCCCCCTTCGTCGCTCCTGAGGCACGCGCCGTGTGCTCTGGGAAGAGCAGCCCGATCGCAACCGTCATCGCCCACGCCGTGCCGCCAAGTCCCACGAGAAAGGCGACGACGCCCATCACATCTCCGATCGTGACCATCGTAACGGTACAGGGTAACGCGGCTTCCGGTCGGTTCGGGACCTTCGGCGGGGCGCCTGGGCGCCGGAACCCCTCACCGGGACGTGTCCCTCGGCGTTCAAGCCGCACCAACGACGCGTGGGCCGGGACCGCCTCAACCCGAAGGCGGTCCCGGCCCTTATTGCGTCTACGCCCGCTGGCGGCGGCGCAGAAGGGTCAAGACGGGAACGCCGAAGGAGAGGAGGGACGCGGGCCCGGGCACCGGCGACGCGTTCAGCCTGAGGGCGAAGTTCGCTCTGCGCCCGTCCGCCCCACCGAAGTAGTAGGCCTCGTTCTTCTGAAAGATCCCGTCGCCGTTCACGTCGTCGTAGAAACGGTCGAGGCTGGCCCCCACTGCCGGGTTGAGGCCGTTGAAAACCGGAGTTCCGGCGTCGGACACCACGTCCGTCCCCGGTTGGAGGAACGCCAACTCGACCGCGAGGTTGTTGGTGTCGAAGACGATTCCGCCGTTCCCGCCTTGGGTGAGATCGAGGTCGAGGCCCTCACTGCCGTTCATGTAGGAACCGAAGCTGTTGAGCCGGAAACGACGCTCCCCCACCACGGACGAGACCACGGGATCGTTGAGGCGGTTGAAGCCTCGGTAGACGCGGACGAGCAGATCGAAGTCCTTGGGGACGGCGCCCGTGCCGAAGAGGTGGACGGTCATCGAGTTGAGAACCCCGCCTCCCGCGAACGCCGCGTCGAGCGTCGTGTTGTCGAGGGCGCGGCGGGAGTACTCAGCGCCGAAGAAGAAGGCTCCGTCAGTATTCGTGCTGTCGTAGGCGACGGCGGCGACGGCACTTCCGCACAGGGCGGACGAGCTGATCAGAAAGGCAAGGATTCGGAGGGGATTCATAGTTTTTCTCTCGCAAAAAAATCGGAGACGTTTGCAGGACGTATCGAAAAAGCCGGAAAGTTCTGCTCGCTCGCACGCGAACGAGCACCCCAGTGGTCCATAGTCCGTCACGACGCTCGGTACTCCGTTCTGGCACGCCAGCTCGACGCACTCATGACCCTTCGGCTCCGAGGCTGCGATCATCGTGCCCACTCTACGCCGGGTACCCTCCCTTCTCCCATGGCCCGAACGACCGTCGAAGCCGCCGAAGCCCTTATCGACCAGGAGATCCCGGTTCTCGACAAGGGCTTCGTCCGGCTCGTGGACTACATGGGCGGCGACGAGCGGATCGTCTCCTCCGCGCGCGTGAGCTACGGCGCGGGCACGAAGACGGTGCGGCAGGATCGGGGGCTGATCCACTACCTGATGCGGAACTGGCACACCAGCCCGTTCGAGCAGGTTCAGCTCACCTTCCACACGAAGATGCCGGTCTTCGTCGCGCGCCAATGGGTGCGCCACCGCACGGCGCGCCTCAACGAGATCAGCGGCCGCTACTCGGTGATGAAGGACGAGTTCTACGTCCCTTCGCCCGAGCACGTCCTGCCCCAGAGCGCGAACAACAAGCAGGGACGCGGCGGCGAGCGGTTCGACGCCGAGGCCGAAGCGGGCCTCATCGAGCGGTTCCGATCGGAGCAGGCGCAGAGCTACCGCGCCTACGGCGAGATGCTCGACCTCGACGTGGCCCGTGAGCTGGCGCGCATCAACCTGCCCCTCTCGCTCTACACGGAGTGGTACTGGCAGATCGATCTGCACAACCTGTTCCACTTCCTGCGTCTGCGCATGGACCCGCACGCGCAGTACGAGATCCGCGTCTACGCCGAGGCGATGGCGCGGTGCGCCCAGGCCGTCGCGCCCTTGGCGTACGAGGCGTTCGAGGAGCACATCCTGGGTTCGGTCAGCTTCTCGCGGGCGGAGTGCGAGGCCCTTTCCCGACTGTTGAAGGGCGAAGGCCACGCCCTCGAAGGCCGTCCGCTCGCGACCTTCGAGGAGAAGCTGACGAAGCTCGGCCAAGCCATCCCCGCCGAGGCCCCGGCGGAGTTCGAACCGCCGAAGTAAGCGGCGGGAGCAACGTCGCTCCCCTAGCGCTCGTTCTCTTCTTATGGTCCCCGTGCTTCTCCTCGTCCTGGGTCCTAATCTGTCGGCCTACCGAACCTGGACCTGCGTGACGCCGCAGGCGGTCGACATGGCCCCTCGGATCGCGCTCCTCTGCACCCTACCCCCCTCGTGGGACACCGCCAAGGAGAACCCGCACTTGAAGAAGCGGTTCAAGGTCTGGGTCAACCCGGTGGGCCGGGCGACGATGGCGAAGCCGCTCTACCGCGAAGACGGCAAGCCGATCTCCAGCCGCTTCCCCGAGGGCACGGTCATCGTCAAGGAGAAGTTCGACGCGAGCCTGAGGAGCGACCTCGAGCGGAAAGCGCGTCCCCTTCCCGTCGCTCCGGAGTTGCTGACGGTCATGGTCAAAGGCCGCAAAGGCTCCAAGCCCCGGACGGGCGACTGGTCCTACTTCGTCGCGGACGGTGGGGGCCAACGGCGGGACGGCTCGACGGAGGCGCGGTGCGCGAGCTGCCACGCCGAGCGACCGGAATTCGACTTCACTTTCCGCAGTTACCGAAACTACCCATAGTCTGGCGCCGCCGGGCACGATGGGTCGTGCCCCTCGTCATCCCTAACGTCCGCGGCCCGTCCGTCCGTCCGATACCCTTTAGGGATTCCAGCCCTCGGGGCCGAGTCGCCAGTCGTTCCCGAAGAAGCCCGCGCCGACGAGCCCCTTGGCGCCGACCACCGTCCAGTCGGGGTAGGCGACGCCGCTGGTGAAGGTCGCCATCCGCACGAGCCGCCGCGCGCCTTCGGGGCCCGTCGGAGCCATCGCGCCGACGAGGCAGTCCGCCACGCCCGGCTTCGGCCGGACGACCAGCACGCCGTACTCGCCGCCGGTGAGCGTCTTCCCTCCGACGCGCAGCGAGCCGCGCCGGACGTCGACGGGCGAGCCCTTCATCAGCCGCCCCCAGGCCCGGTTCGTGTCGGCGTTGCCGTAGAGAAGGACGTTGCGCCGCTCGTAGCCGCCTTTCAGCAGTTCCGCGTCCGTTACGACGTCGACCGAGCCGTTGCCCCGCACGTACAGCGTCTCCGCGTCGTAGCGGGCTTGGTCCGCCGCCGCATCGTTTTCGTCCGCCCTTCCTCTGGTCGGTACGACGAACACGACCTTGTGACCGAACGTGGCCTTGAACGGCCCCATCGCGGCGGGCGTCTTGCCCGTCCCCGTTCCGGCTCCGGCCTTCCACGTCCCGTTCTCGCGGACGAACGTCGCCTCGCCTCCGGCGGGCACGCCTACCGTCTGCCCATCGAGCCGCAAGGTGCGAAGCGGCCGCCGCAAGGTGAGGCGGGCGACGTTCTCCGTCGTGCCCTCTACCATCGCGTCGTCCTTCTTCAATCGGATCCGCGCGGGCTTGCCCTGCTCGGACACCGCCTCGACCGTCGCCCACCAAGCGCGCGAGGAGACGTAAGGGGAGGGCGTCGTGAAATCGATCGTCGCGGGATTCGGGTCGAGCCGCCGCTTGCGGAGCATGGCGAAAAGGTCGGGATAGTCGACGCTCTGGTCCCCCCACCAGTGGCCCGCGCCGGGCTCTTCGTGGTAGCCGAGATCGGGATGGGCGATCTTCGTCAATTCGGCTTTCATCGTGCGGGCCTGTTCAACCGGCACGTTATCGTCCGCGTCGCCGTGCAGGATGTAGACGCCTTGCGCCAGGGCGTTCGTCTCGCGCGCCAGGGTGTCGGAAGGGGCCATCGCGCGGCGGACCATCGCGTCGGCGGGCCGCCCGGCCTCGGGCTCCCAGCCGCCCGCGTAGCTCCAGAACGAGATCCAGCCCGCGCTGGGGGCGATGGCGGCGAAGCGGTCGGGATAGAGGGTGCCGACGGACCAGGTTCCATGTCCGCCCATCGAGTGGCCGGTCAGCACGACCCGCTCCGGGTCGTGCGGGATCGTTCGCTCCGCGAGCCCGAGCACCTCCAGCGCGTCGAGCCGTCCGATCTCCTCCCAGTCGAAACCGTAGGGCCGCCGGTTGGTGGGGGCGACGAGGGTCACGTCGTCCTTGCCCTTGTAGGCCTGGGCTTGGCCTTGGCCTTCCACCGACGCGCCGTGGAGAGTCAGCGCCAGCACGTTCGTCGGTGAAGGCTTCAGGGCCGGGTTGACCGCGTAGTACTGGACGCTCCCGTCCACGTCGCTCACGAAGGTGCGGCGGTAGACCTCGTTCGTCTGACGGACGCGAAGCTCGACCTTCGTCGTGTCGACCACGTTCGTCCCCTCACGCAGTTCGAGGGTCAGGGGCAGGGTCGTTCCTTCGACCGTGTAGGGCAGGGGGAGGGCGAACGGCACCTTGCGCACCGAAAGCGCGGGGATCGGCGGCAGGGCCGACTCGCGGGAGCGGCCGTCCGAGAGGACGACCCGCATCCGCAGCCCTCGCTTCGAGGCGCCCGCGTTCTCGACCACGATCCCGCCGAGCAGGTCGCCCCGGTCGGTGACGAGAGCGTCGGGCAAGGTCGTATCGGCCACGTCGAGGCGTAAGGGCTTCGCGATGGCCGAGAGGCGCGCCTTCATCTGCCCCCGCCCGGAGACGAACAGGAAGGTGTTCGATCCTGCCTTCAGGGAAACGGGCAGGTGGACGGCGCCCGTCGCGTACGGATCGCCCGCGCGGGGGACGCCGTTGACGTAGACGATGGAGTCGCCCTGCGCCTCCAGGCTCATCACGATAGGGGCGGGCAGGTCTACGGTGGCGAACACGTAGCCGTTGCCCTGGATCCAGCCGTCCTTATCCACCGAGACCTTCCGCCACGTGGGCGTCTTACCGTCGAACGGCACGACGTCGCCCTCCCGAGGCGTCCCGAGCGTCCCGGCGGCGATCCGGTCGAGGATCGCGTCGACCGGGACGGGGATGCGTCCCGCCTTCGACACGCCGCCGATCACGAGCGCTTCCCGAATCTCGATCGGGGACTGGAAGAAGGCGAGGGCGAGCACGGCTAAAGCCTACCGTCAGGGGACCGTAGGCTTTCGGACCGGTCTTCCCTTAGAGGATCTTGTCGAGGGTGATCGGCAGGTCTCGGACCCGCTTGCCCGTCGCGTGGTAGATCGCGTTGCCGATCGCCGCCGCCGCGCCGACGATGCCGATCTCGCCGCCACCCTTCGCGCCGAGGGGGGAGACGAGCCGGTCTTCCTCCGGCACGAGGATCACGTCGATGTCGGGCGTGTCGCGGTTCACCGGGACGTGGTATTCCGCGAGGCTCGAGTTCACGAACCGACCGAACCGGCCGTCCAAGTACGTCTCCTCCATCAGTCCCATCCCGATGCCCCACACGATGCCGCCGTGGAGTTGGGAGCGCAGGGTCTTCTCGTTGAGGACCTTGCCCAGGGCGAACGCGCCGGTCCAGCGCACGACGCGCGCCATGCGAAGATCCGGGTCGATGTGGACCTCACAGAACTGCGCGCCGAAGCCGTGGAAGGCGTTTCCGGACTTCTGATTCGGGTCGGTCTGCGACTGCGGCGAACCGGGCTGATTGCCCCTTTCGATGCCGGACTTCACGAAGGCGGTCGCATCGGCCTCCTTCTTGTTGTAGCGGCGCAGGATCTCGACGTACGTCATCGACTTCGAGGGATCCTTCTTGGCGAACGCCCGCCCGTCCCGAACCTCGATCTCATTGTCCGGCAGGTTCCAGAGAGGCGTCTCCTGGTCCATCGTAGCGAACTTGATCACCTGAGAGCGCAGGGCCTGGGCGACCATCATGACGGACGAGCCGGCGCTCGTCGCCGTCTGCGAACCGCCGGACGTGCCGCTCGCGGGCATCTTGCTGTCGCCGATCTCGACCCTTACCTTTTCCGGCGGCAGACCGAGGGCCTCCGCCGCGATCTGGGTCAGGATCGTGTAGGTGCCGGTTCCCAGGTCTTGGGTCGCGATCTGCACGAGCACTCTCCCCTCCGCATCCATCTTGGCCTTCGCGGACGAGGGATTGAAGTTCGACGGATAGGAGGCGGTCGCCATGCCGTAGCCCACGAGCAGGCCGTCGGAAGTCCGCATCGTGCCGGCGCGGGGGTTGCGCCGCGACCAGCCGAACCGCTCCGCCGCCTGGGCGTAGCACTGGCGAAGGCTCTTGCTGGAGTACGCGGCATCGTTCGAACTCTCGTCGGTCTCCGCGTAGTTCCGCAGCCGCAGTTCCAGCGGATCGACGCCCAACTCGTAGGCCAACTCATCCATCGCGGTCTCCAGGGAGAACGAGCCCGAGGACTCGCCGGGCGCGCGCTGATAGGTCGGCGAAGGCACGTCGACCCGCACGAGCCGGTGCTCAACGTCGACGTTCGGGCACGAGTAGAGGTGGGAGATCAGCGAGCCGGTCGGCTCGAGGAACTCGTCGGTGCGCGACGTGTGGTTGTGGTGGTGATGCCGCTCGGCGGTGAGCTTGCCCGCGTCGGTCGCCCCGAGGGTCATGTCCACGTGAGTCGGCGGACGGTGGCCGTTGTTCGTGAACATCTGCCGCCGCGTCACCTCGCAACGCACCGGGCGGCCTACCACCCGCGCCGCCATCGCGGTGAGGGGCGAGTGGTGCCAGTGCTGGCCCTTCGATCCGAAGCCACCGCCCACGAACGGGTCTTTGAGGTGGACGTTCTCCGGCGGAACGTTGAACTGCTGCGCCAGGTCGCTCGACGCCTGGACGACGCCTTGGGTGGCGTCGTACACGGTCAGCACGTCGCCCTGCCACGACGCGACGGTGGCGTGGGGCTCCATAGGGTTGTGGTGCTCGACGGGCGTTCGGTAGAGCTGCTGGACGCGCTTCGAAGCCTGGGCGATGCCTGCCGCGACGTCGCCCCGCTTGCTCGTAGGCTTCTTGTTGCTCGTCTGAGGCAGGAAGCCCGCGTCGAGGCGCCGCTCGAACTCGGCGTCGGGCGTCTCACGGTCGTACTCGACACGGATCTGCTGAGCCGCCCACTCGGCCTGCTCGAACGTCTCCGCGACGACGACGGCGATGTGCTGCCCGTTGTAGCGGATGACCGGGTCGAGCAGAGGCTTGGCCTCGCCCGCCGGTGGGTTCGTCGGGATCGCCATGTCCTTCGGCTGGTTCTCGTGCGTAATGACGGCGATCACGCCCGGCGCCCGCTCGGCGGCCCGCCGGTCGATGCTTCGGATCCGCCCGCGTCCGATGGTCGCGTCGAGGATATATCCCCGCGCCATGTTCGGCATCGCGAACTCGAAAGCGTACTTCGCCCCGCCCGTGACCTTCAGCTTTCCGTCGACCCGGTCGAGCGGCTTCCCGACGACGCCCTGTTGCCCAATCTGCTGCTGCATCTTTCGGTGTCCCTGACGGGGGTCTACGCGCCGAAAAAGGGATGGTTCCTCCCGAAAAGAGTCGAGATTCAGCCGGACGGCAGGCGTCGCGCCTGGGAGCGCCGGGCGAGCGCGTCGCGAACCTGCCACCCGATCACCGTAAGGAGCATGATCCCGTTGATCCCCTCGTGGATCGCGGTCGCCCATCGGCGGTCTCGCCCCAGCGCCGACGCGACGATCTCCGGTCCCTGAAACGCCAGACCGATCAGCGACGCCGTCAGGAAGAACAGCGCCGCGACGCGTCCCCATCGGATCGGTTCGGCCTTCCGCGCGGCGATCAGAACGACCCCGAACAACGTCGCGGCCATGGCGAAGGAGACGAGCGCCGCGCGCGCGCAGTCGTTTGCGGTCACTACGACAAGGCCCGGCGACGGTGTCGGCGGCCGATTCAGGCCCCAAGCGACCGACGAGGCGGCGCCGAGGACCAAAAGCGCGATCCCGATCCACCCCACGCGGCCCATGCCGCCATTTTACTTTGGAGCGCCCCTCGCTCCTCTGGACGAGCGAGGCCTAGCGCCCGGCGGCCCAGATGCGGGCGTCGCCGACGTCGACCATGCGGGTCGCCTCGCGCCGCACGAGTTCGTCCATCACTTCCGCTCCCACCGGTTGCCCCTCGCCGAAGACGGCGGGTTGGCACTTGTGGCGCGCCGCTTCGAGAGCTCGGCCCTCGACCCAGGTCTCGAGGTTCTCACGCGGCACCAACACGATCGCCACGTCGCACCCGAGGGCGTCCGCCGCGTCACGCAGGCGGTTGATCGAGATCGTGCCGTTCGCCTCCGAGGCCTCTAGGCGGTGCGCCGCCTGCTTCGTGATGCCGAGCCGCGTGCCGAACGCCTCCAGACTCATGCCGAGCGGCTCACGGAACGCCTTGAGCCATCCGCGTTTCGGACACTCGGGCAACGTTCCTCGCAAGGGCAACAGACGTGCGGTCAGCTGCCGCCGCCGGGCACGCAGGAGGAGTCCGTGCATGCCTCTATCGTATAGGCCGAAGGTTCCGAGTGTCAAGAAGTATGTTGACGAAACCGCACGATTCGTCAACGAATTCATTTACCCTCGTCGTTGGGCGGAGTTCCGACTCTTGGCGTACACTGAGCCCAAAGATGCCGAACTACGTCGTGAGCGTGGGAATGGAGGTTCACGCCGAGCTGGCGACCGCCTCCAAGATGTTCTGCCGGTGCCCCGTCGCCTTCGGCGGCGAGCCCAACACGCGGACCTGCCCGGTCTGCCTCGGCCTTCCCGGAACGCTGCCCGTGCCGAACCAGAAGGCGGTCGAGCTGGTCCTGAAGACCGCCCTCGCGCTCAACTGCACGATCGCGATGCACAGCATCTTCCACCGGAAGAACTACTTCTATCCCGACCTTCCGAAGGGATATCAGGTCAGCCAGTACGGCGACACGAACCCCCTGGGCTACAACGGCTACCTCGACCTGCCCAGCGGCAAGCGCGTCCACATCCGGCGCGTCCACCTGGAGGAGGATACGGGCAAGCTCATGCACCTTCCGGCGGGCGGAAGCGGCGTGGACTACAACCGCGCGGGAACTCCCTTGATGGAGATCGTCACCGACTTCCCGCCGGATATCGAGAGTCCCGAGGACGCCCGCGAGTACCTCGTCGCCCTGCGTCAGATCCTGCTCTACCTGGGCGTGTGCGACGGCAAGATGGAGGAGGGGTCGCTCCGGTGCGAGCCGAACATCTCCGTCCGGCCCGAGGGAAGCGAGACCTACGGTACCAAGTCGGAGCTGAAGAACCTCAACTCGTTCCGTGCGGTCCAGCTTGGCGTCGCCACCGAGAAGGTGCGGCAGACCGCCCTCCTCGAGGCGGGCGAGCGGGTGCTCCAGGAGACGCGCGGCTGGAACGACGTCAAGGAGACGAGCTTCCCCATGCGGGTGAAGGAGAGCGAGAACGACTACCGCTACTTCCCCGATCCCGACCTCGTTCCGATGGTCTTCGAGGAGCCGTACATCCAGAGCCTGCGCGACGTCCAGCCCGAGCTTCCGCTGGCGAAGACGCGCCGCTACCGCGAGTCGCTCGGACTCAGCGAGTACGACGCGGGCGTCCTAACCGCCGATCCCCAATGGGCCGACTGGTTCGACGAGGCCCTGTCCCTCGGCGGCGAGCCCAAGGCGGTCTGCAACTGGATGAACGCCGATTTCGCCAAGCTCCTCAACGAGAAGGGACTCTCGGCGCGGGCGTCGAAGGTCACCCCCGCCGCCCTCGTCGAGCTGACGAAGCTCGTCGAGGGCGGCACGATCAACGGTAAGACGGCCAAAGCGATTTTCGCCGAGGCGTTCGAGACGGGGAAGGCTCCGGGCGCGATCGTGAAGGAGCAGGGCGCGACCCAGATCTCCGATCGGGGTCCCATCGAGGAGGCGGTCCGCGCCGTTCTGCTGGAGAATCCCGACGTGGTCGCCAAATACAAAGGGGGAAACGTCGGCGTCAAGGGGTTCCTCGTGGGCCAAGCGATGCGAAAGACGGGCGGTCGCGCCAACCCTGGGCTCGTTCAGACCGTCGTACAGGAAGAACTCGACAAGCCATGAAGACCTCCGTCCTTCTCCTCGGCCTCGCCCTCGTCGCGCCTTTGGCCGCCCAGACGAAGAAGCCCCAGCCTTCCCCCAAGAAGGCGCAGAGCCGAGTGGACGCGATCATGGACCTCGCCAACGACCGGATGTCGACCCAGATCGACGTGATGTTCGACGACGGCGACTTCCTGACGGTCATCCAGCTTCTCAAGGTTCAGGCCGAGATGTATCCCTCGGACTACGAAGTTTGGACCAACCTGGGATGGATGGAGGAGAACGTCGAGCAGTGGGACGCCGCCCTCGCCACCTACGTCCGCTACAAGCGACAGAATCCAAACGATCCTGACGGCGCCTTTCCCGAGGCGAACTTCTACTTTATGAAGAAGCTCTACGCCAAGGTCCCGCCCCTGATGGAGCCTGCGATCAAGGAGGCGAAGGTGCATCCCAACGCCTATCGCATCCTGGCGCGCTCCTACGAGAAGCAGAACATGCTCACCGACGCCGCGCGCGTCTACCGCGCCCTCTCCGAACGCGATCCCAACGACGGTGCGGCGAAGGCGAATCTCAAGCGCGTCGAAGGGAAGATAAACGGAGCCCAATAGATGGCACGTCTCTCGCCCTCCGACCTGGCGAACGCCGTCTTCTCACGCGCCCCCATCGGCGGCTACAAGCACGAGGAGGTGAACGAGATCCTCGATCGCGCGACGGAGACGTTGGAAGAGCTCCTGGCGGAAAACGACGAGTACCGGGCGCAGATCCTTCGCCTTCGAAGCGAGCTCGACGGCGCGCGGGGCGATGAGCGACTCCTCAAAGAGACGATCCTGTCCGCCCAACGGGCCGCCGAGCTGATGCGCGAGGACGCCCGACGGGAGGCGGAGACGATCCGTGAGGAAGCCCGGCGCCAAGCGGTCGCCGACCGCACCCAGGCGCAGAAGGAAGCCGAGGCGCTTCAGGACGACGTCGGCCGACTTCAACTTCTGCGCCAAAGGCTGATCGGGGAAACCCGAAGCCTTCTAGAGCAGATGACGCACGAGTTGAACGCGGTGGACAAGCCCACGCTCTCCGTCGCGCCGCGGTCGACGAAACGATCCGAACCGCGTCTTCCCGAGACCAGATCTCCCGAGTCTCGGACGTCCGAGACACGGACGTTGGAATCGGGGCGCGCCGAGCCGCAGACGCCGACTCAGGCCTACCCGACCCGCCTTCCCAAAAATACCAAGCCCCTCGAACCCGTGATCGTCGAGGACGAGAACGGGGAGAAGTGGGTGAGTTAGACGTTGAGCCACTAGGCGAAGTCTTACCTTCGCCTAGTGGCTCAACGATCCGTGACCTGTTTCTCAGCTCTCCCCATCGAAGTCGAGCGTTCCGTCGTGCTGCTTAGGCGGCGGGTAGCCCATGTGGCGATAGGCCATCGCGGAGGCCATCCGTCCGCGCGGGGTCCGCTGGAGCATTCCGATCTGGAGCAGATACGGTTCGACCACATCCTCGATGGTGGTCGAGTCTTCGCCCGTCGACGCGGCGAGGGTCTCCAAACCGACGGGGCCTCCCTTGTACCGCTCGATCAGGATCTTGAGGATGGAGCGGTCTATCCGGTCGAGGCCAAGCAGGTCGATCTCCAGCGCGGCGCAGGCCTTGTCCACGATCGGCTTGTGGATCGCCGCCAGGTCTTCGACCTGGGCGAAGTCGCGCACCCGGCGCAGAAGGCGGTTGGCGATGCGGGGGGTGCCGCGCGCGCGGCGGGCGATCTCCTCGGCTCCGTCCTTGGCGATCTGGTAGCCCAGGATGCCCGCCGAGCGCACGATGATCTCGTAGAGGGCGGCCGCGTCGTAGAACTGGAAGTGGGAGATGATCCCGAACCGGTCGCGCAGAGGGCCGGTAAGCAGCCCCTGGCGGGTGGTCGCGCCCACCACGGTGAAGGCGGGGACGTCGAGGCGGATCGAACGGGCGGCGGGGCCCTTGCCGATCATGATGTCGACCTTGCGGTCTTCCATCGCCGGGTAGAGGATCTCCTCGACCGCTCTCGAGAGACGATGGATCTCGTCGATGAAGAGGACGGAGTTCTCGTCCAGGTTCGTCAGGATGCCTACGAGATCGCCGGGCCGCTCGATGGCGGGACCGCTCGTGACGTGGATGCCCGCGTTCATC
>CAZEWR010000001.1:0-251314 GCA_964516175.1 uncultured Fimbriimonas sp. | reverse complement strand
CGCGTCGCAAGACGCGGGGGGCTTTCTTCGTTTCAGGGGGACTAAGCGGTGACGAGCGTTGATTTGTTCGCGCTCTACGATCGATATGGGTACGGATCAGCGACTACGCGCCTGAACGGGACATCGATTGACTTTTCGGTTTGGAAGAAGTGGAATCCGCGCGTCCATCAACCTTCTCTTTACCCAGAACCGCGCAAGGCGCCTCATAGAACAGGCGAGATGCTTCTAGACACTCAAGAACCGAGTGTCATCCTTCGCGCCGCAGTCAGAAACGACAGTTCGAGAAAACCTAGGCTTCGCTAGACGGTTCTCTAGACCAATTCGCCTTTCAGGCCCCATAAGGCGCTCCCGGTCACGCGTACTCGAGCTAACCGTCCTGCGCGGGATAGTGGCCCAGGAAAATGGACCATTCGAAACTCGCGGGAGTAACCCTGCAGCACCTCTGGGTTCTTGGGGGAAGGGCCTTCGACCAGCACCTCCACCTCACGACCGATCCACATTCTGTTATTTTCGACGGTAATGCGGTTCTGCGTTTCGATCAAGAGATTCAGCCGCGCCTTCTTGACCGCCGGGGATATTTGATCCGTGCGGTCGCCTGCCGGCGTGCCAGGACGGATCGAGTAGGCGAACATATAGGCTCCGTCGAACCGGATCGTCTCCATCGTGCGGAGCGTGTTCTCGAACATCGCGTCCGTTTCGCCAGGGAAACCGACGATCACATCCGTAGTCAAGCCCACATCGGGAATCGCCTCACGAAGAGTACGAACGATCTCCATAAACGACTCGACGGTGTAGACCCGCTTCATCTCGCGCAGAAGGTCGTCGTCACCCGCCTGTATTGGTAGGTGACAGTGCTCCATCACCTTCGGGCAGTCGCGGATCGCCGAGATCAGATCGCTCCGGAAGTCTCGAGGATAGGGTGAGGTGTAGCGGATGCGCTCAAGGCCATCGACTTCTGCCAGTCGCCACAAGAGTTTTGCAAAAGGCACTCGGCCTTCCAGTAGGTTCTTGCCATAGGAGTTGACGGTCTGACCAAGAAGCGTGATCTCCTTCGTTCCGCGCGAGGCGAGGCTCTCAACCTCCTCTACGACGTGTTCTGTTGGCCGTGAACGTTCTCGGCCTCGGGTAGCGGGCACGATACAGTAGGTGCAGAACTTGTCGCAACCGTACTGGATCGGCACGAAAGCCTTGATCTTGGCGGTCCGTCCCAGGTGGCGCTGAGGAATGTCGGTGACGGTCGCCCCCTTTCTCTCTGGCAACTCGATCCGCATCCGGAAACGTCGCTTCTGCGCCGCTTCTTCGACTAGCCCCGGAAGGGCGGCAAGGTCGCCGGTTCCCATCACGAAGTCGACATGGGGCGCACGGCGTCGGATCTCTTCCGCCCGAGCCTGGGCCATGCAGCCCGCTACCCCTACGATAATGTCGGGACGATCGATCTTCAGACCGGCGATCTCGCCAAGCGAGGAGAACGCCTTATCCTCAGGCTTCTGACGCACCGAGCAGGTATTCAGGACGATCACCGACGCTTCGCGGATCGAACGGGCGGGCGTCAGGCCGATCGACTGGAGGTAGAGGCCGATCTGCTCCGAGTCTTCCTCGTTCATCTGGCATCCCCAGGTTTGGACGAAGTAGGTGCCCCGGGCCGTCCCCGCCGGTCGGGGCGTCAGGAGTTCGGACGGTCGGTGCAGGGTAGGCATGGGGAACTTACAGAGTACCCTTGACGTTCCAGCGGCTAGGCGTCAGAATCGTACGCATCCCCCCGGTTTCCGACATGGACACGCCCTCGATCTCATCTCCTCTTGATGCGGCCCCGAACTACCGGGTCCGCTCTCTTCTGCGCGTCATCCTGACGCTGACGGCCATCGGGTTGTTCGTCTCCGGCGCGCTCAGCATCGTCAAGATCTTTCCCGATCTCGGGCTCCCCTGCGGAGGGGCACACGGTTGCGACATCGTCAATAACCACCCGAGTTCCAAGTGGTTCGGCGTGCCCGTCGCCTATATCGGCTTTCTCGGCTACGTTCTGATCGCGGCCTTAGCCGTCGCCCGGTCCGGCGCAACGGCGGCCAAGGCTCGTCCGCTGGCTCTTGGCGGCTATCTCATCAGCGCTTTTGGGGCGATGACGAGTGTCGCGCTCCAGATCTACTCGCTGACCCAGATCCACGCGACCTGCCTTTGGTGTCTTGCCTCCGCGTCGGTCATGATTCTCCTTCTCGTTTTTCACGCGCTGGAGTACAGCGACCGCGTGGCAGGAGAGGCGGCGGACGGCAAAGGCGAGTTCCCACTCGTGACCGTCCTCGGCGTCGCCCTTCTGATCGGCTTGGTGGGTTTCAAGGCGACGCTCCAGAAGTCTAACTGGGTGGTCCAGAAGGTTTCGGAAACTACGCTCTCCCAGATGACCCTCGTCCCGAAAGACGCGCACATCTACGGCGACAAAGACTCTCCGGTCACCATCGTGGAGTTCGCAGACCTGATGTGTCCCATGTGTCAGCAGTCTTCGCCTAAGGTGAAGGAATTCGTCGCGAAGCATAATGGGCGCGTCCGTCTTGTCTACCGCAACTTCCCCCTGACCCAGATCCATAAGATGGGTTCTTTGGCGGCTGCGGTGGGCGAGGCGGCGGCAGAGAAGGGCAAGTTCTGGGAATACATGACCGCGATCATGGCGACGGGCGAGAACATGGAGACGCCCGACCGCGTCTTTGAGGTCGCCGCGACCGTTGGGCTCGACCGTCCCTGGATCGAAAAGCAACTCGCGAGCGACGAAGGTCCCGCCATGACCCGGCTGACGAACGACATCAACGCGGCGGGTGCGCTCGGCATCACCATGACGCCGACGTTCCTCGTTCAGGTAAAGGGCATGGATACGGAAGCGTACGACTACAAGTCCATGATGCAGGCTCTCCAGAACGGGAAGTACAAGAGCCTGATCGAGGGCAAGTGAACCGCGGGTGCCGATGAGTTCCAAGCCTACGGTTCTCGTCGCGATGAGCGGCGGAGTAGACAGCAGCGTGGCCGCGGCGCTTCTTAAGCGTCGTGGCTTCGAGGTGGTCGGCCTCACGATGCAAATTTGGGAGGAGAGTCAGACGGACCCCCGCCATGCGGGGTGTTGCTCCCTTGGCGCGGTCGAAGACGCCCGCCGTGTCGCCCGCGTTCTCGATATTCCGCACTACGTTCTGAATCTGCGAGACGCTTTCCGTGAGGCCGTCATCGAGGATTTCGTGGATTCCTATGCGGCAGGGCGTACTCCAAATCCTTGCGTCCAATGCAACCGGCACGTGAAGTTCGAGGTGCTCGCGCAGAAGGCCCGTGAGATGGGCATCGACACGCTTGCGACAGGCCATTACGCACGGATTCGCCGTTCGGACGTCGGCTACCGACTCCTGCGGGCGCGCGCGACCGACAAAGACCAGTCGTACGTCCTGTACATGCTGGGACAGGATCAGCTCGCTCGCACGATGTTGCCGATGGGCGAGATGCCGAGCAAGGCCCACGCTCGTCAGTTGGCCCGCGATCTCGGGCTTCACCTCGCGGACAAACCCGATTCTCAGGAGATCTGCTTCGTGAGCGAAGAAGGCGGCTACGTTGAGTTTCTCCGTAAGCGGAGGCCTGAGATGTTCGCTCCCGGTTCCATGGTGACGCTCGACGGACAGGAGATCGGCGCCCACGAGGGCGTCGCTGGATTTACGGTAGGGCAACGCAAGGGGCTCGGAGGTGGACGCGGCAAGCCGCTTTACGTGCTGGGTCTCGAGCCTGCCCGTAACCGCGTTGTGGTGGGCGAGGCGGAAGATCTCCTCGCGACGGAAGCGTTTCTCGAGGACGTCCACTGGGGCTTGCCCGAAGCGCCAAGTCGGCGTGTGATGGCGAAGATCCGGTCACAGATGGTTTCCAAGCCCGCGACGCTCTTCGGTGGAGAACGGCCTCGTCTCGTGTTCGACGAGCCGGTTCGGGCGGTCACGCCGGGGCAGATCGCGGTCGCCTACGTTGGCCAGACTGTCGTCGCAGGTGGCGCGATCCAGCGTGCCGACGGATATTCGTAGGCCGGATCGAACCTTGGACACACTTCTTTCGTCCGATAGGCCGAAAACGGGCTACTGAGCGTGATGCCCGTAGGAAAGCGTAAAATGGACGACCTTAGGAGGAAACTCGGATTGAGCAGCCACAACGACGACAGCCATGCCTTGATCTACATGCTCGCAGGCGTTGGCCTGGGAGCCATCATCGGAGCCGCCGCTGGACTTCTCTTCGCCCCAAAGGCGGGTGAGGATCTGCGTGGAGACTTGGGCGACAAGTACAACGAGCTCAAGGGTAAGACCGAAGAGTGGGTTTCCGAGCAGCGCGCCAAGCGCGCCGTCGGCGACGCGGCGGACGAACTCGGTGTCTAGGCGCAGCATGAGCCTATACTAGGCTCATGCCCGGCTGGAGAATCGCTTTGTGGGCCGCCCTCGTCCTGGCGGCGGTCCTTTTTCTCTACCTCGTTCGGGGCATCCTGCTCCCGTTTCTCGTAGCGTTTCTAATCGCCTCGCTTCTTGAGCCGGCCGTACGGCGGCTTCGGAGACGGGGCCTTAAAAGGAGTTGGTCGGTAGCGATCGTCGTTGGTGGCTTCTACGGCTTGATGATCTTCGCCGGAACGCTACTCACACCGAGTCTCGTCCGCGAGACGCAGTCCCTGACGGATCACGCGCAAAAGATCGCGTCCGATATCGCGCGTTCGAACGACGAAGATTCGTTCTTCCTCCGGTGGAACCCTGAAGTCCGGCTCCGCTCCGCCCAGCCAAGTTCGGTTGACCGGCTTCTCTCGCGATATTCCACCCAGCTTGAACGCGTCGGTCTCCCAACCTCCCGTCGGGAGATCATGGAGCAGTACGTGGACAAGAACCGTCCTCAGATCGCTAAGGCCGTCCAGAGGTTCAGCAACTCCGCTTTCGGCTTTCTTACGAACTTTTTCGGCCACATCCTTTTTGTGATTCTCGTCCCGATCCTCGTCCCCCTGTTTCTCAGCGACTTCGACGCGATCGCCAAACGAGGGCCGCGCTACATCCCGCCCGCCATTCGGGACACCACGGTTCGGATGTTAGGAGAGATCGGACAGGTCTTCGTCCGTTACCTACGGGGCGTGGCCACCGTCGTCCTGCTCTACTCGGTCGTCATGACTCTTTTCCTATGGCTGGCGGGCGTTCCAAGTTGGCCGATTCTCGGCCCCTTGTTCGGAGCGCTATACCTGATCCCTTACATAGGGAACGTCATCTCGGCGATCACCGTGTTCACGGTCGTCGGCGCGACGAACTCGCATGGGGTGTTTTTCCACCCCTTCGAGAGCGCGTGGGCGTACGGGGCGCTCGTCACCGCGATCTACCTCACCATCGGCTTCGCGTTCGACCACCTGATCTATCCACAAATGGTGGGAAACAGCGTTGGCCTGAGCCCCGTCGTGTCGATGTTCGTCATCTTTTGCGGCGGGGCTCTCTTCGGTCTTCCAGGAATGCTCATCGCTTTCCCCCTGGCAGGCTCGATCAAGGTCGTCCTTGATCGGCTTCTCCGTATCACGTCATCGAGCGCGGAGGGGCTGAACGTTCCGGTCGTGCCTTTGAGGCATAAAACGTCGAGCTTGTAAGCTGTCGGAGGGGCGAGTCATCCACGGCTTACAGAGCTTGGCCACTTACTTCTTCGCGAGGCTGGGAGGGAGAAGGACGGTGTCGACCGCGTGGATCACGCCGTTGGAGGCTTTCACATCCGCCATGACGACCTTCGACTTGTTGAACAGGACGGTCTTACCCTTAAGGACGACCTTCACTTTCTCACCCTCGACGGTTGCCTCCGTGGCTCCGTTTTTCAGGTCTGCGGCCATAACGCTGCCTGCGATCACATGGTACGTCAGCACCTTCTTCAAGAGAGCCGGATCGGATGTGATCTTCTTCACCAAGGCCTTGGGAAGCTTGGCGAAAGCCTTGTCCGTCGGCGCGAGGACGGTGAACGGTCCCGGACCCTTGAGAGTCTCGGCCAGCCCTGCCTTAGTCACAAGGCTGGCAAGGGTCTTGAACTGGCCCGCCTTGACGGCGGTATCGACGATGTCGGCCTCCTGTCTGACGGGACGCGGATGAGCGATGGCTCCGAGGCTGAGCGAGAGAAGGGCGAGAGTCGTTGCGATGTTCTTCATAGCTCCCTTTTAGGGCCGAATAGATCGGCTCTAAAAGGGATACGAGAAAACGGAAGGTTTGTTCCTAACCTCCGATGGACTGTTCGTAGGCGAGTTCCGCAAGGCGCGTCGCGATTCTTTGCCGTTCTTCCGCGGTGAGGTCCGGGCGGCGTAACTCGGCAGCGAGTCCCTCCAAGGTAACGGAAGGCGCGACGACCGGGCGCAGGTCTGGAGGCGTGGCGATGGTAGCTTCCGGCGCGACCGGCGTGGGCTGAACGGGGGGAGTCGGAGGCTGCGGAGCGCGGGGCCGAACGCGACGTCGAACGAGATCGCCCAGATCGTGGCTATCGAGAAAGGGCGCGAGCGCGGTCAGGAGTCCATCCGACACCTCGGCCGCCTCGTCGATCCGCTCCCGAACCATCTGGGCGAGGTCTTCCGAGTCGAGGAACGGCGCGAGGGCGACGACGGCGCCTAACCCGCCACGTTCGTCTTCGTCCCTCTCTCTTCGACCCCGTCGGGGCTCGGGCTCCTCTTGGAGAATCGCGAGGAGGAGTCGGGACTGAACCCCAAGCGATCCGTAGTCAGCCGCGTCTGGGTCGAGGGGCTCGAACATCCCGTCCGGGATGGCGTCGTGGGCACGGATCGTGGCGAGCGCTCCGTTGAAAGCGACGGCGGCAGCCCGTTGGCCTCCCTTGAGACTTCCGGTCATAGAGGCGTGCTCCGCCATCCCGGCCAACTCGGTCAGGACGCGGCGGGCGACGGCGATGTGGGGGTTATTCGTCATTTAGAGGTTCTCCGGGGCGCCGAGCCGCTTTCGAAGCAGAGCTCGACCAACGTGAAGCTGCCACTTGACCGTAGTCACGGGCCGTTCGAGAAGCGCGGCGATCTCGCCAACGCTCCATCGTTGTAGGTAGTAGAGGAAGATCGACTCACGCACGCCTTCAGGCAGGGCATCGATCGCTTCCTCAGCGGGTGAGGGCGGTGTGAGAGGCGGCGCGACGATCTCGATTTCCGAGAGAGGCGTGAGCCGCCTTCCGTCTTTTGTGAGGCGACGGGCGCGATGCCGCACGATCGTGGCGATCCAAGGCCCAAAACGACTAGGCTCGTCTAGGCCTTTCAGCGATCGCTTTGCGACCAAAAGGGCGTCTTGAACGGCATCCTCCGCACAGTCCCGGCTGGAGCACTCGCCTTGGGCGATGAGGAGCATCGCGGGGCGATAGCGCCTCACGAGCGCGTCGAACGCGGCGCCGTCGCCCTTTCGAGCGGCGATCACTAGGTTCTCCACGCCATCCGTCTTCGCCATACCGGAGAGTAGAGTCTAGGCCGAGGACGTTCGGATAGAGAAATGTTCGACGTCGGCCCTAAAGATTTCAGAAGGGGCTAAACCACCGGAAAACCCCGTGCCTCAGCGTGCTTAGAGGGGCGTTCGCCACGCGGACGGAAGCCGAAGTCGAGTGAACGTCTCGATCGCGTATCGGTCCGTCATTCCCGCGACGTAGTCGATGGCTCCCTGCAAGTCCTCGTAGCCGTCCGGCAGCGTTCCCGGTCGCGCGAAGTGGTCGAACAGCTCGCCCACCATCGCCTCCGCCTTTGGGACGTCGGGGAAGAGAATCGGATAGCGCAGGTACACGTTCTCGAACATCCACTCCTTTAGTTCGTTCGTGCAGGCCAGAAGGGAAGGGGACATCCTGATGAAGGGGCGATCGAGAGAGTTCTCGATCACATCGACCACCATCATGCCGACCCGCTCTCCATGGGACTCGCCCATTGGGGCGAACTGGATCGGTATGGATGGGATAATGCCGCTCCGAAGGGCGTCGTCGAGATCGCTGTTGAGGTAGGCGACCCGGTCGGAGATCCGTACGACGGCGGCCTCGAGGGTCGAGACCGCCGTTCCGTCCGCGTCGGACAGGTCCTTGCGACCTTTGCTGTGGCCGTCGATGCCGAGGCGCGTTTCCTCGCTAAGATTCAAGCCTTCCAGCACGTCCACGATGCGAAGCGACTGTTCGTAATGACGGAATCCGTCGCCGCCGTGGGTACGCACGGCCTCGTCGAGCGCCCGTTCTCCCGCATGGCCGAACGGCGAGTGGCCGACATCGTGGCCGAGAGCGATCGCTTCGATCAAGTCTTCGTTCAGCCGTAAGGCACGACCGATCGTGCGCGCGACCTGCGCCACTTCCAGGGTGTGGGTAAGGCGCGTTCGATAGTGGTCGCCGAAGGGATCGATAAAGACCTGGGTCTTATGTTTCAGTCGGCGGAAAGGCTTGGAGTGGAGAACGCGGTCGCGGTCACGCTGAAAGGCGGTTCGAACGGGATCAGGCTCCTCGAGCACGGCGCGTCCCGCGCTATCGAGGGCGCAAGCCGCGTAGGGGGAGAGATTCTCCTTCTCTCGCCGCTCGGTCAATTCGCGGACGGGGTGGGGCATTACCCTTTAGGACGGCTCACCCGTTGAGAACGCCGCACGTAAAGACTCAACGGGACAGCATCAGGCCCTCAGCCTTCTTTGGTACGGATTTGATCGCTGGGGACCACGAGCTTAGAAGCGGGGCTAAAATGGACCCCATGACTGAGGTTCCTTCCGCGCCTGATCTCGCCGTCCTGGTCGGCGACTTTGACGGTCTCAATCCCGAGACTCTGTTCGCATGGCTGACGGAGCCGGAAAAGCTCACCTGTTGGTGGCCCGAAAAGGCGGAGATCGATTTGCAGCTAGGAGGAAAGTACGCGTTGATCTGGCCCAATCCGGACTGGACCATCCGGGGCAATTACACCGCCATCGAATCTCCTCGTCATCTAGGCTTCACATGGCGCGGCGACCCTGACGGAAGCGAGACCTCACAGGTCGACATCTGGATCGACGGCCTGGAAGACGGCTCCCGCCTCTCGGTCTGGCACAAAGGCTTCAAGGACTCGATGGAACGGCGTCAGCTCTGTGAAGGCTGGATTCATTTCGGGATGCGTCTTTTGGGCATCGCAGAGCCTTCCTCCGCCGAATAGCTGCCTTGCTTTCAAAGCGCTTTCAAGGGTAACGTCCGCCTCGTGACCCACGGAAGCGACACGGCATGAAAAGGCGACGGCGTAAAAGGCGTCCCTGGAGACGGGCGGCCTTTTACGCGCTCGCGTTCGTGGGGATCGAGGAGATGGCTTGGGGCGCTCTCGGTTCCCTTCAGCCGGATGGCCGCGACCGGATCGCGGTGGCCACCTCCGTCGCCCGCTCCGAAATGGCACGCTGGGGCGTTCGCACCGTCGGCATCCGGGGCCTTACGCGCGCCGAGGTGCTCGCCGTTCGCCGCCGACTCGGACTCGAAGACCTGTGGGGACTCGGGCCGACACGGCTGAACATTCGCTTCGGGACCACCCGCCGGATCGGATCGGGACGCTACGACGTGGACGCGAGAGTAGACGCCCGCTGGGCAAGGGGGGGACGGATGACGGAGGGGCGTTTCGAGGTTCGGATACGCCAGGGCGCGGGTACGGTGTTGAGCCGCCGCCCCAGAGAGTTCCACGACCCCGCCGTCGAGTACCGTACGGCGGGTCTGTAAAACGGATATCCTTTGACGCGTGGCCGACAGCAGCCCGCAGATCGCGGTGGCGGACTGGATCAATCGCGAGTGGCTCCCCCACCGCATGGGTGAGACGTTCTTCCGGAGCAAGGTTCGCCTTCTGAGCGGAGGCGAGCGTTCTTTCGCCTCCGTAAACGCCGATAAGAGCGCGGTAGGAACGATCTGTACCAGCGGCCCCCGAGCGGGAGGTAAGACGAAGGTCCGCTCAGATCTGTACTTCCTGCTGATGGCTCAGGCCACTCGGCGCTTCGTGGTGTTCACCGACCCGGCGATGGACGCCTATTTCGCAGAGGAGCGGCGGAAGGGACAAATCCCCAAGGAGATCGGCTTTATGTTCGCCGGAGGCATCCCCGACGAACTCATGGAGCGGCTCCGTAAGGCGCAACAGAACGCGGCGGAAGAGGTATCGCCCGCCGCTCCTCCGGCGTTAGAGATTTAAGCATGCGGAACTGGGCGAACAACTACGAATTCAAGGCGGCTCGGGTCCACCGTCCCTCCACGGTGGAAGAGATCCAGACGCTGGTCGTCGAGGCGTCGAGCGTCAAGACGATGGGGACCCGCCACTCGTTCAACGACATCGCCGATACTCCGGGCGACGCGATCTCGACCGAAAAGCTCAATCAGGTGATCGGGTTCTCTGGCTCGAACGTCTGTGTCGAGGCAGGCATCAAGTACGGCGATCTCGCCGAGTACCTGATGACGCATGGCAAGACCCTTGCCAACTTCGCGTCCCTCCCGCACATCTCCGTCGGTGGTTCCGTCGCCACCGCGACCCACGGTTCGGGTGTGCGCAACGGCAATCTTTCCACCGCCGTTCGCGAGATTCAGATCGTGAAGGCCGACGGTTCCTTGACGAAGCTCAACCGGGGTGAAGGCGGGGACTTCGAGGGCGCGGTGGTGGCTCTGGGTGCGCTGGGCATCGTCACAAGCCTGTGCCTCGACGTCGTGCCCGCTTTCGAGGTGGCGCAGACGGTGTACGAAGGCCTTCCTTGGAAGTCGCTTGAAAACGATCTCCACGCCGTCCTGTCCGGCGCCTACAGCGTGAGCCTCTTTACGAACTGGTCGTCGGATCTCGTCGATCAGGTCTGGGTCAAACGCGTGGAAGGCGAGAACACGAAAGCGTATTTCGGCGCGCAAGCCGCTACTGGCCCCCGTCATCCGTTGCCTGACATGCCGACTGAAAACTGCACGGAGCAGATGGGCGTTCCGGGACCGGCCCATGAGCGGCTGCCCCACTTCCGGATGCGTTTCACTCCCAGCGGTGGGGAAGAGCTGCAGGCTGAGTACATCCTTCCTCGCCGGAACGCCTTTGCCGCTCTTACCGCGATCGATGCGATACGCGACCGCATCGCTCCCTTACTCTTCGTCTCGGAGATTCGGACGGTCGCGAAAGACGACCTTTGGCTCTCCTCCGCCTACGGTGAGGACTGCGTGTGCATCCATTTCACTTGGCGTCCGATGGAATCCGAGGTGCGGGCGCTCTTGCCAGAGATCGAATCGCGCCTTGTACCACTCGGAGCCCGTCCTCACTGGGGCAAGCTGTTCACGATGCCGACCGCCGAGCGTTATCCCCGGATCGAAGACTTTCGTGCTCTCGCTCGTTCTTACGACCCGGAAGGAAAATTCCAGAACCGTTTTTTGAAAGGGATAACCTTCTAGTGGCTTCGACTCTGTAAGGTAGCGCCATGATCGCAACCTCCTGCGATTCTATAGTAGTGGAGAACGTTTTAAAACGAGCCGGCGGTTCACTGTCCGACCCATCTCATCGACTCTACGATCGGGGCTCCCGACGGGGTGGTTTCCGTCCAGTCCTACAGTGCCGAAGCCTCCGACGTTGAGGCGGCCGCCGCAGTCAAGTGGCTCGCGCTCTACAGGGCATCGGGCTTTTCAGAGGTCTTTAGCGGTTCATAGAGCATAAAGTGAAAAAGACGAGTCTATACCGACGCACGAAGACGTGAGAAGGATCGCTCTGAATCTGCCCGGCGCCATCGAAGGCTCCGAGGAGTTCGGATTCTCGGGATCCAGAGGAGAGGGAAACTCAGATGTTTCGCTTGGCTCTGGCGTAAGCGAGTCAACCCAAAGAACGCTCGGGACCGAACCCAAGCGGTTTAGCCGTGTCTACACCGGGCCTTGGCGCGAAGGAAGTCCTAATGGCGGCGACCAACGTCGAAGCGTCGGCCGAGCTTCTGGCCGACGCTTCGCGGACGAAAGCTCCCAAGGCTTTGGTCGATCGGTTCGACCAAGAGCTCTGATCGCCAGCAAACTTAAGGGGACGTTCCGTTCGAAGAGCCATCGCCAAACTCCTTTTTAAGGAGTTGCTCAAGGCTCGTTCCCGAAATCGGCAGTTCCACCGCCTCGGTCGTGTCCGCGATCTCCTTACGACGCACGACGTAGCGGATTTCGATGCCGGGCTCGCCGAGCTTCTCCGCGTAGGTCGTTTGGATCGCCGGAGCGCGCTTCGCGCCACCCAACACCCATTCCAAGTCCATCTGGCGATCCATCTGAACCGTGACCACGTTTCCATCTCGCGCCACGACGCCCCCGTCCTTTAGCTTCATCGCCATCAATGGGCTCTTGGAGGCCAGTTCCTCCTGAGTGGCCAGCCACGCGGCGACCGCCGCGTCGAGAGGAGCATCGCCGGTAAGGGCAGGCTTATCGACGATCGACGCCGAAGTCGGGATCTCGACCGCGTCCGTCGTCGGGGGCGACGGCGTCGTTTCGGGGCGAGGGATAGGCGATCCGGCGGCAGGCGGTTCGCGGCGCGGCACGTCTCGCTGAGTAGGCGCCATCTCGCTCGCGAAAGGCTGGGGTGGCGGGCCGGCGAGGCGGATCATCTCGCTTTCCAGCCAAACGCGCGGCAGGGAGATATCGCGGATCGAATCGTGAAGACCTGATATAGCGCCCCGGAGGCGTACCACCGTGTCACGACCGATCCGCACCGCCGTCTCGTGAAGCGACGCTTCACGAGACGCGTCGTCCATTCCGAGTGTAACCCCATAGGACGCCCGCGTAAGATCGGCCAGACGATGCATCATCGACTCCAGAAGCGCGCTCGGATCGCGGCCGAGGCGTGCGACCTCTGAGAGCTGCGCCATGATGGCGGGCACGTCGCCCTCCTTGACCGCCATGAGGATCGCGTCGACCGTCTCCTCGTTTACGAGGCCGAGCTGGTCGTACACCTGCGCGAGGGTCACCGTACCGTCCTCGCTGGTCAGGATCGCCTGTTCCAAAAGGGTCAGCGCGTCCCGGTAACCGCCGTCCGCCATCCTGGCGAGCGCGGAAAGCGCCTCGGGCTCCACGATAATCCCCTCGCCCTGGGCGACGTGCCGCAGTCTTCCCGTAAGGTCGCCCATCGTCGCCCGGTGGAAGTCGTACTTTTGGCAACGCGACCGAATCGTGGTCGGTACCTTGTGGAACTCCGTCGTCGCCAGGATAAAGATGATATGTTCCGGTGGCTCCTCGATGGTCTTTAGGAGCGCGTCGAACGCCTTTGCGGAGAGGTCGTGGACCTCGTCGATGATAAACACCTTGAACCGCGCGACGATAGGGAGGTACTCGACCGTCTCGACGATCGTCTCGCGGATATCGTCGACGCCGCTTTCGCTCGCGGCGTCGATCTCGACCACGTCCACGCAGGCCCCCGCCGTGATGTCGCGGCAGATCTCACAGGTGTTGTCGGGGTGAGGCGTCGGTCCCTTCTCGCAGCAGAGAGCCTTCGCGAGGAGACGAGCGCTCGACGTCTTGCCCGTACCGCGCGGGCCCGTGAAGAGGTAAGCGTGAGCGATACGACCGCGCGAAATGGCGCTCTGGAGCGTCCGCACGACGTGGTCCTGGCCGATCAGGTCGTCGAACGACTGGCTTCGGTACTTGCGGTAGAGCGACTGATAAGCCATGGAGATTTTCGATTTCGGAATTTGGATTTTAGATTCAGGCCGAGCCCGATCGAAAATCTAAAACCCAAAATCGAAAATGGGATGCCGGGAGGATCGCGTCGCGCGGAGAATCGACTTATCCTTGCTGGCTTCCGCCCCTGGGGAGGTTCACCGCCACCCGCCGCACGGTTCCCGGCACGAATAGGATACCGCAAGTGCCCGAAACAACGGGGAAGCCTCCGAAGACGTCGAGATTCTCAGCGTCGTCGCTTGGGAAACGGACCTAGCAAATGCGGGCACGAGACAAACTCGTGCCCGCATTTGCTAGGTCCGTTTCCTCGGGGTTACTTTCCGCCAGCGCGAAGGCTGGGGATATCGATGATCGTGTCCTGACTCTCGTCGTACGTGTTCTTCGGTTCCACGTAGTTCGCCGTCTTCACCGACGGAGCCCGGTCTGCCCAGTCGCCTCGGCGAAGGAGCTGGTCGCGGGTGAGATCCAGCTTCGCGTAGACGACTCGCTGTCCGTCCGGACGAACCTGAGTGTTCAGGAAGTTCTTGTCCGTCATGCCAGAACCGTCCCAGGAGAACTTGTCCTGGATGTGTGGCGGCGCGCTGCGAGGGTTGTAGTAGAACTCCACCACGTAGTGGTCCGACGCGAACGGATACATCGTGGGGTCTCGGCTCATGTCGATTTTTCGGTTGAACCGACGGTTCTTCACGAACAGACCATCCTGCATGAACGTGAGCCGCTTGTCCGGATCGAGGCTCACGCCGCTACTCCCGTCCCAGTTCATCTCTGCCGCTTTCGCGCCGGGATAGTCCGCGTCGCGCAGGACGATACGGATACGCGAACCGACGGGCTGGACGCCCCAGGTGCCTTCGACCTTCAGGACCCGTTGGTCCGTGACGGTCACCTTGGCGGAGAACTTCACGTCGAAAGGCGGCTCGTTGTCGTAGCCCTTCTTGTCGACCTCACCCAACTTCGGATCGTGATCCGCCATCCAGCCGCGCTGGACGAGTCGGACCAAAGTCGTATCGATGTTGTTCTCGATCGTGTCCCGGTTTTGCCGCGATCCGAACGCCTTGTCTTTCGTGTACTCCTCGACCGCCTTGTCGTACAGCGTGAGGTACGTGTCCAAAGCCTTGTCGGGCTGGCCGTTACGCTGGTACGCCATCGCGAGCAGGTTCTTGCGTGCCGGGATCATGTCGGGTAGCTTCTGCGCCCGGATGAAAAGATCGACCGCGTGCTCGTAGTCGTCGTCGATCTTGTGGTACCACATCCAACCTGTCTCGAAGAACATCTCATACGTGTTGGGATTGTTCGTGTAGCCCTCCTTACCCAGGGCGAGAGCGGCGGGAATGTAGCGGCGGTCGGAGCGCTGCTCCTCGTCCGTGAAGTTGTAGCCGATGTGCCACATACCGGTGGCGTACACGTCGATCTGGTGCGGGTCCAGGATCGTGACGAGCCGGATAAGCGGCAGGATCGCGTCGTAGTTGCCCGTGTCGAAGAACGAGTCGGCCTTGACCCATAGGATGCCCGCGATCAGCTCGCGGAATCCCGCCAAGGCGAAAAGGAGCTGGTCCGGCGAGAGGCCGGAGTTCGCGATCGCGGTCGTCTTACCGGGACTGAAATCCGTCGCCCAGTGGCTGGCGAGGCCCCAGACTAGGGGGCGCGGCGCCCCTTTATCGAGCTGTTTGTAGGTCTTTCCGTCCTTCCCCGAGACCGACTTGAACTGGCTCGGGGTTGGCTGGGATCCTACTCCCGTCTGCATCAGAGCCGCGAGCGCGAACGCTCCGACTCCGATCGGCAGGATCTTACGGTGGAACTTGTTCATTACACCTCTCTACGATCGAAGATGACGATTCCAGCGATGAGCAGTCCGACCACGTAGGCGAGGCCGTAGCCGATCGTCTGCATGTAGTACACGCTCTCGTTCTGAATCGCCTGACCCGGGTTGATGATCGGGTTCTGGATGTTGTAGCTGGCGAAGTTCGGCAAGATCGAGTTGATGATCGTTGCGAACGCCTTTGCGACCGGAGGAGTCGCCGGATTTTCCTGGATCGAGGTGAAGAACGGGCTGAAGACCGTCCCAAGTAGATAGATGCCTCCCGAGAGGAAGAAGTTGACGAGCGGGGAAGCGAACGTGGAGAAGAAGATCGCGAGCGCCGCAAGCAGGCTCATCTGCACGAAGTACAGCATCGGCCCTTTGAGAAGATCGGCTGCCGCCGACGCGTTCGCCCCTTGCTGGAGCACGAACACGCCCACGAGGACGATGCTCATCATGCCCATCATCAAGGCCAGCGCCGCCACCGCTCCGAGGTACTTGCCCACGAGGAACTGCCAGCGTTGGACAGGCTTCGAGAGGATCGTGTAGATCGTCCGCCGCTCGACCTCGTTCGGGATCATGTACACGGTCAGAACGACCGCGATGACCGCGCCTGTGAGCTGGATCGTGAAGAGCATGAAGCCCTTGAGGACCGTCGACTCGGAGCGCGTCGAGAGCACGCCGAGCGCCGGGGCGACGAACAGGAACACGAGGCCGATCAGAAGGATGATCAGCAGGACCTTGCGGCGGATCGCCTCGCCCACCGTGGTGGACGCGATGGAAAGGATGGGTCTCATCGCTGGGTCTTCTCCTCCACGGAACCGCCCGCCTGCATGCCGCTGGAACGGGGCTTGATCGTCTCGACGAACAGGTCCTCCAGGCGCTTCTTGCGCGGGACCACGCTGAGCACGGAACCCTTCGCGTTGCGGACCGCGTCGATGACGCTGTTCACGTCCGCCTCCTCCGGCATGTCGAGCAGATATCCAACCGGGAGGTGGCGCAGGTTGGCGTCGTTGATCTTCATGCTCGAGAGCAAGGCCTCGGGCACGTTGTCCACGGAGATCTCAACGCGACCACCCTTCAACAACTCGGTCAGCTTGCCCTGGGCCTCGATGACGCCCTTGTTGATGATCGCGACCCGATCGCAGATCAGTTCGACCTCGCTCAGCTCGTGCGACGAGATGAACACGGTCCGGCCCTCATCGCGGAACGAGAGGATCAGGTCGCGAATCTCACGGTGCGCGATGGGGTCGAGGCCGCCCGTCGGCTCGTCCAGGAACAGCAGCTTCGGGTCGTTGATCAGGCTCTGGGCCAGACCGATGCGTTGCTGCATACCCTTGGAGTACTGGGAGATCGTCTTCGTCGTGTCGCGATGCAGGTTCACGCGCTCGAGGAGCGACTGGAACCGGGCCGCGTCGTTGATCCCGAACAGCGAACCGTAGAACTTGAGGATCTCCGGCCCCGTCATGTGTTCGTAGTAGTAAGGCCGCTCAGGCAGATACGAGATCAGGCGATGAACCGCCATGTCGCCGATCTCCTTGCCGAGGACGTAGCCCTCTCCGGAGGTCGGATAGATGATCCCGAGGAGCATCTTGATCGTGGTCGTCTTGCCCGCGCCGTTCGGCCCGAGGAATCCGAAGATCTCGCCCTCTTCGACGTGAAGGTCGAGGGACTCGACGACGTTGATCTTGCCCGCGGTACGCGATTTGTAGCTCTTGGTTAGCTTCTTCGTTTCAATGGCGGCGGCCAACGGTCGCGCACCTCCTATAAGTCCACGATGGGTAGGGAATTGTACCCACGGGGGAACCTAACCGAAAGCTTCGACGCTCGGTTCCCAGCCTTCGGCTCTTAAGGCGTGAGTCGAGGTATTGCGACGAATCGCGCAAGAATCGGCCTATCGGTATTTTTAGCGTCGCTCGGAACACCTACTCCTTTGAGTCCAAGGGATCGAGGCCTCCCACCTTGAGGAGAGCCCCCCTTGCCAACTCGCGATCGCGGGGCGCGTTTCCGGCTCTCCTTTAACGCCCCCGCCTTTTTTAAGATCGCAACCCCTCTGTCTGATCAGGCGGCGTCCCCGGTCGCCCGCCCGCCCCGGTTCGCGTAAGATATCTTCCGCGATCGGCGTCCACCGGGAACGTTCTTCGCACCGAGCAACCTCTTCGCTCTTCATACGGGTGTCGGGAAAGGGTCGAAGGCGAGGCTAAGTGCGTACGCGAATTTCCCATCCCGACGAAAATGGGTTACGGAGCCGCTTCGTCCGCTTCGGGAAAGCCCCGACCTCAGCCTGCCTCGGTATCCTCCAGACGATGTCTCCGTTTCAGGCTTGGTGGCTCGCGATCCGCCCCAAGACGCTTCCCGCTGCCACCGCGCCCGTGCTCGTGGGAACGGCCCACGCCTACCGCGAAGGACGCTTTGCGGCGTCCCCCGCCCTCGCCGCGCTCATCGGCGCGCTCCTCATCCAGATCGTCAGCAACCTCGCCAACGACTACTTCGACTTCAAAAAGGGGGCCGACACTGAGGAGCGGCTCGGCCCTCCTCGCGTAACCCAGCAGGGGTTAATCTCCGAGAAGGGGGTTCTTACCGGGCTCGTCCTGTGTATCGGGCTCGCCCTGTGCGTCGGCGCGTATCTCGTCCTCGTCGGAGGGTGGCCCATCGTCGCGGTCGGCCTCGTTTCCCTGCTGTGCGCCGTCGCCTATACCGGAGGGCCGTTTCCTCTTGGCTACAACGGACTGGGCGAGATTTTCGTGTTTCTGTTCTTCGGCCCGGTTGCGGTCGCGGGAACCGTCTACGTGCAGTCGCTTGCCTGGTCCCCTGCCGCCGCCCTCGCGGGCATCCCCATCGGTCTGCTCTGTGCGAACATTCTCGTCGTCAACAACGTGCGTGACTTCGAGACCGACGCGAAAGCGGGGAAGCGGACCGTCGCCGCGCGCTTCGGGCGTGACTTCGGAGTACGGCTCTACGCCGCCGACCTCATCCTTGCCGCCCTCTCGTTGGCCGCGTACGCGATCTTCGCCCGCGCTTACTTCGCCTTCGCCGCCCTCTCGGTACTCCTTCTCGCCGTCCCGCTTCTGCGTGCCGTTCGCGAGCAGCGGGGCAAGCCGCTCAACCGCATCCTCGGCCTCACCGCCCAGCTCGAGCTTCGCTTCGCCCTTGTGATGGCCTTCGGTGTCGTGCTATCGAAAATGTTCTGAGAGGGGTCCACCGAATACCCTTTGGCGTATCCCTTTGGGCGCCACAATGGGCGGATGCCCCTCCTTGAAGCGGTCGGCCTCTCCTGCGGCCACGCTGGCTCCGTGCTGTCGGGCGTGGATCTGAGGGTCGAGGCCGGGGAGACGATCGCGCTCCTCGGGCCGAACGGCAGCGGCAAATCGACCCTCTTGAAGACGCTCGCCGGGTTGCTCCGACCGCTTGCTGGAACGTTGCGCCTGAATGGAGACGACGTCCATACGCTTCGGGCGCGCGAGATCGCCCGTCGGATCGCGTCCGTGCCACAGGACGAGGCGGCGCCGTTCGCCTTCACGGTGCGGCAGGTCGTGGCGATGGGACGACTCGCCCGTAGTTCTGGGCTCGTCGACACTCCGGAAGACGCTGCCGTGACGGAAGCCGCCCTGCGTCGCGCCGACGCCGAGAGCCTGGCCGAACGACCCGCGAACGAGACGAGCGGCGGCGAGCGTCAGCGCGCGCTCATCGCCCGGGCTCTTGCCCAAAACGCGTCCCTCGTCCTGATGGACGAGCCTTCGGCTCACCTCGACGCGTCTCACCTCGCCTGGGTCGCACGGCTTGTACGAGAGCTTTCACAGGAAGGAAAGGGGGTGATCGTGGCGATGCACGACCTGAGTCTGGCGGCTGCCTTAGCCGATCGGGCCCTCCTGCTAGCACAGGGGGGCGTCGTGATGGACGCGGCGACGGACGAGGTTTTAGCGAGCGAACGACTCGACGCGGCCTTCGGCGCTCCCTTCGATCGGCTTCGGACTTCGGGGGGACGCGCGATCGTCGTCCCCCGTTTGGATTAGGGAAGAGCCCTCAGCCTTTGTCCTTGTCCGAACCCAGCGCGCTCTCGTCGTTGTACCACTGGGCCGAGGTCGACGACGTGTTCGGTTTCGGCTTCTCCGGCCTTGCCATCGAGGCCGCCGGCTTCAGGATCATGGGACCGGTGGGAGCTCCGGGCATCCCGGACCTCTCCATGGTTTCGGGAGCCGGGCTCTTCGGAGACGACATCGCGCCTCGCACGCCTTGAGCGACGGAAGAAGCGGACTCTTTCGCCCGGGCCTCGCCGACAGGCGTCACGTCTTTGACCTGGGGCGCGGGAGGCGCGTCGGCAGGACTCGAGCCCTTGCTCGCGGTGTACTGGATACCGAATGCGACCGACGCCATGATGACGAGGACGGTGACGAGAACGATCGGCGATTTGCGCTTTCTCATGGATGATGGCTCCTGGAATCCCTTAACGCCGTTCGCATGCGGTTCATTCCCGCTTAGCGGCCGGAGAGCGGGACGTACGACAAATTCTGCTCGCCCTGGTAGATCGCCTTCGGTCGAATCAGTCGATTGTTGTCGAGCTGTTCGATCGCGTGGGCGCAGTAGCCGGCAACGCGGGCAACGACGAAGATGGGGGTGTAGAGCTCCGTCGGGATGCCGAGCAGATAGTAGGCGTAGGCGGCGGGGAAGTCGACGTTAGGGTGCAGGTTCTTGCGATCTAGCATCGTCTTCTCCAGGATGTCCGCGACTTTGCCAAACTCCGGCTTGCCCTTCTCTTCGCCCAGCGCTTTGGCGAGCCGGGTGAGATAGATGGCGCGCGAGTCGCCCTTCTTGTACTCGCGGTGGCCGAAGCCCATGATCTTCTTCTTGGTGGCGAGGGCGTCGTCGATCCAGGCCTGGGCGTCGTCGGGCGTTCCGATTTCTAGAAGCATCTTCATCGCCTCCTCGTTGGCGCCGCCGTGGAGCGGGCCACGCAGGGTCCCGATGCCGGTGACGATGCCGCTGTAGAGATCGCTGAGAGTGGCGACGGTGACGCGATTGGCGAAGGTGCTCGCGTTGAAGGTGTGCTCGGCGTAGAGCGTAAGCGAGGCGTCGAAAAGCTCGACGGTGTGCGGGTCGGCTTCCTCGCCACGCATGAGGTAGAGGAAGTTCTGCGCGGTGGTGTGCTCCGGTTTCGGTTCCATGGGATCCTGACCGTTCTGGATGCGGTAGCCGTTGGCGACCATCGTGCCCGCCTTGGCGACGATGCGCTCGGCCTTCCGGACGTTCGCATCGTGGTCCGTGCTGGGGGCGGCGTAATCGGGATCGAAAGGCGCGAGCGCGGAGAACGCCGTTCGGATCATGTCCATCGGGTGGGTGTTCTTCGGCAGGGCGCGAAGGACGTCGTAGATCGCGTTCGGAACCTGGCGCTCCGCACCGAGACGTCCCTTGAAGGCGTCGAGTTCGGTCTGGTTCGGGAGCTTGCCGTGAAGCAAGAGGTAGGCGGTCTCCTCGTAGGAACCCTGCTCGGCGAGGTCGTGGACGTCATATCCACGGTACTGGAGGCTGCTGCGGTCGCTGTCGATCTCGCTGATGGTGGAGACGCCCGCCGGGACGCCCTCAAGGCCGGGGGAATAAGGGTATTGCGTCGGGGTTACGGTCTCGCTCATCGTTGATCCTACGCCTTCGGAGTTTACCAGTTCCCATGGTGTACCGTGGACGGTGTCCCCCTTGGGCCTTCGAGTCGTCTCAGCTTTGTCCGGAGGATAGTTCCGATGCCCAACGCCGGTCGGCCGTGTCGTACGCGGCGTACTCGATCCTTTCGTAAAGCTCCTGTCGTGTCCGCATTCGCCCAAGCAGTCCCACCTGGGTACCCGTTGCGAGAAGTTCCGCGTAACCTTCGTCCAAGGCCCTGAGGGCGAGGCGAAAGCCCGTCATCGGGAAGATCACCATCTGATAGCCCAACTCGTCGAAGCGAGAGAAGGGGATGAGCGGCGTCTTGCCGAACTCCGTCATGTTCGCGAGGAGCGGTACGTCCGGAAGGGCCGCGCGGAATCGGGCGAACTCGTCTTCCGAAGCCAGCCCTTCGGGGAACACCGCGTCCGCTCCGGCTTCCACGTACCGCTTCGCCCGGTCGATCGCTTCGGATAACCCTTCGACGCCGCGAGCGTCCGTCCGGGCGCAGACCACGAACGCAGGGTCGCGCTTCGCCTCGACCGCCGCCCGGATCTTCGCCGCCATCTCTTCCGAGGAGACGAGCGACTTGCCATCGAGATGGCCGCACCGTTTCGGGTGCATCTGGTCTTCTAGGTGGATTCCCGCGAGGCCCGCCCGTTCCATTTCGGAAACGGTGCGGTAGGCGTTCCACGCGCCGCCGAAGCCGGTATCCGCGTCGCTAAGGACGGGAAGGCCGGTCACTCCGCAAACGGCGGCGGCGGCTTGGGCGAACTCCGTGAGGGTCGCCAAGGCGACGTCGGGAACGCCCAGCCGGGAGTTGGTCAGCCCGGCCCCGGTGAGGTAGAGGGCCTGCGCGCCGGCTCCGAGCGCGGAGACGGCGGAAATGCCGTCGTAGACCCCGGGCATAAGAACGGCCCCGTCTTTCCAAAGATCGCGCAGGAGCGTTCCGGGAGAGGCGGAGCCGGGGCGGAGCATCCGCCGAAGTTACCTTACGCGCGCTTGCGGCGGCGGAGCATGGCGACGACGCCGATGCCGAGCGCGCCGATCGTCGCCGGCTCGGGAACCGGGGCGGTTCCGACGCTCTGATTGACCTGCGCGATACCGGCAAAGTCGAGCGCGGCCGTCGCGGGAGCCGCGAGGAGGAAGCTTTTCTTCACCCGGATCGAACCTACTTGCCGAGAGAGGTTGATCGTCGTCGAAGGTAGGACGGGCGAGGTGACCGAAGCGGAAGCGGTCGCGGTGCCGATAGGGCCCCCGATCTCGTTGCCCGCCGCGTTCAGCTCGAACACGTCTTCCCGAAAGTAGACAACGCCCGAACCGCCTACGAAGCCTTGGGCGGTGTTGCTCGCGGAACCGAGGACCCGGTTGATCGACGTTCCGGTGCTCAACGCATCGTAGGTAAGCGCGATGGTCAGGAAACGCGTGTTCGAGAGGTCGCCGACGCTGGCGTTCGCGGGCTGCCACGTCAACGAGTTACCGCTGATCGTCGGTCCCGTGCTAAACCCAGCGATCACCGCGCCAGGACCGTAGTGAAAGTTGCTGAAGACGATCGTCGCGTTCGAGGCCGCTGCAAGGGCCGCGAACGCGAGAAAAGAACTGATACGAGTAAACATTCAGGGTCCAAAAGTGCGCAGAAGACGTTAGAGAGAGCTTCGGCGTCGCGACCGGCGGCGGAGCGTACCGAGGGCGCCAAGTCCGAACGAAGCGAGAGCGGCGGGCGAAGGGACGGCCTGGACGTTCTGGTTGACCAAAGAGAGAGAGGAGATGTCGAGATCCGTTCCGTCAGGCGCGTTCAGAACGAACGAACTCTCGACACGAATCCTTTGGGAGGGGGAGAACGTCAGGAGATTCGTCTCCGACGCGCTCGATATCGTCCCCAAGATCTTCGTCACGTTCCCTGCTGCGTCGAGGGCGTACACCTTTTGGGTGAAGCTGAACGCGCCGGAACCGAGAAGGAAGGTCTGCCCCAGGGTGAACGAAGAGCCCAGGCCGCCCGCGCTGAAGGCATCGTAGGAAAAGTTGACCGTCTGGCTGCTCGAGGCGCTCAGATCGCCCGCCGATGCGGCGTCGGTCGGGAACCACGTCAGCGCGTTGCCCGAAACGACGGGATCCGACGTGAAGATCGACGGATCGTAGACGAAGTTGCTAAAGGTGACCGCCGCACTCGAGGTGGCGGCGAACGCGCCAAGAAGGGCGACACAAGCGATGTATCGGATCATAAACTCTCTTAAGGGCCACGCCGATCGGGCGAATCCAACGACTCATAGCGGCCTCTGTCGTCGGTTCCCGCAAGATCCGTGCCGGAAGGGTCTTGGTTCCAAATCACCGCGTATATAAGGATCGAACGTCGGACAGGTACCTTCGTAAAGGCCTTCGATGACCCTCGCCCACCTGTCCGATACCCACCTCGGCTTTCGCGCCTACGGCCGTGTGCGCTCTGATGGGGCGAACGTGCGGGAGGTGGACGTCTTGGAAACATTCGAGGCCGCCCTTGACGCCATCGCCGTTCGGGATCCGGATCTCGTCATCCACGCGGGGGATCTGTTTCACGTCGTCCGGCCCTCGAACTATTCGCTGGTAGGCGGCTATCGGGCCATCGAGCGGTTTCAGCGAAAGCGTGGCGGCAAGCCGATGGTGATCCTGGGAGGGAACCACGACGTGCCGCGCGCGGGAACCGGCGGCATCCTTCCCTTGCTGGCAGGCATCGACGGCGTTCGCGTGGTCGAGCGGGAGACCACGACCGTAGACCTCGGTTTCGTACGTGTGGTTGCGGTCCCGAGCGTCGCCCTTCGAGCGGGTGGCTTGGCTCTGGAACCTCCTGAGCCCCCGGCGGTGCTGACGCTTCACGGTATGAGTCGCCAAGCCTTGCCGCGCGGGCGGGGCGAAGGCGACTTCGACGCCGAATCGCTTCGACACGAAGGCTGGCTCTACGTCGCCTTGGGCGACTACCACGTCTTCCAGACTTACGGACCCAACGTCTGTTACTCGGGCTCGACGGACTTCGCATCGACCAACGTGTGGGAGGAGGCGGCCTACCCTAAGGGCTGGGTCTGGTTCGACGGCACGATCGAATTCGTGCCTGTCGCTACGCGTCCGGTGCTCGACCTTCCGCCCATCGAGGCGAGAGGCCTTGGCCACGAGGCGGTGGAGGCCCGCATGATCGAGAACGCGGATGGATGGCCCCTCCGGCCGATCGTACGCCAGCGCATCGTCGATGCCGCGCCGGGACTTCGGGCTCGTCTAAGTCCGGGGGTGGTGCGCGACTTGGCGGGACGGGCGCTGACCTACGGCGTGAATGTGACTACGGCGGCGCGGGAAGCCTCCGCGCCGATCGTGGGTCTGTCGTTGGAAGACGCTTGGCGAGTTCATGTCGATGGCATTCGCGTCGCGGCGGGACTGGAGAGGGAAGAGGTTCGGGCGGCGGGGCTGGCCCGGCTGAAGGAGGCGGCGGACCATGATACTGGACCGGCTGACGCTTGAGGGCTTCCGCCTCCATCGCCGTACCGATGTGACTTTCGGTCCGGGTCTGACCGCCGTCGTCGGTGCGAACGGAGCGGGAAAGAGCACCGTTCTGGAGGCCGTGACGTTTGTGCTCTTCGGAGAGCAGCGAGGCACGAAAGACGGGTTGCGGGGCGACGATGGCGCGCCCTACCGAGTGCGCTTGGAGTTTCGTCTTGGCGAAGTGCCCTACACCGTCGAACGCCGCCCCGAACGCGCTTATCTAGCCCAAGGCGAACGCCGGATCGCCGAAGGGTTGGCCGATACGAGCCGCGCGTGCGCACGGCTGCTAGGCTTGAGCTACGAGCAGTTCCGCAACTCCTTTCTGGCCGAGCAGAAAGGGCTCGCGTTCCTCCGATTCCGAACCGCCGCCGCGCGACAGGAAGAGGTCGCGCGGATGCTTGGGCTCGATCGACTGCGCGCCGCCGAGAACCGGGCGGCGGAGGCCCGGCGGACGGCGGCCGCCGAGGCCAAGGCCCTTGAGGCGACGGTCGGCGACGAGGCCGCGGTCCGAAGCGCGGCGAAAGAGGCCGAAGAGGCCGTGAGAGCTTCGAAGGCGGTGGTCCGTGCGACGACGATCGAAGCGGAGCGTGCGACCGATCTCGCCCTGGTCGCCGAGCCGGACGGGAGGGCCGCAGAGGCTTATCTCGCGCTCGTCGTCCACGCTTCGGCATCGCAGGAAGCCTTGCGAAGCGCCGCTTTGGCTCTTGAGAAGGCACGCAAGGCGTTGGTCGACGCGGAACGGGAGGCGACGGAGGCGCGCGGGCTCGTTGACGATGCCGCGCGCTACGCCGCCCTGACATCGAGCCGCCCCGCGACCTTAAGGGCCGATGAGGCTCGCCGGGAGGCGGAGGCTCTTGATCCCGGTGGCACGGCGACCTTCAAGGAGGTTTCAGCGGTCTTGAACGCCGCGAGGGCGTCTTGGCAAGCTCGCCGGGAAGCGGCATTGGCGGAGAGCGCGGCCGCTCGCGAGGCTCTCGTCGCAGCGAAGGATGCGCTGGCGGAAGCCGAGTCGGGAGTGGAGGGGGCGCCCTGTCCGGTATGTGGTCGTCCCTTGGGGCCGGAAACAGGGGCGTGGCGGAAGGAACTGGCCCAAAGGGTCGCGGCGGCGGCGGCGCGTGCCGAAAGATCCCGACCCGGCACGAACGAGCCGGAGCCCTCGGAGATCGTCGATCTTAGCCGCCAGCTCCGGGCGGCAGAACTTCGGCGGACGGCTTTCGGTTACGATCTCAGCGCCTTGGACGTGGAGATCGCTACGCTCTCGCCGATTGCCGCTCGCGCCAAGGCGCTGGCAGGAGCAGATCGCCGCTTAGCGGACGCGGAGAATCGAGCGCGAGAGGCCCGGAAGGAAGAGGTCCGCGCGTTTGAGACGTCTCGAACCGCCCAGACCGCCCTGGAAGCCACCGGCTTGTCCGACGCTGCCGCCGCGCAGGAGGCCCTTGCGCGCGCGGCGACCACCCGGACCGCTGCGACGGCCGCATCCGCTGCCCTTCGGACAGCTCAGGGGATACAGGCGGCCGCGGAAAGAGCGTCTGCCGCCGCCGAAACGCGTTTTCAGGAGGCCCGTGCCCGGCGGGACGCCCTGCGTCAGGCCCGTCATCAGGAAGCCCTCGAGGGGGCGGTCGCTACGGAAATGCGAGCTTTGCGCGCCGCCTTGAACGGAGCCCTCCGCCCTGATCTCGAGGCCCGTGCGGGCGAAATTCTGGAGCGTATGACCGCCGGTCGTTATCGCCGCGTACGCCTCAGCGCCGATTTTGAAGCGACGGTGGTCGACGACGAGACCGACCGAACCGTTCTGAGCGGCGGAGAAGAGGACGTCGTCGCCCTCGCGCTTCGTCTCGCGCTCGCAGAGTTGGTGCAGGACCGCCAAGGCCACGCCTTAACGTTGCTGATGCTCGACGAGGCGTTCGGGGCTCTCGATGCGGAACGTCGTCAAAGCCTGCTCGATGTGCTCACCGGCCTTAAGGAACGGTACGCGCAGGTGATCGTCGTCAGCCACGTCGAGGAAGTCGCGCAAGTAGCCGACCGCGTTCTGCGCGTCGTTCGCGACGCGACGGGTGCCGCTCGGATCGAAGAAGCCTAGACATTTTTGCGCCCTTGGTTTCCAAGCTGCCACTCAGGCGCCATAATAGGAGCGCGTTGCCTGATCGTCCAATGGCAGGACAACAGACTTTGAATCTGTGAATCTAGGTTCGAATCCTAGTCGGGCAGCCAAACCTCACAAGCGGTCTCTGGCGAGGCGTTTTCGGGAGGCGATCCGCTCGCCTTCAAGACGGTTTTAGCGGCTCGTAAGGCGAGACCTGTACTTCCCTGTCCGTGATGGCCGGTTTTTGAAAGAAAGCGCCGTTCCTGGCAGCCACTCATGCCATCTCGGATAGGAGAAGCGAAGTATGCGCGGGCTTCGTATCTCGATCGCGTTCAGCGGATAAGATATCTGGGATTCGAAGAGGAACCGCGATGAAGAAGAACACGATCTGCTTGTGGTACGACCATGACGCCGAGGGAGCCGCGCGCTTCTATGCGGAGACTTTTCCAGACAGCACGGTCGGTGCGGTCCACCGTGCGCCGTCCGATTTCCCCGACGGCCAAGAAGGCGACGTCCTAACGGTCGAGTTCACCGTCGTCGGGATGCCGTGCTTCGGCCTCAACGGTGGAGATACGTTCAAGCATAGCGAGGCGTTCTCGTTCCAGATCGCCACCGAAGACCAAGCGGAAACCGACCGCTATTGGAACGCGATCGTCGGCAACGGTGGCGAGGAAAGCGCGTGCGGATGGTGCAAGGACAAGTGGGGGCTGTCATGGCAGATCACGCCGCGCGCTTTGACCGAGGCGATGGCTCAAGGCGGCGACGTTGCGAAGCGCGCGTTCGAGGCGATGATGGAGATGAAGAAGATCGACGTCGCCAAGATCGAAGCGGCGGCGCGCGGCGACGCCGTCTTGTGACTCAAGCTCTCGTGAACGGCTCCGAACAAGACCTCAAGGCTTGTTCGGAGCCGCTTCCTGTCTTCCGTTTAATCATATCGAGAACGGCGCGGAAAAGTCGTCGGCTATTTCGATGCGATCGGCGCGCGGAGGGGAAGCGCGAGCCAAGCGAGACCGACGTCGCGGCCCATGTGACTCTTGCTCTCGCCTCTGGGCGCGTCGTAGACGATCGCCAAATGGTCCTTTACCCGGACGACTGAGGGAAGGCCGATGCATTTCTTGCTCCAGCGGCAGTTCTTACCGTCGAGGACCACCGCCTTGTGGGAAGGATCCCAGCGTTCGAGATCCTTCGTCCAGTAGCACCAGACGGCGTCGGTGTACTCGAAGCCTTCGAAGCCGACGTGGTTCGTAAAGAGGAACCACGTCCGGTTCGACGGCTCGAAATAGAGGGATGCGTTCTCGATCTGTTCCGTCGAAGGGAGAATCGGGGCGGGATCGATCCGCCACGGACCGTCCAGGTTCTTCGTTCGGGCGATTCCCAGGGTGCGGTGGGTTCCGCGCTCGTCCTGGAACGACGCGCTAAAGAACATCCGGTATTCGTGATCCTGCCCGACGATCTGACCAGGACTGGCGGTGTCGGCGTAGTAGGTACCGGGCTGACACCGGAACGGAACGACGTCGGGCTGCTTCGTCCAGGGGCCGGTGGGCGAACGCCCCTTCGCCTTCATCGTGAGGTAGGGAAAGGCGGGGATCAGGTCGGGCGCGGGGGAGGTGTGCGGCGTCCCGAGATAGAACATGTGCCAAGTCTCGCCGTCGCGGTAGGTCACCCCGTAAGAGGCGGACGCGGAGTCGTCCTGTCCCGGACCGCCTAGGTCGAGGACAGGCCCTTTGCGGTCCCAGTGGACGAGATCGCGGCTGGTCGCGAGGCAGGCGAGCCATCCTTTCGGCCCCGCCCCATCGTAGTGCATCTGATATTTACCGCCGGACTCAAAGACCCAGACGTCCCGCGCGCCGAACCGGTCGCAGCCGTCGGGGCCTTGCCCATGGACAAAGACCACGCCTTGATCCCGGGCTTCCATCCGCAGGGTCGCGCTCGGTCTGCCGTCGGAATAGGTCTGCGGCGAGGCGAATGCGGAACGGGCCAGAAGGAGGAGGGCGATTCCCATCGACGAACCTATTCTGATCGGTTTCCTGCTTCTAACGGATGAGGGTGAGGAGAACCCCAGCGACGATGAGGGCGGCCCCGCCCAAGAGTTGAGGGGTGACCTTCTCGCCGAGGAACAGCGCGCCAAGGAACATCGCCACCACGAAGCTGAGCTTGTCGATCGGGGCGACGCGCGACACCGGACCGAGTTTGAGGGCGCGGAAGTAGCAAAGCCAGGAAAGGCCCGTCGCCAAGGCGGACAGGAAGAGGAAAAGCCAAGCCCGCCGCGAAAGGGAAGCGACCCCGGTCTGCTTCGTGGCGATGGCGATGCCCACGGCGACGACGAGGATGAAGGCCACGCGTATCGCAAGGGCGAGGTTGGTCGGCACCTCCTCCACGCCCTTCTTCGCGAGGAGCGCGGTCGCGCCGGCGGCGAGCGCCGAGAGCAGAGCCCAGAGTCGATAGTCCATACCTTAAAAGACCTACGGTTCGGGAACAGGGGAGGCTTCTCCCGACTCATCGCCGCGCAACCCGCCGAGATACCAACGAAGGGCGAGAACGAGGATCAGGAGTCCAACCGCCGAGCCGCCGACGACGTCGGAGGTCCAGTGTGCCCCAAGATAGATCCGGCTGGCATCGATCGCAAAGGGTAGTCCCGCAAGGAAGACGGTGAGCGGAAGGCGTGCCCTTTGTCGTTCCAGGTGGATCCAAGCGAGCGCCGCGAGAGCGCCGTAGAACGCGGTGCCCCCCATCGCGTGACCCGAGGGAAACGACGAGCCTGCTGTCTTCACCGCGACGCGAACGATCTCTGCGTCGGGCCGCGCCCGGTCCCAGATCGTCTTCAGGACGACGTTGGCCGGAACCGCTAAGAGGGAGAGCAGAACGAGTCCGGATCCCCGAGGCAACCCCGTTCGCCACAGAACAAAAGCGGTGAGCGCGCCGACGATGGGCACCACCGCTGGACTGCCCGTGAACGTCAGCGCGATCATCAGGGCTTGGAGCGGGGGCCAGGGATGCTCCTGAAGCTCTTTGGTCGCTCGCAGATCAAGATTCTGAAGAAACGAATAGCGGACGAGGACTCCCAAGGTGAGGAAGGTGAGCGCCGCGAAGAGCGCGACGCCCAGAACCTTGCGCCCTTGAAACATTTTCTCCATCCGCTCGACCCGTCGCGAAACCACGAAGAGTACGACCGCACGAACCTTCCCTCAGGTACCAAATTTCCGCTCAGCTTGCGGAATTCGAACTGGCATACGGAAACAAACACCAGCGCGGTTTAATGATGTCAAATTCGTCAGACCGCTAAGTCTCCCAAGCCTTTTGTATCCACCGTTCCCTTATCTTTGCTTTGACCTGCGGGATGTGGACGATGGTTCGAGTACGGTCCTTCACTCCGTCAGACACAGATACCGATAGAGTTCGCCCGCGCCAAGCGTCGGGGTGAGCGCGATCCTTTATCGCACGGACGCTTGGCGCACACGTTTAGGCCAATCGGCTTTTCGTCCATCTTGCCTTTGATTTCGCGTGCGCCCTGCCAGACAGACACTCCCTGGTGGAGCCAACGAGAAAGCTCAGAATGTGGGATGACCCTAAGCTTGGCGGCGTCGTCGTCGAACGAGGTCGAGTCCGCCAGCGACGAACGCGACGACGGGAGCCGGACCGCGAACCCTCGGGACGGAGCCGAGCTGGACTCGGCTCGTGGTGGACTCCCCAAGGGTGGCGAACTCTCCGAAACCTTCGATGTCCCGTACCGAGGCGATCGTCGTCGAACCGGCGGCGAGAGCGGAAAGATCAGTCGAGATGCTGACCGAACTCAGGGGTGCGGTGGGAGCGAACGTCAAGCTGAAGAGGTAGCCGCACAGGCCGGCGACGTACGACGTGGCGGTGAAGCCGACCGAATCCACAGCGCCTCCGCGTACGACGGCTAGGATCGGGAACTGTCGGCATGATAGGCTCTCCCATCGATCGTCGTTCGGAACGAGGCCAGGTTGTAGAAGGCCGTATCGACGCCTTGCCAAGATGAGGTCGCTCCGCTTGTCGCGGTATCGAAGACGAAGACGAACGTCTTTTCGACGAGCGAGGGCGAGAGTGACCCGTTCGTCTGGTCGAAAATGCCGTGCGCACGAAACGAGATCGGTGAGGCGGATGCTTTGTTTGTAAGGACAGTGAGGAGAACGGATGCGATAGGCGCGTAATCCACCGATCAACTCACCTTGCCGGTCAACTCGGATCGTCCCGCTAAAACACGTGTTCCTTACCGGCGCATCGCGGCTTTGCGGGCCGCAGGGAGCTTACGTTTGTCCTGGCCGAGGGTCCGCGAGGGGTCGACGCCCGCGAGTTTGCGCAAAGAGTTGATCTCATCCCGCACCGAGGCGGCCTTCTCGAACTCCATCGCCTTAGCCAGGTCCTTCATCTCTTTCTCCAACGAGGCGATCAGAATGGGGATGTCCTCCAGTCGGACGGGGAGGCCGTCTTTGCCGACCTTCTCCACCACGTCGTCGCTGTACTGGTTCGCGACGGCCTCCGCCGAGTCGTAGGATCGAACCGTCTCGCGGACGATCTTGGTGACGGTCTGCGGAGCGACGCCGTTCTCCTCGTTGTAGCGCGCCTGGATCGCGCGACGACGATCGGTCTCGTCGATCGCCCGCTGCATCGATCCCGTGATGTTGTCCGCGTACATGATCACGCGCCCGTTCACGTTTCGGGCCGCGCGACCGATGGTCTGGATCAAGGACGTCTCCGAACGCAGGAAACCCTCCTTGTCCGCGTCGAGAATGGCGACGAGGGTCACCTCGGGAAGGTCGAGACCTTCCCGCAGGAGGTTGACGCCGACCACGACATCGTAGACGCCAAGCCTCAGGTCGCGCAGGATCTCGGGGCGCTCGAGCGAATGGACGTTCGAGTGGATATACTGCACCTTCACGTTGATATCTTGGAGATATCCCGTGAGGTCCTCTGCCATCTTCTTCGTCAAGGTGGTGACCAACGTGCGCTGGCTCGCCGCCGCGCGAAGCTGGATCTCGTTGAGGAGGTCGTCGATCTGTCCTTTGGTAGGACGGATATCGATGGGCGGGTCGATGAGGAAGGTCGGACGGATGATCTGCTCGACGACTTGGTTCTGCGTCTCCGCCTCAAAGGGACCGGGGGTCGCCGAAACGTAGACGACTTGCGGAACGCGGGTAAGAAACTCTTCGAACTTCAGCGGCCGGTTGTCCAGCGCGCTGGGGAGGCGGAAGCCATAGTCCACGAGCACGGACTTGCGCTGGCGGTCGCCGTTGTACATCGCACGGATCTGGGGCAGCGTCTGGTGGCTCTCATCGATAAAGACGAGGGCGTCGGACGGAAGGAAGTCGAGGAGGGTGTACGGTGGCGTTCCCGGTGCGCGGCCATCGAAATACCGTGAGTAGTTCTCGATACCGTTGCAGTAGCCGACCTCCTTCATCATCTCCAGGTCGAACTCCGTCCGCTGACGGATACGCTGGGCTTCCAACAGCTTGCCCTGGGAGACGAACATCGCCTCTTGAGCGTCGAGCTCGGCCCGGATCTTCTCCGATACCTCCTCCATCTTGTCCATGGGGGTGACGTAGTGGGTAGCGGGGAAGACGGAGATGCGGGTGGGTTCGTCGATCACCTCGCCGGTCAGCGGGTCGACGAGGCGCACGCGCTCAACGGTGTCGCCGAAGAACTCCACACGGGTGACGATCTCCTCGTCCTTAGGCTGAACCTCCAGCGTGTCGCCCCGCACCCGGAAGGTGCCCCGGTCGAGCACCATCTCGTTGCGGACGAACTGCATCGAGACGAGTTTCTTGATCGCATCGTCCAGATCGAAGGTGCCTCCCTTTTCGAAGGTGACGACTCCCTCGGCGTATTCGTCCGGCGAGCCGAGGCCGTAGATGCAGCTCACCGAGGCGACCACGACCACGTCGCGTCGCTCGAGGAGCGCGTGGGTCGCGGCATGCCGCAGGCGTTCGATCTCCTCGTTCGTGCTGGAGTCTTTCTCGATATAGAGATCGGCCCCGGGGACGTAGGCCTCAGGCTGGTAGTAGTCGTAATACGAGATAAAGTATTGGACCGAGTTCTCGGGGAAGAAGGCCCGGAACTCCTGGCAGAGCTGGGCGGCGAGCGTCTTGTTGTGCGCGAGCACCAGGGCAGAACGACCGCTTCGCGCGATGGTAGAGGCCATCGTGTAGGTCTTGCCGGTGCCCGTGGCGCCAAGGAGGGTCTGAAATCGGTAGCCCGTATCGAGGCCGTCTACGAGACCCGCGATCGCGTTGGCCTGGTCGCCACGAGGAGAGAAATCCTTGGCGAGTTCGAACGGCTTCTTATAGGGGACGATCGCCATGCGTCTACCATTCTACGCCGCTTTCGGCGAAGGAGAAGCGCCAGGGAACGCGGAGAGCGACGCCCTTCCGGTCGCGTTTTTCTCCACCGTTGCTGGTCTGCGATCGAGATCGGGGTCTACTTTCGGACGTGAGCGTTCTCGCACGGATCAAACACCCGTTTTGCTCCCTATCCCACTGGCTGGGCGCTCTCCTAGGTCTCTTAGGCACGATCGTCTTGCTCACCATGGCGCGAGGCTCGCTCGCCTTCGTGGCGTTCGCGATCTACGGGCTTTCGTTGATCGGGCTGTATTCAGCGAGCGGTCTCTACCACACCGTCGTCTGCGAGGGGCGGCGGGAGACGTTCCTCCGGAAGCTGGATCACACGGGCATCTTTCTGCTGATCGCGGGCACGTACGTTCCGGTCTGTCTTCTCGCCCTTCCGCACGCCTACGGCTGGCCGTTTCTCGCGCTCCAGGCTTTGCTGGCGGGAATAGGCATCCTTGGTACGTTCCTGCTCCGTCGGTTTCCGGAGGCGCTCAACGTCGTTCTCTACCTTCTCATGGGCTGGATGGCCCTCGGGGCGCTCGGATGGATCGGAAGGAACTGGCCTTCCCACGCGATAGGCTTGCTGGTCGCGGGTGGAATTCTCTACACGGTCGGCGCGGTGATCTTCGCTCTCGACCGGCCCCATCTTTGGCCCGGACGTTTCAGCGCCCACGACCTCTGGCACCTCTTCGTCCTAGGTGGAAGCGGGTGCCACTTCGCTTTGATGGCGACGTACGTCGCGCAACGTTGAGTCTAGAGAGCCCGAATCTGCGCTTTCCAGCGACATGGTTCTAAGTTAGGTTCAGGAAACATGTTCCTTGCGCGAGGCGTCCATCCCTGCGAGGCTACCGTGAATCGACTTGCAACCCTCCGCACCTGGGCCCTCCAGACTGTCCGTAGTTCCAAGGTAGGGCTCGTGGCGGGTCTCGCGATCGCCTCTCTCACCGGCGCTCCCGCACCTCTGCCTCAACTTTCCCTTCTCGGGCCGTTGGTCGCCTCTTTCACCGCCGGCAAGATGGGCGGACGGGCCGCTGCCCTAGTCGGTTTCCTTTCCTACCTCGCCTTCGGGCATCCTGGACCCGTGGCCATTATGGCAGCCGCAAGTCTCGCGACGCTCGTGGGTTGGGGCGTCCCCCGGCTCGTCGAGGAATCCCTGGCGACGCGTGAGAACGAGACGACGGAATCGGATCGCGGGGCTTCGGCGGTGGTCATCGATTGCGAAGGATTCGCCTCGTTGGACGAGACCTACGGAATGGGAGCCAGCCTCCACGTCTTCGATCTGCTCCACAGCGCGATTAGAATGGAGACGCGGGAGGACGATCTCGTCGTTCATTCACACGGACAGGAACTCGTCCTCGTCCTTGACGGATCGAGCCCGGCAATCGCCCAGGTGGTGATGGATCGCGTCGAACGACGTTTTTCAGGCTGGCTCGCCGACGCGGGCTATGAGTGCAATCTCTCGGTCGGACTATCGAACAACGGAGCCGATGCGGAGATCGAGTCGATGATGCGCTCGGCGTACGGTCCGAACGGGGACCCGTACCTTGACTGAGCCGCTAAAGTAGAATCTTCCCGATGATCGAGGAGTTGCGCGAGCTTTGGCGCTACCGTGAACTCCTTCTGGTCATGGTTCAACGCGAGATGAGGGTTCGCTACAAGAACTCCGCGCTGGGGTTTCTGTGGTCGTTCATCAATCCGCTGGTCACGACGTTCGTGATGTGGTTGGTCTTCGGAGTGATGCTGGGTAACGGCGTTACAGGATTCGCCGCTTACTTGCTTGCCGCCTACCTGCCCTTCACCTTTTTCCAGTTTGCGGTCCTCGACAGCGCGCAGTCGATCCTAACCGCTTTGCCGATCGTCCGCAAGGTCTACCTGCCAAGAGAGATCCTGCCGCTGGCGACCATCGCGGGGAACTTCGTCCACCTACTCATCGGTTACGTCGTCTTCTTCCTCTTTCTGTTCTGCATCTGGGCCGGTTCGGGATTTCGGGAGAGCCCGTTCCAGGCGACGACGTGGATGCTGCCTTTCCTGATGCTGATCAGCCTCTGCTTCGCGACGGGAGTGGGATTGATCGTCTCGGCGCTGAACACGTTCTACGAGGACGTGAAGTACGTCACGACGGTTGGGATGTACCTCCTCTTCTACCTTTGTCCGATCGTGTACTTCCACGAGATGGTCGCAAGGCGCTTCGAGGGCACATGGTTGTTCAAGCTCTACATGCTGAATCCGCAGGCGGTCCTTTCCATTGCATACCGAAAGGCTCTGGTCGCGGGCGCCCCCATTCCGATCACCTTGACCGATAAGGTGACGAAGAGAATCTACGCGGAGGTCGTCGATCCTTCGCCGATGCCGTGGCTTTGGCTCGGCTACACGGCGGTCGTCTCGGTTCTGTTCCTCATCCTGGGCTACCACGTTTTCAACCGCCTGAAGTGGAGGTTCGTTGAGCGTCCCTGATGCGGCCATATCCGTCCGCAACCTGCGCAAGACCTTCGTCCTGCGGAACGCGGCGATCGGCTCTCTGAAGACGCTTCTCTTGTGGCGCACGCGACGTGACGTCAAACGGCTGGAAGTCCTGAAGGGCGTCACTTTCGACGTGGCCAAAGGCGAGTGCGTCGCCATCGTCGGTCGTAATGGGGCGGGGAAGAGCACCCTTCTCTCTCTGCTGGCACGGGTCTACAAGCCGACCTCCGGCGAGGCGATCGTTCGGGGACGGGTTGCCCCGCTGCTCGAACTGGGCGCAGGTTTTCATCCCGACCTTTCGGGAGCGGAGAACGTGCAGTTCAACGCGATGGTGCTGGGTCTGACCCGAAAGCAGGCGAAGGATCGTTTCGATGAGATCCTGGCGTTCAGCGAACTGGGCGACCACATCTGGGCCCCGGTACGAACCTATTCCAGCGGGATGCTCGCAAGGCTCGGTTTCAGCGTCGCGATCCACGTCGACGCCGAAATCCTCCTCGTAGACGAGGTACTCGCGGTAGGCGACTTCGAGTTCCAGGAGAAGTGCTACGAACGCATCCGCGCCTTCCGCGCGAGCGGCGGGACGATCCTGCTGGTTTCACACCAGGACGACACCGTGCGTCAGTTCGCGGATCGTTGCGTCTGGATTCAGCACGGCGAGGTGATGCGTATCGGAAAGCCCGATGAGGTCCTCGCGGACTACGAGACGCACAGCGAGTCCGAGAGGTAGGTAGGAAGTCCGGCGCTTAGGAGCGGACGTGCATTCTCAGTTCCCTGTTTTCCCGACCCCTTTAAGCACCCTCCAGAACGTGCCTGCCTGGCGAGGTTTCAGAACGATCCGCAGCAAGGCTCCGACTCGGTCGAAGGCCCAGCACAGATAAGAATGGAAGATGCCATGGTGCAAGCGGAAGAACAGCTCTTTGCCCGCGTTGTAGCGGGCGATACCGCGCCATGGCTCAGCGAGGCTGCTAGAACCGAGCTCGTGTTCGAAACCCGCGTCGGGGATGTAGAGGATGCGTCCGTGCCGGCGCAAGCGAAGGCACAGGTCCGTGTCCTCCACGTAGAGGAAGTATCGCTCGTCCCAGCTTTCGAGCCCATGACGGACCATCAGGCACGCTCCCATGACCTGCTCGACTTCCGAAGGGCGATCGCGCGGTAAGGATCGGGTACGCCAGTATCCGCCGAAGACGCGCTCCAGCAAGGTCTGTTCGAGGAACACGGCCTTGAGATTGAGGGGGCTCGCGACCGACTCTTGGAGAGAACCGTCTGGGTTCCGGAGTCGACCTCCCACCGCCACGACCGAAGGATCGTCGAACGCGTTCGATAGCCTATCGATAGCCTCTGGATCGGCGTAGGCGTCCGAGTTCAGAAAAAGGACGAGCGGGGTCGTCGCTCGTTCCGCTCCAAGGTTGTTCGCCCGCGCGAAACCGAGGTTCGCACCGTTCGGTATCAAGGTGATATCCGAGAACTCCGCCGCTACCATCTCGACGGAACCGTCGGTCGAACCGTTGTCTACGACCACCGCGCGGACGCCCTTCAAAGCGCTGAGGCATCGGCGTAGCTTGTCGCGCGTGTTGTACGAGACGACGACGACCGTAACATCGGAGGCGTCCACCCCCTAGATGCTACAATATCGGTCCCATGAGTAGTGGAGTGCAGTTCAGCCGTGAGGGTTTCGAGAAGCTCAAGGCTGAGCTTGACGAGCTTAAGGGTCCCCGACGTGCGGCGATCGCGGACGCGATTCGCGAAGCGAAGTCGCACGGCGATCTTAAGGAGAACGCCGCCTACCACGAAGCGAAACTCAACCAGACGCGATTGGAAAGCCGTATCGCAGAGTTGGAGAAGGCGTTCCAAACGGCCAAGGTGGTCGATCACGTCGCCGGGGGCGGGGCACAGCTTGGTTCGAAGGTCGGTCTTCTCGATCTGGTTCTAGACGACGAGTTCGAGGTCAAGCTGGTCGGCGCGTTCGAGGCCGACCCGGCTAACGACCTGATCTCCGTCGCCTCGCCGCTCGGTGAGGCTTTGGTCGGCCGCGTCAAGGGCGACGAGATCGAAGTCAAGGCGCCGGGCGAGACGACCCAATACCGCATCACCTCGGTGTCATGAAGATCGCCTTGCCCCTCCTCGCCTTCGTTCTCGCCGGCTGTTCCGGCGAGGAGGCGAAGGAGGCGGTGGCGAAAACGGTCGCGTCCGAGGAATCGGTGCAGCCCGCCGGCAAGACGGAGCGCGTCGAAGGGATCGGTCTTTTTCGAGAGGGTAACGCGGTCCATGTCGGCGATGCTTGGGAGTCGGCGCAAAAGCTTTTTCCCGAACGTCGGTCGGCGTACCGCCTACGAACGCTTCCCGACCGCTTCGGGAACGATTTCGAGGCACACGGCTGGGAGACGAACGAAGGCCAGGGGTACGGCGTGATCACCCGAAAGGACCTCGTCGTCGCGGCGATCTACCACGCGGACGGCTTGGAGGACGATTATTCTCGAGGCCTGCTCGCCGAGCAGCGAGAACACACGGGCAATCTACCGATTCACGAGGTTCAGAGTGGAAAGGCATCTTGGAGCTTTTGGGAGAGCGGCAGCCAACGGCTGATGGTTCTCCTTTACAAAGGGGCGAAGGGCACGGACGTGACGCTCCTCATGGGTGACGCCAAGGTTCTCGATGCGCTCGGCGCGACCCGGCCCACGCTATCGAACCCCTCGGTCGCGCCGTTCCTCACGCGTCCTGCCCAACCCTCGGGAATTTCTCCTAAAGATGGGAACGTCCCCTAATACGGGAGCGTAGAATTGATTGTCCGAAGGGACAAGGAGGTGGTGCTAAAGTATGAGTAGTGATCAACATAAGCGCCAGGGGGGTCGTAAGCTTTAAAGAGCTACGACCGAGGTCGGGCTTCTCTATGAGCACGATCTCCCTGGTTTAACCAGCGAAGAGCCTCGGCACCGTGCCGGGGCTTTTTCGTGTGTGAGGAGGGGGGAATTCTTGAAGCCTCCTGTTCACTCCGCCTTTTCCCCTGTAACCTTTCCCCATGACCTCCTGCGTTATCGTCATCCCGGCTCGCATGGCCTCGACCCGCTTTCCGGGCAAGCCGCTCGTCGATCTCGGAGGAAAGCCGATGGTCCAGTGGGTGGTGGAGGCGGCCCAGGCGAGCGGCGTGGCGCAACGCGTTCTCGTCGCCACCCCCGACGTGGAGATCCGACGGGCCTGTGAGGCCTTCGGCGCCGAGGTCACGATGACACGGCTCGATCATCCGAGCGGAACGGACCGTCTGGCCGAAGTCGCGGAGAGGGTCGCCGCCGACGTCTACGTGAACGTGCAAGGCGACGAGCCTCTGGTGCCGCCAGAGACGATCCGTGCCTGCGCCGCCCCGCTCCTGACCGATCCTGCGATCGAGATGGGGTCTGTTTGGGCGCCGTGCCCAGAGGAGGAGTGGGACAATCCCGCCGTGGTCAAGGTCGTCGCCGCTCTGAATGGCGACGCCCTGTATTTCAGCCGTTGCTCGATCCCGTATCCTCGGGGAGAACGAACCTTGAAAAAGCACCTCGGGCTCTACGCCTTCCGACGCGACGTACTCAGTCGCTTCGCGATCTGGCCCGTATCGCCACTAGAGAGTGCGGAGAGCCTGGAGCAGCTCCGCTTCCTGGAGAACGGCGTCCGCATCCGGATGTCCGAGGGGCAGGGAAGCGCCGTGGCCGTCGACACCCCGGAACAGGCGGAGCAGGTGCGAAAGCTCCTTCAAGATCAGGGTCGGTAGATCGAGTTAGGATCAAAAGCCCACTGGATTCTCAGGTAAGTCGTGAACTTCATGTTTCGACTAGTCCCATCGCCTTTGTCATGCCAAGCTCCTTGACGCGCTTGAACTCTCGCCTAACCTGGGGCTTGGGGTCAAGCATCGTCAGCCCAAACGAAAAAGAGGCCCTTCGGTATCCCCAGGCGCTCGCCAATGAGCCGTATTCGGCTTCATTCCAGCCCTGGCGGTAGATCAGGGCGGCCATCGCGATGTGGCGCATGTCGGAAACGGACTGGCGCTCTAACGCCGACTTCTTCGACGCTCGCCAGAACAGGCATCGTGACGGCGACAAGGATCGCGATAATGGCCAGACATGTCATCGTTTCGATCAACGTCGTCGCTCGAAGCGAGGTGGGACGGAGAAGTGAAACGTGGCCCCGATCTTTGGGCTGCGCTCGAACATCTCGGCGCCCCGTCCCTGTTCGTCGAAGCGCTGGGGCGGGATGACCATGGTGCCGTTTCGTCCCCTAGCCATCCCAAAGGGCCGATGGATGCAACTGGATAAAATAAATTTTTGCGCCTCCGCCACTTCCTTATTGCTAGCGAGGGGGATGCGAAACGCCAAGGACTTTTTCCATCCTCTTTCGGATTCTCCGACTTCGTCCGCATGGGAGCCCGACGACCCTCGCCCGCAACTTTTTGCTAGGTCTAAGGTCCTGAGGGCGGTACAATGAGCCTTCCTTTGCCAGGGGGCGAAGGCCCAGGGAAGGGGAAGTTAGGCATGAAAGAGTTGGTCGTTTCGGGTGGCAGGTCGCTTCAGGGTTCGGTAGACATCGCAGGAAGCAAGAACGCGGGACTCGCGATCCTTTCGGCGGTCGTGATGTGCGAGGGCGTGACGATCCTGCACAACGTTCCGCGCATCTCGGACACGAACGCCAAGATCCGGCTTCTCGAAGCCTTCGGCGCGAAGGTCGAGTGGCGCGGCGAAGCGCTGGCGATCGACTGTACTCATCTCCTGAAGACGACCCCCGACGAAGAGGCTGTGCGCTCGATCCGCACTTCGTTCTTTATGCTCGGCCCTCTGCTCGCACGCCTCGGTCACATCGATATGGCCGCGCCGGGCGGCTGCAAGATCGGCGCGCGTCCCGTGGACTTTCACCTGCGTGGCCTCGCCACGCTCGGCGCCGACATCCGATACGAGGGCGGGGTCTACCACGCGAAGGCCGATCGGCTGGTGGGCGGCGAGATCTATTTCGATGTGCCCAGCGCGGGCGCGACCCAGCACCTGATGACCACGGCGGTCTACGCGGAGGGCCTGACGACCATCAAGAACGCGGCCCAGGAGCCGGAGGTCGTCGCTCTCGCGGGCTTCCTGAACCGCATGGGCGCTCGCATCGAGGGCGCCGGAACCCAGACGATCACCGTGCACGGGATCAAGACGCTGACTCCTTGCGAGTACACGATCCCCGCCGACCGGATGCAGGCCGGAACCTACATGATGGCGGGCGCGATCACCCACGGCGACGTCACCGTACGCGGCGTCCTGCCCGACGCCCTCACCCCGGTCGTCAACAAGCTCCGGGAAGCCGGCGCCGAGGTGACCGAAGGCCACGACTGGGTACGGGTGCAGAATCCGGACGGTCTCCACGGCATCAAGGTTAAGACGATGCCTCATCCCGGTTTCCCGACCGATATGCAGCAGCCGATGGCCGCCCTCATGACCCTCGCTCGAGGGACGAGCGTGATTGAGGAGACGCTTTACGAGGGCCGCTTCGGCCACGTTCCCGAACTGAACCGCATGGGCGCGGACATCCACTCCGAGGGGCGGGTCACCGTCGTCAAGGGCGTGGACCGGCTGCGCGGCGCGTCGGTCGAGGCGTCGGACCTTCGCGCGGGCGCCGCGCTGATCCTCGCGGGTCTCGCCGCCGAGGGTGAGACGACGGTTCGCAACATGAAGTACGTCGACCGAGGCTACCAGGATCTCGTCAAGAATCTGACCGCTCTCGGTGCGCGCGCAGAGAGGGTCGAGGACCCTCGTTGAGGTTCGTTCCCGAGATCGGCATCGACCTCGGGACGGCCAACATCATCGTCTTCCGGCGCGGCAAGGGCATCGTCCTTTCCGAGCCGAGCGTCGTTGCGGTCAACGCGAGAAACGGCAAGGTCTTGAGCGTCGGGACGGAAGCCCGCGACGTCGTAGGACGGACGCCGGACAACATCACCGCTATCCGTCCCCTTAAAGACGGCGTCATCTCGGATTACACGACGACGACGAAGATGTTGCAGCATATCATCCAAAAGACGTGCGGCAACAGGTTTCCGATCAATCTTAAGCCCACCCTTCTGATCTGTGTGCCCAGTGGAGCGACGAACGTCGAGAACCGAGCGGTGCGCAACGCGGCGCGCGAAGCCGGGGCTGGGATCGCGATGACGATCGAGGAGTCGTTCGCCGCCGCGATCGGGGCCGGTCTTCCGATCTCCGCGCCCGGTGGGAATATGGTGGTCGATATCGGCGGCGGGACAACGGACATCGCCGTCATTTCGCTCGGTGGCAAGGTGATCTCGCAGTCGCTTCGGGTCGGAGGTAACAAGTTCGACGAGGCGATCGCGCGTTACGTCCGAAACAACCACAGCCTGATGATCGGTGAGATGACCGCGGAGGAGATCAAAATCCGCATCGGCTCGGCTTACCCTTTGGAGGAAGAGACGCGGATGGAGATCCGGGGCCGAGATCTCGTCGGCGGTCTCCCGAAGACGATCGAGATCTCAAGCGACGAGGTGCGTGATGCGCTTTCCGAACCGATCCGGCAAGTGGCGGAGAAGCTTTGTGGCATTCTAGAGGTGACGCCGCCGGAACTGAGTTCCGACATCATCGAGCGGGGCATTACCCTCACGGGGGGCGGAGCCTTACTGCGAGGATTGGACCGTTTGCTCACGACGGTGACCGACATTCCCGTGCGCGTGGCAGACGGTCCCTTGAACTGTGTCGCCGTCGGCACGGGGCGAGCCCTCGAACAACTCGATCAGCTTAAGCAAAGTGGAGCCGTGATCCAGATATGACACCACTCATTCTCGCCGTCGTCTTCCAGCAAGGTCGCCCGATTCATCCGAAGACGCTCGCCTCCACGCTCGTTTCCGACAAGCCGGTCACGGCGCGTGAGGCGCGGGAGACTTTTGGGCGGATGGTGGCGCTCTTGACGAAGGTGCACGGTCAACCCCTCGGGACAGGCTCTATCCCTCTTGCCGATCGTCCGGTGACCCGCACGGAGACGGTGGCCGAGATGGCACGGATCTACCGGGCTTCGGAGCCAACTTTCCGTTTCACGCCTGCGCCGACGCCTTACGACGCTTCGAAGTTTCGGATCGACGCTATGCAGAAGACTTCGCTCGGACGTCTCGTGAAGCAAGGGTGCGTCGCTCCGCTCGGCCCTCTCGCCACCGGTCCTGGTCTCGGCCTAACGCCAAAAGAATTCGGGGATGCGGTCGGCTTCTTTATGGCTCGGCTCTCGCAGGTATCGCATATGCCTAGCCCAAAGTGGACGCCGATGCTCCAAGAAGGTTAGGAGAAGACGCAACGCCGCAAGAGGGGGCCCAAGGTACGTGCCTTGGGCCCCCTCTTGCTTGCGTCTAAATCCTTAGGGTCGGATAACGTTTCCGCCGCTGGTGCCACCGTTATAGAATCCACCATAGACCGGAACGCCGCCCGGTCGTAGGACGAGGCTTCCGCCGTTGTAGTTCAGCGAGTTCACGAGGACGACGCCGCCCAAACCTCCAAGACTGTTCTGGCCTCCGACCCGGGACGAGGGGCCGTTGCCGTAGAGAGTGACCGTGTCACCCGCATTGAAGTAGCTCGGCTGCTGATTCCAGTACCACGTCGGGGCGAGCGCCACGTTCACAGGACCGTCCGGAGTGTTCATCACGTAGCCTGCGTACTCTTCGCCATTGACCGTGAAGGTCGTCATGTTGCCGACAGTGCCCTGGTACATGTTGCCCATCGTCATGGCCGATCCGCCGGCGTTGTTCCCGCTCACTGCCACGCGCTCACGACGCGCGCTCCAGTAGGGCATTCCCGTCGTGTCCCGCAAAGCGAGAATCTGTCGACCGCGCCGGATCTGACGCGCGAGGAACACCTTCTCCTTTCCCAAAGCGAGGGGAACCCCCTTGACCGTGACCTTGTCGCCAAGCTTGATCGCCGCTTGTTGGCGTCCGACGTACCAAGCCGGCCCGAGCTCTACGTCACGCAGAGTCTTGCCCGTTCTGACCAGGATCGACATGCCCTGGGCGTAGCCAGGAGCTCTACCCTTCGTCTTTCCAGCGACCGTGCCGGAGAAGGTCACCTCGCGGCGAGCGTTGTAGTAGCCGTCGAGCTGGGCCGAGCCGATCGAGGTTTGGCCTTGGCCTCCGACGATCGCTTGGGTGAGGAGGAGGGGGATCAACACGCTCATAGTCGCTTTGACGGAACGTGCGTGACCAACGATCCCGAAAAAGGGACGTGACAAGGGAAAAAGAGCCGCTCTCAGCGAAGGCGCCTTCTTCTCCCCCTCCGCCCACTTCCGGTATCCTCTTGGGCGATGCCCGTCCCAACCCCGCAGGAGTTCGCCCGGATTCTCGACGCTGCCCAGAAGGGCGATTACGCCCTCGCGTCGATCAACGTGACGAGCACCAACACCGCGAACGCCGCCTTGGCCGCTTTCGCAGAGACGGGTTCGGACGGCATTATCCAACTGAGCACGGGTGGCGCCGAGCACGTGAGCGGACCCGCCAAGGATATGTTCCTCGGCGCCGTCTCCCTCGCGGAGCACGTCCACCGGGTCGCGGAGAAGCTTGGCGTCTACATCGCGCTGACCACCGACCACTGCGTTCCCGCCAAGCTGGACACCTTCGTCCGCCCGCTCATCGCGAACGAAGAGGACCGGGCTAAGGCAGGACAGCGGAACCTCTTCAATGGCTTCATGTTCGACGGCAGCGAACTGCCGATGGACGAGAACCTGCGCATCTCGCAGGAACTGCTCGCGCGCATGGCTCCCCTCGGGTTGATCCTAGAGGTCGAGATCGGCCTCGTGGGTGGTGAAGAGGACGGCATCGACAACTCCGGCGCGCATCACAGCAAGCTCTACACGACTCCCGAGGACATGGTCGGCGCCTACGAAGCTCTGAAGGACACCGGTCGCTTCACCCTCGCCGCGACCTTTGGCAACGTCCACGGCGTCTACAAGCCCGGCAACGTCAAGCTCCAGCCGACGATCCTGCGGGACGGCAACGCGGCGGTGGCGGCGAAATTCCCCGGGGCCAAGCTCGATCTCGTGTTCCACGGCGGCAGCGGCTCGCTCCTGGAAGAGATCCACGAGACGCTCCTCTACGGCGTGGTGAAGATGAACGTCGATACCGACTGCCAGTACGCGTTTACCCGGCCGATCGCGGACCACATGTTCAAGAACTATTCCGGGGTCCTTCGCGTGGACGGTGAGATGGGCGACAAGAAGGCGTACGACCCTCGCGCTTTCCTGAAGAAGGGCGAGGCGGGGATGAAGGTGCGTGTGGTCCAAGCTATCGACGAACTGAAAAGCACGGGCAAGACCCTCTTCGGCAAGTAAAAGGACGGGAAAGAAGGCATGAACGAACTCATCGGCAAGAAGGTCACGGTCTACAGCGTCGGCGCGACGAACGATCCCAGCGACATCGGCGTGATCGAGAAGATCGACGGCACGTGGCTCTGGCTCCGAAAGAACGATCGTGAGACGCTGATCTACAATATCGAACGCATCCGCATGGTCAAGCCGTTCGAACCGCTTTAGGCATGCGGATTCTCGTCACCAACGACGACGGTATTCGAGCTCCGGGCCTTCGGGCTCTCGTCGATGCGATCAAGCCGTTCGGCGAGGTCAAGGTGGTCGCGCCGGACCGGGAGCGTTCGTGTTGCGCGCACGCCCTAACGATGCGCGATCCTTTACGCGTCTCCTCTTTCGAATGGGATGGCTGCGAGGCGTTCGAGGTGAACGGCTTTCCCGCCGACTGCGTGAACGTCGCCCTCACGATCGGTTTTCCCGACGGATGCGACCTCGTCTTGAGCGGCATCAACAACGGGCCGAACCTTGGATTCGACGTTACCTACAGCGGAACCGTCGGCGGCGCGATGGAAGGGACGGTCAACGGTATCCGCTCGATCGCCCTCTCTGTGGCGAGCCTCGTGGGTGGCGAAACGCTCCGCTACGATGTGGCAGCGGCGTGGTTCGCCGAGCGTTTCGAAGACCTGACGAGCGCGCCTCAAGCCCCGTTGACCTTCCTCAACGTCAACGTACCGAACCGCGAAGCGGTCGAGCTTCGCGGTCACCGCGTGACGCGGATGGGGCAACGGGTCTACAAGGACCGGGTCGAACGACGGGAAGACCCTTGGGGACGCGTCTACTACTGGCAGGGGGGCGTCGCGGTCCTGAGCGATCATGAGCCGGGAACGGACGTGGCGGCGGTGTCGGAGGGTTTCGTGAGCGTGACGCCCGTCACGCTCGATTGGACGAACCACGCCCACACGGACGCGCTCCGGAAGTCTCTGGAAGATCGAGGCTGATCAGGGAGGGTGTCTTTGGCGGTGCGCTTCGTAGAGCATCAGCGTTCCCGCCTCACTACGGTCGAACACGATCAGGCCCGTCGCGCTGGCGGCATCCGCCGCGCGGAGAAAGGTTCCCAAGTTGTCGGAGGTTCGTATCGACTCCACTCCGATCCAGAGATCCGTCGGAATTGGCCTTGGCAGACTCTCCCAGGATTGGCGAAGGACCATCAGAACGCCTTGCCCTGCCGCTCCGCTCTCGCCGCTTCCAGAAGAGCCGGGGGAACAGGCGTGGTACGCGTCGATCGAAAGACGAAGCAACGGAACCCCGTTGCGTTCGACACAGATCACGGTCTCGCACAGGAGGAAAGGGCGGATCGCAAGACCCACGAAGGCGGCGTCGTGATCAAGCGCTTGGTGGAGGCGTCGGGCCCCTTCGGCTAGAAATAGGCCGTGGTGGTCTCGCGCGGAGCGTTCGCGCAAGGATAGAAGGCGATCGAGTGAGAGTCCGGAATCGGACGAACGACGATCGGACGCGGCCTAGGCCGCATCCTCCTTGCGCCGGTCGGCGCGGATCGTGGATGTCATGACCTCACGAACATACCGCGTCTTCCATGACTCCGAAAAGACGTCTATGCCGAACGACGGCTCATCGCGTTTCGTGTCCTTTCTAGGCTCCGAACGCTTGCCTTGTGGCGAACTCTAAGGGGATGGGGGAAGCCCGACGGACTTTCGCAGGCTGTCGACGTCCTTCTTGCCAAGGAGCTTCGCCTCGCCGGAGCGCATGCCCTTGAGGTTGTAAGGACCGTAGCGCGTTCGCTTGAGTGAGATCACGGGGTGGCCGACGCCCTCGCACATAAAACGGACCTGCCGGTAACGACCTTCGTGGATCGTGATGCGAAGGGAAGTCGATCGCGGTTCTTCATGGATCGTCTCGACCTTGGCGGGCGCGGTCTTGCGGCCCTCGATGAAGACGCCCTTTCTCAGGTGCTCCAAGGCGCGTTCGTCCGGAATGCCTTCGACGATAGCGGTGTACTCCTTCTCGATGCCGTACCGCGGATGGGAAAGGCGGGCGTGAAGCTCCCCGTCGTTCGTGCAGAGGATGAGTCCTTCCGTGTCCATGTCGAGCCTTCCGACGGGCTTGAGCGGGACGCCGTAATCTGGAAGATAGCGCACGATCGTGGGGCGCCCCTGAGGGTCGCTCAACGTCGTGACCACGCCCTTGGGCTTGTAGACGAGAACCGTATACCGTTTGGCGACGGTGATGGTGACGCCATCGACGGCGACCTCGTCGTCTGGCCCCACTTTCACGCCCATCTCAACGACGAGTTCGCCGTTTACGGTGACACGTCCGTCTTGGATCGCTTTCTCCGCCGCACGACGGGAAGCGAAGCCCGAGCGGGCGATGCGGACGTGGAGACGCTCCACGTCCGATGACTCTTCATGTTTAGGCGCTCTTTCGGACGACACGTCGTACCACTCTCCTTCTCTTTCTCGTTCGACTGCGCACGCTGGCCCAACCCGCCAGCGCCACGCCGCCGATCCACAGTCCGCTTCCGCCGCCCGATCTCGTCACCCGACCCACGATGGTCGGCGCGGAGACGACCTCATACTGGGCGAGCAGCGGCACACGCTGGACGAAACCGTCGCCGTCGCGCAACACGAGGTCCCCCATCCTCTGGCCCGACGCGACTGGCGCCGAGACGTTTGGATCGAGTGCGACGTCCCAATGCGAGGCGTCGATCGGAGCGCCGTGGGTGACGAGATTATAGGCCGACCGTTCGGGGACGACCGGGACCGTCGCTTTCATACCGCCTAGGACGGGAGCCTGCGCGACGACTTGGCCCGCCTCGAATCGGTCCCGCCGTCCATACCGCGCGTAGACCCACTCGTTCAGGGCGACGGTGTCCTTCTGCCAGTCCGTCGCTTTCAACACGACGGTGATCGCACGCCACCCCTGCCGCATCGTGCTTCCAACGAAGCACCGGCCCGCGGGGTTGGTCCATCCGGTCTTGATTCCGTCGCAGGTGGGATCCTTCGGCAGAAGCTTGTTGTGGTTCGTCATCCACTCGTCCGCCTTATTGACGCTCCGGTCGATCCTGGTCTTGTAAGTCTTGACCACCGACGCGAACAGAGGATTCCTCATCGCCTCCCGGGCGATGAGGGCAAGGTCGCGGGCGGTGGTGTAATGGTCGGGGTCGTTCAGTCCGTTCGGGTTGTGGAAGTGGGTGCCGGTGCAACCGATCTCCTTGGCCCGCGCGTTCATCAGGTCGGAGAACCTGGCGACCGAACCCGCAAGGTGGACCGCCACCGCGTAGCAACCGTCGTTCGCGCTGCGGAGCATCAGAGCGACGAGCATGTCCTTCGCGGTGAGCTTCTCACCGGGCTTCAGGTGCATGCTCGACTCCTTCACCAGTTTGACGTCCCAGGGAGCGGTGATGATATCGCTTGGCTTACATCGTTCCGCGAGGAGCAGCCCCGTCATGATCTTCGTGGTGCTGGCGGGGAAGCGGGTCGTGTCGGGAGCCTTGCTCCAGAGAACCTTGCCGCTCGCCGCGTCGATCGCGATAGCGCTCTGAGCGCCTAATGTTGACGGAGCCTCCGCGACCGCGACCGCCCAAGCAGGGAAGAGCCCAAGGGCTAGGGGCGGCAGAAGGACTTTCGCGTTCATGGCTCCGGGCGGGTGGGACGAGTCTACCTACGGCCCGAAGGGGTGGAAGGAGGCGAAGAGGAAAAAGGGACGGTGAAGAGGGAAAAAAGCGGGTCCTAGACCGTGTACGCACCTAGGCTCATGCTAAAGGAACGCCGTTCATGAAGCGTCCCCGGGAGGGAATTTGGCACGAGCCTGAACGGACCATTGGCGCATAGTGAACGAGCGCGAAGTTAGGTCGAACAAGCGGCTTGGGTGATTCCGGGAAGAGCTTCCAGTCTCCGATCGCCCACGATAGATTCCGCTTCTGACTCTATAATGGAGCCGATGCCTGAGTCGGAGACCAAGCGGTTCGACTTCAAGATGAACGCGTGGGTCCGGGACGACTTTCTCTCTCGTCGCATCCTCGAGCTTTCCGCGCCCTCGGTACCGCCTCGAGAGGGCTACTGGGTTACTCCGGCGGCGAAACCCCGGCGGTCGATCCGCTACCGAGCGACGATAGCCCTTGCGGTGGCGGCGATCGCTATGGTCTGGGCTTGGATCGGTCCGGGAGGCTCGGCGATCGTAGCCATGGGCGTCGTCTTCTGCCTTCTCGCATGGACCAATCTCCCGCCCCCGACACCTCGGGCTAAACCGGACGACTTCCGCCTCATGGAAGTCGCCGACGATCCGGACGTCTGCCTAGTCAACGCGACCATCGTGTTCGACGGTCGGAAGATCGGCACCGATCGGGGCGTCGCTTGGTTCTCGGATGGGGCGATGCTCTTTAGCGGACGCCGCACCTCGTTCGCGATCGGCGGCGAGGACGTCCTGCCTCGGAGCTACTGGAGCGAGTACGGTCGGGAGAGGGCGTCCGCCCTTCCCGCCGATGCCGTTCCCTTGCGGACGGTCCGCCCTCGCACCTACGTTCTGCTCCTCCCTGTGAACCGTGAGGAGGACGTTGCCGTCCAGCAGGCCAGACGCTTCGTCACTCGCCGCCGCAAGTTCCGCGACCGCCCCGAGCCGTCCTCGGTCCCTCGCCAGTGGCCGCCGTTCACATCGTAGAATAAAGCCGCGATGGTTCGTCCCGAACGGCTCGACGCGGATTTCGACGATCCAAAGTGGACGCGCGGCGATCTCGTCGCGAAACCGGCAGTCGGAGAGGAACTCCCCAAACCCCTGACGTCGCCCGCGCCGGGACGTTGGAGCCATCCGCCGGAACGCCGCCGCGACCTTCGCCCGACGATCGACATCGTCTTCGCAATCGGCGGGTACGCGGTGGTAATCCCGACGACGTTCTACATCGCGTGCAAAGGCCCGATGGAGGATTTTTCCGGGGCGTTTATCGCGATGGCCGTCTACATCGCGGCTTTCGCGACCTACAGTTGGATTGTGAACCGGGCCGCCCTGCGCGCCGAGCCCAGGGATCTCGCGCTCCTGGAGGATCGCGACGACGCGGAGATGGCCGTCGTCCAGATCGGGATCGTACGGGACGGTCGTACCGTTGGGCGGGATCGGGGCGTCGCCTAGTTTGCGAACGGTCTTTTCCTTTTCAGTGGCCACGCCACCTCGTTCGCTCTGGGAGGCGAGGACGTGCTTCCGCCAAGTCAGATCCACGGCTCGTATCGGCGCTATAAGAAGGAGAACACCTATCGCCCGTCTCTGCCTGAGACGGCGCTCCCCCTTCGGTTGGACGACGGCTTGGCCTACGTGATCTTCGAACCCCTCCACGGTGGCGATTCGATCGAGGATAAGAGGGAGTTCCGCTTCCTCAAGGCGTTCGCGGAATTCCGTCGGAATCCGCCTCTCTCGCATGGAACTCGCCAATGGCCGCCTTTCGAACCATGACGGAGACGAGCCCTAAACCCGGTCGTTGGATCCGACCTCCGGCCCGGCGGCGGCAGGCCTTCGGAGGGCAGGTCGTCGTGGTCCTTCTCGCCGTCGGAATGATTCTCAGCGGGTTGATGAGCGATGGGTTGCCGTTCCTCATCCTCTTCCTCGTCGCCCTGTGTATCGGCTTTACGCCTCGATTCGCCGAGTACCGTCCGCGCCGGCTTCGCGCTTCCGACCTCCGGCTCTTGGAGGACCCCGACGATCCCGACGTCTGTCTCGTGGAGATGGAAGTGTTCGTGGGCCACGAGAGCGTCGGCCACGATCGAGGCGTCGCCTGGTTCGCGGAGGGGCGGCTGCTCTACAGCGGCCACCGAACGTCGTTCGCTCTCGGCGGCGAGGACGTGATGCCTGAGGTCTGCTGGTACGAGTTCAGCGCCGAAGGCCGCTTCCTTCCCGACTGGGCGGTGCCGCTCCACCTTCCCAAGGGCCTCGCTTACGTGTCGCTGGTCCCGATCAATAGAGGGGGCGGCCCTTTGTCGCGCCAGGAAACGCGCTTCCTCGAACGCCTGACCGACTTTCGGAAGGGACGGACGCGTTCGACCGGCCCGCGGCAATGGCCTCCCCTGGAAGCCTGATGACTCTGGAGCCCTTAGGCTGGATCTACGACTTTAAACGCGATCGTTGGGTCGAGTCGCGATCCCTCCGGCGATCGTGGGACGGCGGGGAACTTCCGCCCGCCCCGGAGGCTCCGGCCTTCGGCCGCTGGACCGCGCCTGCCCCACTGGCGCGGTCCTTTCGCCCACTCGAGGGACGGAAAGCGGCCTTGGGACTGCTCTTGACCGGTCCCGGCGGGTGCGCCCTGCTGGCGGTGCATCCCGCGAAGCTTCCAACCGCCGAAGACGCTCGCCTGATCACGATTCCCAACGACCACGGGTGCTCCTTCGCCCTGGGCGGCGAGGATGTGCAGCCCCGGTCCCAAGGCCCTCGCCAGTGGCCGCCGTTTGGCGAAGAGTAAGGAACAGGCAGAGGGCGAGCCTCATCCGCCCCTCGTCCCTACTTGCCGACGACGAGGTACTTCATGAAGTACTCAAGCATCCGGGTGTTGTTCATGCCGGAGTGGCCGCGATCCATGCCTGCCTGCATGTCGTATCGTTTACCCGCTCGCTCCACGGCGTCGACGAACTGGTAGGTGTTCGAGGGGTGCACGTTGTCGTCGGCGGTACCGAAGTAGATCATAAGGTGTCCCTTGAGGTTGCCCGCCAGCTTGACCGCCGAGCCCGCGTCGTAGCCCGCCGCGTTCTCGTTCGCCCAGGGAAGGCCGAAGAACCGCTCGGTGTAGATCGTGTCGTAGTTTCGGTAGTCCGTAACCGGCGAGCTGGAACAGCCGACGGCGAAGACGTCCGGGTAGCGCAGCATCAGCATCAGGGTGCTATAGCCGCCGTAGGAGGTCCCGTAGACACCGACCCGCTTGGGATCGACGTAGCTGCGGGCGTAGAGCGACTTGATCCCCGCCGCCTGGTCGTCCATCTCGACCACCCCGAGCTTGCCGTAGACGGCGTCGCGAAACGCCTTGCCCCGTCCCATCGTGCCCCGTCCGGCAAGGTTGACGCACAGGAAGCCGAGCTCGGTCAGCCGAGAGGGAGCGGAGAAGCCGGCGTTGATGCCGCCGCTCTCCGGACCGCCGTACACACTGAGAAGAACCGGGTACTTCTTTGCGGGGTCGAAGTCGCTCGGATACTGGATCGTGCCGTAGCAGATCGTCTTACCGTCGGCGGCGAGGTAGGTGAAGACCTCTGTGGGCTTGAGCCCCAGGGAGTCGAACTTCGTGCGATCCGCCTTGGCGATCGTGGCGAGAATCTTGCCGCTCCGGTCCACGACGCGCGTTTCCGGCGCCATGCTAGGAGATTGGGCGACGTCGGTGAAGCTCCTTCCATCCGGCGCGACGCTGACGGCGTGATTCAGCGCGGGATCGGTAAGGAGACGGTCGTTCTTGCCGTCGAGCCCGACCACATGGAGCTGGGTGAAGTAGGGATTCTGCGGCCCGGCGGCGAGGTAGAACATCTCGTTCGCCTTTTCGTCGGTACGCAAGATTCGAATCGCGTCGAACGCGTTGACGGTGATCGCCTTGAGCAGCCTGCCATCGAGGCTTCTTAGTTCGTAGTTCTTGTAGCCGTTCCTCTCGGTCGACCAGATGAACCGCCTGCCGTCCTGGAGGAATTGGATAGTCGGGTGGTTCTCGGCCCAGCTCTGCGGCTGCTTCTCCTCGGCGACGACCCGGCACTTACCCGTTGACGGGTCGGCCGCGACGAGCTGCATCGTTTTCTGCTTCCGGTCCGTGCGGTTGAAGAGGAGTTCCTTGCCGTCAGGCGACCACCGTACGTCGTAGAGGTACTCGCCAAGCGCAGGGTCGCCAAAGGAACCGTCGATGACCACGGTCTTCGTCCCATCCCAGATATCCAGCGCGACCTTCGGGTTCTTGCCACCCGCCTTGGGATAGGCTTCCGGGTAGAGCTTGTCCTGAACCTCGCCCTGATCGGTCGCCAGGTAGTAGTCCGGGACCTCTTTCTCGTCGAAGCGGTAGAAGGCGAGCTTCGAGGAGTCGGGCGACCACCACATCGCGTCTTGAACCTCCAACTCCTCGCCGTATACCCAACTCGCAACGCCGTACTTGATGCGGTTCGCCACGCTCCCGTCGGTCGTGACAGCCGTCTCGTTGCCTCCTTCCGTCACAAAGACGTTCCGGTCGCGAGTAGTAGCGACGCGCTTTCCATCGGGACTGTCGGTTCGATCGTTCTGACGTCCCCGAGAGGGTCTGCGCCCTCCGGGCATCGGCCGGGCGACGCTCGCGGGTGGGGTCGACTCGGTGGCGGTCCGCTTCGCGACGTCGAAGCGGTACCACTTGCCGTCCTTCTGGTAGCGGAACGCCCCTCCATCTTCGGTCCAGAAGGCCATCGCCGTTCCCCCGGTGACGGATCCCGTCGCCTCGCGGCCGATCCGCTGATAGCGGTCGTAGCGGGGCATCTCGGGAAGGGTCTCTTGGGCGAAGGCGGCGGTTGGCAGAAGAGCCAGGAGAAGGGCGCGGCGCATCGGCATCTACTCTACAACGTCCCGGCGTTTCAGGACCGTGCGGCTCTTCGTCGTAAGCTCGGGATCGAAGGCTCTCATTCACCCAGAGGCGATCGTCACCGACGTCAAGGCTTCGAGAATCCGGGCTCGGAAGATAAAAGGCTGGGCGCGAAAGGTCCCAAAGGTCTGGAACGCTGTGTGGCCTGTTGTACTATGCTTAAACGGTTCTCTCATGGGTGAAAACGTTATTGGCCTTGCCGCAGTCCTGATGCTTTTCGGAACCCCGATCATCGCGATTCTGACCTCGCATCAGCGCAAGATGGCCCAGATCTTCCAAGAGACCCAGCGGAACGCGGTCGGGAATCCCGAGATGCAGGGGCTACGCCAGGAGATTCGAGAGCTGAAAGAGCTGGTGCACCAGCAGGCGATCACCCTCGATAACATCGCCCGCCCCTTGCCGTCGGAAGATCGTCTTCGTGAGCGGGTGGGAGGCTGACGATGTGGAACCCCGCTCTTCTGATCCCCATGATCGCGGTCGGCGGACCCTTCGCGGTCGCGATCATCGCGATGATGATCAAGCATCAGCAACGTATGGCCGAGATGTACCATCGGAACGTGGCCAGCGATCCGAGGATCGACGCTTTGGAACGACGTGTAGCGGAACTGACCGAAGCCGTCCATGCTCAGACGATCGCACTTGACAACTACGCGCGACCGCTCCCCAGGGAAGAGCGCGTTCAAGAGAGAATCGGGGGCTGAGCGTCGTCGGGCAAAGCGAAAGGGCGGGGGTACTTCTTAGGAAGTACCCCCGCCCTTTCGCTCGTTCGTCCGCCGTTAGGCTTCTTCGAGATCGTCCGGAATCTCTTCCTCGTCGATCTCCTCGCCGTCGTCGGCACGCGCCGAGGTCTTTGCGGCGCCTTCGTCCAACTGGGCGAAGGCGATGCTCTTGGTCGAACGGTTGGGGCAGTTGTTGCACACGAAGTCGACCTTCGTGCCCTCCAGCCAACTCGGCAGCTTCTCGATCGGCTTTCCGCAGCCTGTGCAATGGATCATGGGTTTTGTTATTCTCCAGACTCCTCGGCGTGCTGCTGAAGGGTCTGGCGGTGGCTGAGCACGCCATTCACGGCCATCACGGCCGCCGCGCCGAGGTACAGCCAGGAAAGATGGATCTTCTCCGTCTTCTGACCGGGATCGCGGATCGCCTTGTCGCCGAAGGCGACGCCGACGACCGCGAGGAGGAAAAGGGCTCCGGCGATCCAGAAAAAGGTGTTCTTGGTCCAAACCGGCTTGGCGGCGGTCTTCTTCTGGCTCACGGTGGGGAAGAGTGTACCTTTCGGAAGGGAGAAGGACATCGGTAAACGTGCGGAGGGACCTTGTGCCCAGAGCCGACCCCTGCTATGCTCAAGCGGTGCTTCCGCTCCTCGCCCTGACGCTGGCGCCCCTGCCCAAGATCGATCCGGGCGCGTTGCGCGCCACGGTTACGAAACTCTCGAGTTGGCCGACCCGTCACATCAGTTCGCCGACGTTCGACGAGGCGGTGGACTGGATCGCTGGCGAGTACCGCAAGATCCCCGGCGCCCAGGTCGAGCTGATGGAGTATCCCGTCGCCAAAGGACCGCGCGTTGCCGCCGACCGGACGGTGCGTCTGGTTCTCTGCCGTCTGACGCCCAACGCGCCCGATTCCCAGCCCGGAATCGTGATGATGGGCGGCCACCTCGATACGATCAACATGAGCGGCCCTGCCGACGTCACCCTGCCTTCTCCCGGCGCGAACGACGATGCGAGCGGTACGGCCGCGACCTTAGAGGTCGCCCGGGCGATGAGCGCGCGTCCTCGACGTCATCCGATGGTCTTCATCGCATTTACGGGCGAGGAGCAGAACCTCCTCAGCTCGCGAGCCCTTGCCGCCCGCGCCAAGGCCGAGGGGTGGACGATCGACGCGCTCTTGAACAACGACATCGTGGGCAACAGCTCCGACCTTCAGGGCGAGCGTGACGCGCGCCACGTCCGCGTCTTCTCCGAGCTGTCGGCGGACCATCAGGCGCGCGAGCTCGCCCGCTTCATGGAATGGCTCCAGCGTACCCAGGGAGCGAAGGGCTTCGGAGCCAAGCTCGTGTTCCGCAACGATCGCTTCGGTCGGGGTGGCGACCACACACCCTTCAACCAGCAGGGCTTCACCGCCGTTCGTCTGACCGAAACCTTCGAGGAGTACACGCGTCAGCACACGGATCGGGATCTTCCCCAGTACGTGGACTACGAGTATCTTTCCCGCGTCGCCGGGCTGAACCTCATCGCGGTCGACCGCCTCGCCAACGCCGGTCCACCTCCCACGCGCGTGCGCATCGGTCGTCAACAGGGCCACGACACGGTTCTCACCTGGACCGCCACACCGGGTGTGGACTATACGGTCTACTGGCGCGACACCGCGAGCGGTCCTTGGGCCCAAGCCCAGCGGGTTGGCTCCGTCGCGACGATCACGCTCAAGAAAGTTTCACACGACGAACACGAGTTCGCGGTCGGGGCGGACGGCGGCATCCCCGTCCCAGCCTCCTGAAAAGTCCTTCCGCAAGGGGGAAGGGCGTCTAGAGCAACCGCCGCAAGGCCGACTTCGCCACCGCGAAGTCGGCCCCAAGGCGGAGCATCTCTGCGTTCTTGCCCGCGTCGCTGCTCATCGCGACGATGCGGATGCCGGGGCACGACGCCCGGAGTTCAGGGGCGAGCGAGACCCCAGTTAGGGAACCGCTCAGAAAATAATTGTCGAGGAAAGCTAGGTCGTAGCCGGTGAGGGGAAGTTCCGCGCGCTCGACGCCTTCCCGCGCGTCCACCTCGTGTCCCCGCGAGATGAGAAAAGTCGTTAGAAGCGTCCGAAGCGCGGCCTCGTCTTCCACGATCAGCGTCCGCCGACGACCTCCAGGACCCAAGAGTTCGGTCAGAGACGAGGTTTCTTTCATTTTAAGGGCGAAACGGGTGGACCTAAGGGCCCCTAACCTTACACAATAACACCCAGACGCGGACGGCGGCGCGATGGTGGGTCGGCCGACGACGTCATAAAAAATCGTCGACCGTCGCCCTGAGTGGGTGGCGCGCAAGAGTCGCCTTGAACACCCTGACGCTCAATTTTTACCAGATTCTCGACGTCGCCACCACGGCCGACGACGAGTCCTTGCGCAAGGCCTATCGGAACCTCGCACGCAAACACCACCCCGACGTCAGTTCCGACCCGAAGGCCCATGAGACGATGGCCCGGATCAACGAGGCGTTCGCCACGCTTCTGGATCCGGCCAAGCGAATGGAGTACGACGCCGTCCTGTCCGGCGGCGGCCTTCAGGAGGCTCCGGCGCCCCGGCGATCCGCTCCGCAGAAGCCGATCGTCGTTCGCCTGAAGAAGCGGCTCAGCGCCCACAAGACCCCCGTCTACAGCGTCGCCTTCACCCCGGACACCAATCAGCTCGTCTCAAGCGCCTTCGACAACGAGATCATCTGGTGGGACGAGAAGTCTGGCGAGCCCGCGCGCCGCACCAAACTCGAGGCGGGAACCGTCTCCACCCTCCTCCCTTTCGCGAACGACAAGCTGTTCGCCGCCGGTTCCGCCGAGAGCCAGATCAGCCTCTACCGCCTGAGTGGACCGAAGGTCGACTCCTGGAAGACGAGCCAGGAAGAGTGGGTCTCGTCCGTCGCGATCTCGCCTGACGGCACCGCCGTCGCCAGCGGCTCGCTGCTGCACGCCGTCACTCTCCACCGCACGGAGGACGGCTCCGGCGTGTTCCGCAAGAGCGACCACACCGAGGCGGTCACCGCCGTCGCCTGGTCCCACGATGGCCGCCTGATCGCCACTGGCTCTGCCGACGCGACGGTCAAGCTCTGGCACGCCGCCAACGGCGCCCTGCTCCATACGATCCGCCAAATTCGCTCGACGGTCACGAGCCTCGCCTTCAGCCAGGACAACCGCTATCTGGCGGTCGCGGGCGTGGATCTCTCGATCCGCGTCTTCTCGCTCGCCGACGGCCTGTTGGTCAAGATGATGTTCGGCCACCAGAAGCCGATCGAGAGCATGGCCTTTCATCCGAACGGCTGGCTTTTCGCCTCTGGCTCGCGCGACGGCACCGTCGGCCTCTGGAACGCCGCCAAGGGCATCGGCAACATCCGTATCGAGGCCTCTGAGCGGCCCATCAACTGCGTCGCTTTCTCCGCCGACGGTTCCCGTCTCGCCGCCTGCGGCCAGGACAAGACCGTCCGCATGTGGGAAGTCAAGGCCAAAGAACCCCAAGGCGAAAACAAGGCCCAAGCCACCGCCTGAGCCTTCTGGGACCGCCAAGCGCTACTCGGCGGTCTCAGAACGCCTCGATCAAGCCCGACGGCGTTTGCGGCGTCGATAGAAGGCGGGTGAAAACCTTCCAACGGTCTGCAACCGAGTCGGCTCGCGACTCGACATACCGTCGCACGAGATCCAGTCCGACGTTGTAGGTGACCACGTAGCTCCGGTTGCGCTCGATAAAGCGCAATTGCCGATCGGCACGCTCCGGCGTCTGGAGGGCGTGTGCCACAAGCCAGTCGAGCGTCTCTTCGCGGGTCGAGTGGCCGTCGAGATAGCGGCGCCCTGCGTCGTTCGAGGCGTAGCCCAGACCATGGATGAGGTCGATGGACCGATGGTACTCATCGACTCCGGAAGGATCAAGGCCAGCGAGCGGGAACAGCGTTTCACGCTCGAAGGCGCGCCGCTCCTCTTTCGGAAAGCCTAGTTCGAATCCGTACTCGGCGGTTCCTTCGGCGATCAGCGACTGCGGGCTGAAGAGCGGGTAGATCGTGTACTCGATCCAGCCCTTCTCACCCGCGAGGCGCTGCTCTAAGAGCGCGTTGTAGACGTGATGGCCGGGATAGCCTTCGTGGAAGGCGAGGTGCAGCGGGGAACCGATCGGAAGGGGAAGGTCGGTGTTGACCTGGATAAGGCTGTGCGCGTTGCCTTCGTACCAGTTGTAGGCGCCCCAAACCTGCTCCTTGACGTACTCGACCCGGAAGCTCTCGTGTTCCGGTAGTTCGATGTGTCGCTTCGTTCTTGCCCGCGCGGTTTCGATCGCGACGTCGAATACCGCCGGCAAACGATCCGCCGGAATGGTGAACCTCTCTCGAAGACGGTCGAACCGCTCGTTCAGGGGCCCATTTCCGGGTAGAAGAGGCTCGAGTTCGGCCAGGATGCCGTCGTAGTAGGCGTCGTCGTAAGTCGGGGCGACCACGTCGTAGAGCGCGGCGGACTCCTCGTCGAACGTCATTTCGGCGCCAACGAGCATCGTCGCCCGCGCGCTCAGAGCGTCGAGCTGTTTCCCGAGCGCCCGCTTGCGCGCGACCGAAAGCTCGTCGGGTGCATCGTAGGTAGCAAGATCTTTCTGGGCATCGACCGCCCGTCTCTGGATCTCTTCTAACGGGGCGACGTTCGCCGCCGCCTCGGTCCGCCATTCCGCCGGGCCGTAATAGGCGTCGACGTAATCAGGGTCGTGTTGCCCGACTGAAAGAACCAGCCGGACGTATTCCGAAGCGACGGAGTCCATGCTCTCACTATCCCTGATCGCGGGCGAGAAAGAGAAGCGACTCGACTACCGGCTTCCTCGGCAGTCGCAACCACGATCGCCACGATCGCAACGGCAGGAGCCGCGTCCGCAGTGATCGCAGTGGTCGCATCCACTACTGTAACCGGGGCCGAACGTGACGGTCGCGCCGCCGATTTGAACGGTGCTTCCTCCCGCCACGCTCGTGCCTCCCGAAGCGTAGCCGGGAAGCTGACGGGTTTGGAGTTCGAAATCGAACGCACCGCGTTCGACTTGAAGGAGAACCCAAGGGGACGTCGTGCCTCGAGAGGGACGCGAGCCGCGTGAGGGAATCGCCTCGATGCCGAAGATCGTCGCCTTGTCGATCCGGCGCACGATCTTCTGAACCCCCAAGGCGTACCCACCCGTAGGCCGGTCGCCTGCGTGGATCGCCACGAGGCGCCACTTCTGGAAGAAGTTCCGCTCCATAGCCGGGCCTGGGCCTCGGTGGTTCTGGCGCCAGTAGTTCTCCCAGGAGACCGGCTCGTTGAAGACGAACACGCCCGGCGTGTTCGTCGTAAGGTCGGTCCCGGTCGCCATCGTGCGGTACTGCACGTTGCTCACGTTGGCAGGGAGGCCGTAAGTGAGCTGACCGAAGGCGCTTGGGGCAGCCAGGAGGGCAACGAGGCCGACAAGCGACTTCATGGTCTATACGACGGGTCGAGAGGAAAGTTTGTTACGCCGCTCTCGCCTCTTCCGTCTTTTCCCTCGCCGCTTCCCGAAGCATCGTGATTAGAGCCTTCTCGGCTTTGCCGCGCGAGGGAAGCTTCCCGGAGGAAAAGGCCTCCAGAACCAGAGGATGGATATAACACTTGCGACATACGGAAGGAGTGTTGCCCAACTCCTTCGAGACGACCTTGACCGTTTCGTTGATCGCGGCTTTCGTCTCCTTCTGGGTAGCCGGTCTCTCCTGGGCGGCGAGCGTCTCAAGGGCGCGGACGGAGGCGGCCCAAGTGCGGAAGTCCTTCGCGGTGAACGCCTCGCCCGACGCCGCTTTGAGGTAGGCGTTGACGTCTTGGCTTGTGACCGGGTGGGGCGAGCCATCGTCGCCGACGTACTCGAAGAGGTCTTGCCCCGGAAGCTCTTGAAGCTTCTTGACGACGCTCGCGAGCTTCCGATCTTGGAGGGCGATATCGTGCTTGATGCCCGACTTTCCGACGAACTTGAAGGTAACCGTGCCGCCTTCCACCTTCGCGTGGCGGTTGCGGAAGGTCGTCAGGCCGAAGTGGCCGTTGTCCTTGGCGTACTGCTCGTTTCCCACGCGGATAAGAGAGCGTTCGAGAAGATCGACCACCGTCGCCACGACCTTCTCTTTCGGGAGCCCACTCTTGGCTAGGTCCTCATCGAGTCGCTTGTGGATGCGGGGCAAGCGGGAACCGAAATCGGCGAGGCGTTCGAACTTCGCCGCGTCGCGCGCCTCGCGGAATCCCGGATGGTATCGATACTGTTTGCGTCCGCGCGCGTCCTTACCCGTCGCCTGAAGATGTCCGTTGGCTCGGGAGCAGACCCACACCTCCTCGTAGGCGGGCGGAATCGCGAGCGATCGAATGCGTTGGAGGGTCTTCTCGTCCGTCACCTCACCGCCCCGCGGTTTGATGTAGACGAACCCTTCGCCTCGACGCTCGCGACGAATTCCGGGCGAGGCGTCGCTGGTGTAGACGAGCCCGGCCTCCTCTAAGGCTTCGACGATGCATTCCGTAGGGGCGGGAGAATCCACGTCACCCTTCGACCCGGTAGACACTTGAATGGTTTCCGTGTAGAATCGAAGATGGTCGCGCCATGTCGAAGCTCCACTATCTGACCGTCCAGGACATTCTCTGGATCAACCTGCAAGCGACCAAGAAGGTCCAGCACTTTTCCTACGCGCGCCTCGAAGAGGCGACGTTCTACCAGTACGCCTACGGAGACAGCAACGAGCTCCTAGGACAGGCGGCTCGCTTCCTCGCGGGCTTCGTGCGGATGCGGCCCTTGGACGCCGGGGTCGAGGCGACCGCGCTCCTTGCCGTGGCGACGTTCCTCCGAATCAACGGCGCCTGCCTGGACATCGAGGACTCCCAAGGGAGCGCCTGGTTTCAGGCCGCCACGACCTCGACCGAGGCCGCCCGCGAAGCCCTCGAAACGTCCGTCGTGGTCGATCCGCACCACCACGCCGAACTGAAGCCGGATGTACGCGCTGCCGTCATGGCCGTGATGGCTGGCTTTCCCCGAACGGCGGAGTCTCTCAACAGCGTGGCGACGGTCGCGTGATCACCCTACGAACAAGCCATGAGTCGAGCCTTTAATATCGTCCGTGGGTACGTTAACCACGGTTGGGACCGCGTCTCCGGCGTGGACGAGAAAGCCGAGGCGGAACTGCGCGAGGCCATGGAGAATCCCACGCCTCCAACTCCCGCCGCCCCGAAACCGCCCTCTATGACCCCGGACGTCGCCCGTCGTCTGCTCGGCGTCGACGAAGGGGCCACCAAGCGTCAGGTGGAAAAGGCCTACGACGACCTTGCGAAGGCAGTCGATCCCACCCGCTTCACCGCCGATCCGCAAGCCGCCGCCCGCGCGAAGGAACTCTCTAGCCGCCTTCGCATGGCGCTGGAACTGGCCAAGGCGACCGCCAAGAGCGATCCCCTTGGCGATCGCTTCTCAGGACTCGAGATCGAGTGACCATCGCTACGGGGAGTCGGGCGCGTCGATCCAGTGCGCGACGGAGCCGGGTTTGAGCGATCCGTACCGATCGCCGTCCCCGTTGATCCGCGAACCCTCGACGGTGTAGGCGCGTACCGCCTCCTCCCAGGTGACGTTCTCCGCCGGGTCGAACCCCTCGGGACGACGGACGGCGGTCCGAACGCCATCGCGGGGGTCGCCTGCGACGATCGGGCGATCCGAGGAGAAGCTGAGCGGCACGCCCGCGTCGAGCAGGCTGCGGCACCGCTTGAGCTTTGCGGTGCGCTCAAGGCCGAGTTGACGGCGGTAGACATGGCCGAGCTTTTGGAGAAACTCGGGTTGCATGTTGACCGGGCAGCCAACGCGGACGATCCGTTCGATCTGGGGATCGCTGAGGATCATCGCATGCTCCAAGCGGTGCTGGGGGTGCGGAGCGGCCTCGAACGCGTCGAGAACGAGATCGACCGCGTAGTCGCCGATCGCGTGGACCGCGATCGGGAAGCCCGCTTCGACCGCCTGCCGTGCCATCTCGACCAGACGTCCGGGGCGGTAGATCAATTGGCCGCTCGTTCCCTCGCGTCCGGTGGGGATGGCCTTGGTCGTGTACGGCTTGCCGATGGGTTCCGCGCCACTATAGTTGCCGTAGATCGCGGCGGTCGCGGAGCCGAACGCTCCATCCGCGAACAGCTTGAGACCGACGATTCGCGGATTCTCGGAGCGTAGGTAAGGCTCTAAGCCTACTCGTCCGATACCGCGTGGCCCGAGGACGCGGCCCCATTGGAGGCACAGGCGAAGGTCGACGGCGCAGCCCCTCTCCGCCGCGATCCGGTACGCCTCCAGTTCCATCGGGAGGTTCCAGCGGCCCGTCATCATGTCGGTGGCGCAGTCGATGCCGAAGCCGCGCATCGAGGCGCCCGCGCGCAAGATCGCTTCGACCATCTCGTTGAGGCTCGGCGAGGGCGCGGCGGCCCCAACGTGCTCGTGGGCATCCTCCAGCAGAACGCCGTTCGGCGTTCCGTCCGCGTCGCGAAGGTACTCGCCGCCTGCCGGGTCGGGCGTCTCGCGATCGACGCCCGCTGCCCGCAGCGCGACGGAGTTCGCGACGCTGGCGTGCCCGTTGACATGGCGCAACAGGATCGGTCGTGCGTCGGAGATCGCGTCGAGATCGTGACGGGTGAGGTGGGTTCCGTAGCGGTTCTGGTCGTAGTGAACCGCGTGAAGCCAGCCTTCAGGTCCTCGGGCGTGCCGCTCGCGAACGAGATCGAGAACCTCGTCTTTGGTCGAAGCAGGCCCCAGATGGAGCTTGAGAAGATCGAGCCCGGTTGGCAGGATGTGGCAGTGCGAATCGACGAACGCCGGGACGATCCGGCGTCCGCCGTGATCCGTCGAGGGGACGCCTTGGGGAGCGACGACGTCCGCTCCCCGAGCCACGACGCGATCCGCGTCGACGAGGAGGCTCTGGACCTCTCCGGTGAGGGCGAAGGTCAGGTTTCGGTGCAGATGCATGGTTTATAGGCGGGCGATCTCGTCGGCCACGCGTTCCGCGCTTTCGAGAGCCCCTTCGATAAAGCCGATCCAGCGAGAGGCGTGCTCGCCCGCGAAGTGCACGCGAGACTCCGGTGGAGCGATGTGCTGAAGATGCTCGAGGACGTAGCCGGGAGCGAGGTGCGAAAAGCTGCCCCGCGACCAGGGATCGTTGATCCAATCGTGGAACCAGCCTCGTTGAAAGTGCTCTTTCGCACGGGGTGAGATCTGAGACAGCTCGTAGAGCCCGGCGGCTACCGGGTCGCCGAGGGCGGCCCAGCGGGCGGCCTCATCCCCGTTGATGTAGGCCATCAGCACGGCGCCTTCTCCCATCGAGGCGTCCCAGGTCTGCTGGAGCGGACCGTCGCAAAGCATCGCGCCGCCCCAATCCTCGTCTTTCCACCAAGCCCGGTCGAACTGCCACGCGACCTTGACCGAGCGGCCCATGCCGCATGCCTCGACCGCACATCGCTTGCCTACGCCGAGGGCCGGATCGAACACCACGCGTTCCAAGGGACGAGGAGGCAAGGTCACGACTGCGCGATCGACGTGGGCCTCGCCGCCGTCTTCGAAGGCGAGGATCACGCCGTCGCCGTTCTGGCGAACCCGTTCCAAGGCTTTGCCGTAGTGCGTCTCACCCCTCAGGGAGGCCGCCATGCGGTCCGTGAGGCGTCCTGCTCCGCCAGGAAACCGGTAGGCGCTCATCTCGTCGCCTTCGCGCTCCAGGTAGAGCATCACGCCCGCGAGCCATCCGAGGAGACCGATTCGGTCGAGGTCGTCGCCCTCGTCGCTGCGGAGCTTTGCGTTGACCCACCAGCGGCCTCGCTCGCTCGTGGTGTTCTCCCGAATAAAGTCGGCCAGGGTGACTTCGTCCAACTCCTGGGCCCCTGGGTTGTCCCAGACCGGAAGTCGGAGCCCTCGGCAAAGCTCGCGGGCGGCCGCCTCGACGCGCAGATCGTCTTCCAGGGCCTCGTTCCACACGAGGTCGTCGGTGGTCCATCGCCCCGCGTGGACGAGGCGGCGAGGCCAGTTCCCGGCGGGAGACGGCTCTTGGCCGAACTCCCGCAGGAGAGCGAGGCAACGGTGATGGTCGGCGTCGATCCACTCGCCGCCCGCGTCGTACACCACCCCCGGTTCGGGCTCGACCGTATGGATCCGCCCGCCCGGACGGTTCCGCGCCTCGAAGCCGACCACCTCGTGCCCCGCTCGCTCAAGGAGCGTCATCGTCCGCAGACCCGCCATGCCGAGCCCGACGACGCCGATCTTCATGGTCGCCTCCGCGAGGCGACGTCCGTCGCCATGCAGACGACGGCAAGGCCTGTGGGAACGGCGGCGGCGAACACGGATGCGCTTTGGCGATAAACCAGGGCGGCCATCCCCACGAACACCGAGCCCGCTCCAAGCCAACGCTTGTGAGGCCGGAGGAGGTTGACCGCACCAAGCGCCCCGGAGAGGATCGCCACGACCAACAGGTAGTTCTCGAACTCCGCGTGCGTCAAAGAGCCATCTCCCGCGCCCGTCGTCGCGCCGCGCCCAACCAGGGCTCTTCTAGCGCGAACCAGGTCGTTTCCGTCTCGAAACGCGTTCTCAGGGGTGCGAGCCTCGAGGCGAGATCGGACACGACGACTTCCGGCGCGGCGAGGGCCATCGCGACTTCTTGTGGAGTGCGGACGCCGACGAGAACGGGATGCTCCCGCGCGAATTCTCCGATCGCCGCCTGGGCCAACTCTTGTGTATCGTCGAGGGCCGGGAAAGGCAGCCCCCAGCCCCAGTTCAGTGGGCGGGAGGTGACCAAACCGACCCGTCTCTCCCGGGCAAGAGGAGCCAGGGTCCGATACGCCTCGTCGTCGTGGTGGTTGCGCGGTACGAGCACGAGGTCGAAGGCGTCGTGGAACTGCCACATCCCGAGCGTCGCGAGCGAGGAGCCGTCGCAACAGAGACCGAGGTAGCGGATGTGTCCTTCCTGGCGCGCCAGTTCCATCGCCTCGAGAGCGCCGGAAAGTTGGGACTCATCCACCGCCCGGCGAACGCGCAGAAAGTAGACGTCGATCCGTTCGCGTCCGATCGCGGAGAGCGTCTCGATGAGGTGGGCCTGGATCAGGTCCATCGCGTGCCGATCGTCGGTGGCGCGTTCATACCCCGAGGTGGAGAGCTGCGTTAGAAAAAGGGAATCGTCACCCCGCATCCGCCCGCCCCAAAGGGCCGGACTCCCGCTGATGTCGAGCGGGACGTTCGCCGCCTTGGCGGCATCGACGAGGGCGTCGAGAGCGACCTCGCCCCCTTCGTGAGGGGTCGAGAGGCTTAGCCAAACCGGCGGAAACGCCCGGTTCGTCCGTCCCAGAAGCGTTTCGGCCACGGATGATTATGGCATTTCGTGGCGATGCTCTCTTAACGTCGTACGAGATCCTTCAGGCTGATCTAAGCGCCCTGCCTCAGTTCCCCCTCGGCTTCCTCGATCCCGCGCATCTCGCCCAAGGCGGCGTCGAGCCGCCGAAACGCCATGCTGACGGGTTCGGGCGACTCTTCGCGGCGTTGGACCGCCGCCGTCTCGCAACGAACCGCCAACTCTCGGAGCCGCTCCGCCAGATCGCGGACCGGGCGGAAGGCCGGCGGCATCGGCTCATGGTTCCGTCCGTCTCGCAACAGGGAGCCCAGACCGATGTCCTCCAGCGCGTCGCTCACCTGCTCGAGCGGTCGGGCGGGAACCGCGTAGGGAAGGGTCGCGCCCGCATGGACGAGGGCCTCGTCCATCGCGATCTTCGCCGCCCCCCGGGCGTCGTTCCGAAGGGCCGCCCACTGGCTTCCCGCCGCCTCCCAGCCGGAACCCTCCAAAGAGACCTGGATGCGCGCGACGTATCCCGCGCACTCCTCGAGGGTTGCGCCCACCGCCGGATGGAGCGCCCTATGGAGACGGTCGGCATGGTGGCGAAGCTGGGTGACGACGTGGTCGGCTTGACGGGCCAACGCCTGCTCCGGCGTCGGCGGAGCTTTCTTCCGCGGACGAAGGGCGAAGGCGCCCATCCCGATTCCGATCGCCGCCAGAGCGTAGGCGAGCCATCCGCCCGTATCCATCGCGCCCAAGCCCATGGTCGTCGTCACGATAGCTGCCCCGCCCACCGTCAGGCGGCTTCGGTCCACGTCCGGAAAAGGCGGCTCGCCCGGCCGCGAGGCGAGGTAGGCCTGAAGCATCGGATAACGCGGGGAGCGGGGGCCGAACATCCCGGTTCAGTTTACGCCGCCAAGTCCGAAAAGGGCGGGTATTCGGCCCTAGGCAGAGAAGATACTGTTCCTATGGATCTCGATGCCGACGGATTCTACCGCGCGCTCGAAGCGCGAGACGCCCGTTTCGACGGTCTCTTCTTCGTGGGGGTAAAGACCACCGGCGTCTACTGCCGCCCGGTCTGCTCCGCGCGAACGCCACGGCTCGAGAACTGCACCTTCCATCCCAGTGCGGCCGCCGCCGAGGCGGACGGCTTTCGTCCCTGCCTCGTTTGTCGACCCGAGATCGCTCCCGGACGGGCGCGCGTCGACGCGGTCGGACGCCTCGCCGACACGGCGTTTCGGCGGATCGAGGAAGGCGCGACTCCCGCCGAGGTCGCGCATAGCCTCGGAGTCACCGATCGCCACCTGCGCCGGATCGTCGTCGCTCGCTACGGCGTTCCGCCCGTCGCCCTCGCTCAGACCGGACGCCTGCTGGCTGCCAAGCGACTTCTCACCGACACCCGGCTGCCCGTCGGCGAGGTCGCCCTCGCGAGCGGCTTCGCCAGTCTCCGGCGTATGAACGCGCTGTTCCGCGAGCGCTACCGCATGAGTCCTTCCGATCTTCGACGCACCGCCCGCGCGACGGGAGAGACCCTCCGCCTGCGCGTTCCCTACCGTCCGCCTTACGCCTGGGAGGCGATGCGCGACCACTTCGGTACGCGGGGGCTCGCCGGAGTCGAGGCGATCGTCGAGGGCCGCTACGTCCGCCTCGTCGCGGGCGGGTGGATCGCCGTGGGACCCGGCAAAGGCGACGGCTTGGAGGTCGAGATGCCCTCGGCGCTCGCGGCCGAGGCGCCGAGGGTCCTGCGCCGGGTGCGCCGGATGTTCGACACCGATTCCGAGCCGCTCGCCATCGCGGCTCACCTCGGCGAACTGGCGCGCGAGCCGGGCATGCGGCTTCCCGGAACCTGGGGGGCGTTCGAGGTCGGCGTTCGCGCGATCTTGGGCCAGCAGGTCTCCGTGGCGGGCGCCCGCACCGTCGCCGGACGGCTCGCCGCCGCGTTCGGGGCGCCCGTCGAGAACCCTTTCGGCCTCGCCGCCGCCTTTCCCAGCGCCGCCCGCATAGCCGCTCTGGATCCCGAGGCGATCGTCTCGCACGGCGTCGTCTCCGCTCGCGCCGCCACCATCGTGCGCTTCGCGCGGGCGGTCGAGGAAGGTCTGAGCCTCCGCGTCGGGGACGATCCGGAGACGGTCGTCGCGGAACTGACGCGGATCAAGGGCATCGGCCCCTGGACCGCCCACGTCATCGCGATGCGCGCCCTCGGCCATCCCGACGCTTTTCCCGCCGCCGATCTCGGACTCATGCGCGCGCTCGGCGTCCGAGCTCCCGCCGAGGCCCTCGCCCTCGTTGAGTCCTATCGCCCCTGGCGCGCCTACGCCGCCATCCATCTCTGGCGCTCGCTGAGCGCCCCCGCCCCCTGATTCCGATGCCAAGCCTCTTCCATACCCTCGTCGACAGCCCCCTCGGCCCGCTTCTGCTCCTTTCCGACGGGCGTGCCCTCACCGGCCTCTACATGAACGAGCGGATCGTTCCCCCCGACTCGGTCGAAAACGCGGAGGCCACGCCTTTCGCGGCGGTGCGACTCCAGCTTGCGGAATACTTCGCGGGCGAGCGACGGAGCTTCGACCTTCCGCTCTCCCCCAGGGGCACGACCTTCCAGCGCGTCGTCTGGGCGTTCTTGCGCGACATTTCCTATGGCGAGACGATCTCGTACGGCGAATTGGCCCGGCGGATCAACTCGCCCAAAGCGTGCCGCGCCGTGGGTCTCGCCAACGGCCAGAACCCGCTCTCGATCGTCGTGCCTTGCCACCGGGTCGTGGGGGCGAACGGCAAGCTGACCGGCTATAGCGGCGGTCTGTCGAACAAAGCGTTCCTGCTCGGTCTGGAGAGAGGCGCCCTTCCTCTGTAGGAAGCCGCCCGCTACAATAGTAGGTGCCCGGACAAAGAGAAGGAATCCTGGGCTTCGCAGTCGACCGCATGATCCGCCGCTCGGTGCGAAAGGCGTTCCACACCGTCCACTGGTCGCCGCCCGTCGAGTCGCCGAGACCGCCGACCATCTTCGTCGCGAACCACCACGGTTGGCACGACGGCTACCTGATGTATCTCGCCGCCACGCGCCTCGGGGTGCGGGTGGTGGACTGGATCGCGGAGTTCGACGCCTTCCCCCTTTTCGCCAAGGTCGGAGGGATGCGGTTTCCTGCCGACGATCCCGCCGCTCGAGCGGCGACGATCAAACGGACGATCCGTCTCATGCGCGACGATGGCCGCTCGCTGCTCCTCTTCGCGGAGGGTGTCCTTCACCGCCCACCGGGCCTGTTACCGTTTGGGAAGGCTCTGGAGACGGTCGCCCGGTCCGTGCCGGGCGTCCGGGTCGTGCCGGTCGCGATCCACTATCAACTAGCGATGCACGAACGGCCCGAGGCTTGGCTTCGATTCGGTCCGGAGGTCGCCTCTGGAGCGGACTTGTCCGCGCGGGCTCGGCTGACGGTCGCGGAAGGACTCGATGCCCTCGCGGGTGAGATTCGGTTCTCCCCAGAACGGTTCGAGACTCTGGCGAAAGGGACGCTCGATGTGAACGAGCGATGGGATGTAAGAAGGTTCAGGTCGACACGAGGTTAAGACGCTGATCGGCCGGACGATTTGAGGCCCAAAAACCTTTCGCTGGGCACAAAAAAGGTCCAAACCACGTACAATGGCGACATGGGAGGGCATGCGAGCGCGGCGGACTACGAGCTTTGTCGTCGGCTTCACCGACAGTACGGAACGACGTACTACTTCGCCACCTCGCGCTTCCCGGCGGAGACGCGTCGCCGGGTGCATGCGCTCTATGGATTCGTGCGCGTTCCCGACGAATGGGTCGACAATCCCCTCGAAGACCCCGCTCCTCGGCTCCGCGAATACCGCGAGGATCTGCTTTGCGCCCTTGACGGGGGGCGGGCGGGACACCCTGCCCTGCGCGCCTTCGGTGAGGTCGCTCGAGAATGTGGGATGTCGCCCGACGAGCCGCTCTGCTTCCTCGACGCGATGACGATGGATCTCACCGTCGCGCGCTACCCCACCTACGTCCACCTTGAGGAGTATATGCGGGGCAGCGCGGCGGCGGTAGGGATGATGATGTGCGACGTGCTCGGAGCGGGCGATGACCCGACGATGCGCGCCGCCGCCCGCGCCCTCGGGAACGCGATGCAACTCACGAACTTTCTGCGCGACGTCCGCGAAGACGCGTCTCGCGGACGCATCTACCTTCCGCAGGAGGAGCTGGCCGCTTTCGGAGTGGGAGAGGACGAAATCCTCGAAGGACGGATGTCCGATCGGTTCGCCGCCCTCGCCCGCTTCCAGATCGGTCGGGCCCGCGCACTCTACGAACAGGCCGATGGCGGCGTTGCGGCGCTTCCACCCGAGGCGCGCAAGGCGGTACGCCTTGCGCGCGTGCTCTATTCCCGCATCCTCGACCGGATCGAGGAGCGGAACTACGACGTGTTCGGTGGAAGGGCGCGAACGTCGAAGGTGGAGAAGATCGCCGTCGCCGCCCGGGTTCTCGCGGGTTGGGGCTAGATCTTCTCCCGTAGCCGACCGCGCTTGCCCATCAGGCGGAGCCGCACGAGATCGCGGATGGCGCGCGGACCATCCCGAAGCATGACGACCTTCGAACCCTCTTGGTGGCTCCAGCGGATCGGCACCTCGTCGATCCGATAGCCGAGTTCACGGGCTATCAGCAAGGCCTCGAAGTCGAATGAGAAGCCGTCGAACGTGCAACGACGGAACACGTCTTGTGCCGCCTTGCGGGTGAACATCTTGAACCCGCACTGAGTGTCGTCGACTCCACGGATCGCGAGGAGCTGGACCGCCTTGTTGAAGGCCCGACCGAGAACCTCACGGTGGATCGGTTGGTGCCGTTCCAGGTTGCTGTCCGCAAGGGGACGGCTCCCGATCGCGACATCGGCGCCCTGACGCATGTGGTCGAGCAGCTTCTCCGTCTCCTCTTGGGGCGTCGCGAGGTCGGCGTCGCAGAACAGGACGAGTTCGCCTTTCGCCTCCAGCATTCCGGTGCGAACGACGTACCCCTTGCCCCGGTTGGGCCGGGAGGCGATCAGACGGAACTCGGGATGGTCCTTCGCGAACGACTTCACCAGGGCTTCGGTTCCGTCGGTCGACCCGTCGCTCACCACCGCCACGTCCCAGGAGTAAGGCTGAGCCCGATAATACTCGTCCAATCGGGCTAAGGTGCGCGGAAGCCGCTCTTCTTCGTTGTAGGCGGGAACGACCACGCTCAGGTGGGGCAGGCTCAAAACGGAGGGAGTTTACCGAGACCAAGCCTCACGGCTGCTTCCTCGGGATCGAGAATATCGTTCGGGATGCCTGTTCCTGAAGCCGCTTTATTATCGGAAGTCGCTAGACCGTCCTGCTTCAGGCGCGGTATAATAGAGTCTCACGCAGGGGTATAGCTCAGTTGGTAGAGCGAAGGTCTCCAAAACCTTAGGTCGCGGGTTCGAGCCCTGTTGCCCCTGCCAAGTCTTATAAAGCCGAAAGGCTCGTTTCGATCGATCGAAACGAGCCTTTCGGCTTTATAAGGAGAGCGCCGCGCTCAGCGCGGCAGGACGATGCGGGTAGCAACCTCGGCGAGGCTCTCGAACGAGCGGTTGCCGCTCAACAGCCAGGTGGCGCCGGCGGTTCGCCAGACCACGCAGTTCGCACCGTCGGCGACGGTTGCCGCGAGGTCGGGGTGGGTCGCCATCGGAGCCGTATCGGGGAGGTTCAGCTCACCCTCGACGTGGAGGAGGACGAGATCGCCATCGCCATCGCGCAGGGGCACTCGCTCGGCGCGCATCCCGTTGTAGAGGCCGGCGGTCGCCATACCGTGCATCTCGACTTTCGTGCGATCGAGGCCGGTGGTGGCCCCTTTAAGCATATCGGCCCAAATCTTGGCCATCTTCTGGGCGTCGGGGGAGCCGCTCTCGCCGGAGAAGCGGATGATGTCGGCCGTGCGGACGGTGTCGCCTTGAACGTTCCGCATCGCGACGCGCCCCGAAAGGATAAAGAGGAACAAGACGCCGCACATCGCCCAAGCGTAGCGGCCTACGAAGCCCTCGACGCGGCGGGTCTTGTCGATGGCGTTCAAGCGCTGGACGCAGCCGCTCCACACGTCCGCGTCCATGTGCCGGACGCTCTGGTTCGCCAGCACATCCTTGAGGTTCAGGATCGCGTCCACCTCGGCGGTGGCGCGGGGCTCGGCCTTCAGGGCTTCGCGCAGGGCGATCGCCTCTTTAGGGTCTAGCTCGCCATCGGCGAGGGCGTGCAACTTCATCGGGTCCGTCATTCCGTCGATCCTTCTTTCAGATATCCCTCGCGACGGGCGTATCCTTCGAGAGCCTTCCGCATCATCGCGCGTCCCCGCGCCAAACGGCTCCGCACCGTTCCGATCGGGACGCCCACCGCGTCCGCGATCTCCTGGTACGTCAGTCCCTCGATATCGCTCAAGATCACGGTCGTCCGGAAGTCGGGAGGAACCGCGGCCAGCGCCTCTTCGATCTCCGCTCCGAGAGCGGGATCGAGAAGAATCCGATCCGGCAGTTCCGCCTCGTCCGACATCGGCTCGATCGCTCCCTCGTCGTCCAAGGATCCGAGCATCGGGCCCCTCTGCCTCGCCCGATACTTGTTGATGTACAAGTTCGTGACGATGCGGAGAATCCAGGCTTTGAAGTTCGAACCGTCGAAACGGTCGAACGCGTCGTAAGCCCGGACGATCGCCTCCTGCGCCAGATCCTCGGCCTCTTCTCGGGAGCGCGTCAAGCGCAGCGCCGTTCCGTAGACCGAGGGGAAGACCCTTTCGGCTTGCCGTTCGAAGGCATCGCGTTTGTCGCGCTTTCCGAACAGCATGGCCGGGGAGTCTACCCTTCGGTCGGTTCAACCTTTCGCAGGTCCCACCGGTTCCCGTTTCTCGCGACGTTTGGTCGTTTTGCGGGTTTTTATCGCGATGTTTTGGGATGACGCGAAACATTTTGGTTCGAGTCCTGGAGAGCCCTTCGACTTGTGGCGTAATAAAGGCTGAATGCGTAGGCCGCACAATCCGGGCGCGAACGATGAGGATCTGAAAAGGCGGGTGTCCGCCTCTGCCGTACGGCGTCTTTTGGGCCTCGCGCAGCCTTATGCGGCCCGACTGATCTTGGCCGGGACCGTCGCCCTCCTTTCTTCGGCCGTCACGCTAACGCTACCGATCCTCGTCCAACGGGCGATCACGGTCGTCACTCGCTCGGGAGTCGTGCGCGACCTCGACCGTCAGGCCTATGCCGTCCTCGGCTTGCTCGTGGTCGGAGGCGTCCTTTTCTACGCGCAGTTCCTTCTCGGAGTACGGACCGGCAACCGGATCGTCAACGATCTGCGGGCGCGGCTCTTCGCCCACCTCCAGCGGCTTCCCGTGGCCTACTTCGATCGGCATCGCTCCGGCGATCTTACGAGTTACCTGAGTAACGACGCGAGCCAGCTTCAATCGGTCCTTACCACCGACGTCGTGCAGTTCGTGCCGAACCTCGTCACCTTCGTCGGCGGGATCGCGATGGCGACCGTGATCAACGTGCGGCTCGCCTCGGTGGTGTTCGTCCTGCTCGCGGCGATGATGGCGTTCTTCGTCGTCAACGGCATCCGCCTCCGGAAGCTGAACCGGGCGAGCTTGGACGCCCTCGCGGAATCCACCGGCGCCATGACGGAGGCCCTCGCGAACGTTCGACTCGTCAAAGCCTTCGACCGCGAGGCCCACGAGGATGCCCGGACGGTCGACGGTCTGCGCCGCGTCTTCGATCTTACGATGCGCGCGGCGAAGATCGAAGGCCTCATGGGAGCGGTTGGCGCCTACGGGATGATGGTTGGGATAGTCGCCCTGCTCTGGTACGGCGGGCGTGGCCTCGTGACGGGCGCCTTCACCGTGGCCAATCTCTTCGGCTTCTTCGTCGCGATGGCGATCACGCTGGGGCCGATGACGCAGCTCGCGACGGTCTACACCCGCCTCCAGCGGGGGACGGGCGCGGCGGAGCGGATCTTTGCCATCCTTGACGAGGCGCCCGAGCCGCCCGACGCCCCGGACGCCGTCACGTTCCCCCAGGGGAAGGGAAGCGTCTCGCTGCAAGGCGTCGATTTCGGCTACGCCGCCGATCTGCCCGTGCTCCACGGACTCGACCTGAACCTCGTGCCGGGCGGTGTCACCGCTCTCGTCGGCCCAAGCGGCTCAGGCAAGTCGACCGTCGCCTCGCTTCTGTTCCGTTTCTACGACCCTCAAGGCGGGCGGATCGAGATCGACGGAATTCCGCTCGATCGCATCCGGCGCCAGTCTCTCCGGGCGAACGTCGGGATCGTGCCCCAGGAGCCGATCCTGTTTCAGGGCACCCTCAAGGAGAACGTGCGCTACGGTCGTCTCGACGCGACGGATGACGAGATCGAGCGGGCGGCGCGCATGGCGAACGTGGACGAGTTCGCGCTCCGCCTACCCCAGAGCTACGAGACTCCGATCGGCGAGCGTGGCGTCACCCTTTCCGGCGGCCAGCGCCAGCGGGTCGCGATCGCCCGCGCGATCCTCAAGGACCCACGGCTCCTGATCCTCGATGAGGCGACGAGCGCTCTTGACAACCGATCCGAGGCCCTCGTCCGTGAGGCGCTCGACCGCCTGATGGCGGGACGCACCACGCTCGTGATCGCCCACCGACTCTCGACGATCCAGACCGCCGACCGGATCGCGGTCATGGCGGAGGGACGGATCGTCGAGACCGGCTCCCACGAGGAACTGCTGCGACATAATGGGTCGTACGCCGCGCTGATAACGGCGGGCGAGCGGAACGCCGTCGTTCTGGAAGGCAAAGGACCCCTATGAAGCGCGCGTTCACCCTCATCGAACTGCTCGTCGTGATCGCGATCGTCGCGATCCTCGCCGCCATCCTGTTCCCCGTGTTCGCCCAGGCCAAGGCAGCGGCTCAGAAGACCGCCTGTATCAGCAACCTGAAGCAGCTCGGTACGGCTTTCATCCTCTACGAGTCGGATAACGACGATTCGTTTCCGAACACGAACGACATCGGTCTATGGGGCGGACAGCGCTTCCGATGGCCCCTCATGCCGTACATGGCCCTCGCCATGAAGCAGAGCGCCACGGGCTACACGGCGGCGAGCGGCGGCCAGAGCCCCCTTCTGTATTGCCCGATGGACGGCACGAAGGCCACGTACGACGGTACGAGCTATTCCTACTCCGCCGCTTTCTACGTGCCGAACGACGTCCTTCAGCAACTCACCCTGCGCAAACTCTTCGGTCTCGACGCGACAGCCGCTCCCGTTGTGACCTTCACGACCTTCTCTTCGACGAGCGTTCAGAACCCATCATCGAAGGCCATCGTGTTCGAGTGGATCAACGCCCATAAGAACAACGGCGTCCTTTCCGGTCCTTGGGGCTGGCGAGCGGGTGACAAGGCCGTGGTCTACGGCTGGAATCCCGGTCCCTACCGTTGGGACGGAGGACGCACGACGGGCTTCGTCGACGGACACGCGAAGTTCGTCATGGCGAGGGCGATGACCCCTTCGCGCCTCGATACCCCTGACCCGAATCTGACTCCCGGCGGCATCGAGGGCACCGATCTGAAATAGGGAGAGCCGAACTTTCCCAAGAGGAGAAGGCTCGGCTCTTCTCGCCTCCGTCTCTTCCCGAGACGGAGGCCAGCCTTGTCCTACGGCAACGACTTCAGGCCCGCGAAGCGATCCCAGCAGCCGTCCGAGGCGGCGCTTCCTTCTTTGATCCCGAACAGATCGAAGATCGAAAAGCTCTGGGTGGCTCCCGCCGCCTTGTACTTGTTGTTCAGGATGTTCTCGATGTCCTTGCGCGACTCCACCAGATGGTTCCGCGTCGGGACGTCGGTCGTCCGGGCGAGAGCGACGTCGATCCGCTTAGCGAGAACCCGTAGATCGGCCTTGACCACCGGGCGAAGGTCGCTCGTCGTCGCGCCCGAGCCGTTCACCTTGCCGTCCATCGTGCTGAGGAAGGAGCGCTGGAGGCTCCGCCGATAGATGTCGATCTTCGGCGAGGTCTCGGCGGTCTCGCTCCAGATGCCCTTGCTCAGGTCGCCGACCATGTCGGTCACCGTGTAGGCGTTCGAGCCGTTAGCCGCCTCGTTGTCCAGCATGCGCCGGATGCGAACCTCGCTCAGGAGCGAGGTGAGGTAGCGGTTCGACAGGCTCGTCGCCTCCGAGACGACGCCGGTGGGCGCGATCTTGTTCAGGACGCGCGGGTCGTAGAGCGAGGCCGGAACGCGCATGCCCTTGTCTAGCAGAAGGGCGACCGCTGCCTTCTGCTGCGCCTTGGGTACGGGCTTGAAGACGTCGCCGCCCCGCCCGTAGTGGCTGTCCGTCTCCACCACGCCGCCCACGAGCATCGTGACGTGGGTCAACTCGGTGGCGCGCTGGCCGAGAAGCTGGGCTCGCATGCTTGCGAGCTTGGTGTAGTCTTCGCCGAAGCGCGTCGTCGCGTTGAACAGGTTGTTCGTGGCGATCCGATCGATGTTCATCATGCCCAGGCGCGTCGCCTCCACCGTGTCGCTGCCGATGATCTCCATCTGGGTCGACGGGTCGGTGCCGTAGTACTCGTAGTTGCCGAATCGCAGGAGCGGGTTCGACACCTGCTTGGCAAGCAGAGCGTCGAGCTGGGGCTTCTCGTCTTCGGGCGACTTCGCGCTGGGAATCGGCTTGTAGCCGTACTCGATCGCGAACTTGTCGTACGGTCCGATGACGCCGAGCTTGTGGGTTACGCCGTCCCCGGGCTGGGCCACGTAGTTGTAGCGCGAGTACGACATGATCGACGCCGCCGTGCCGTTCTCCTTCGTGAACTGCGGGTCGCGAAGCTGGGCGACGGTGTAGGCCGTCGAAGCCTTGAAGTTATGCTCAAGGCCCAGCGTGTGGCCCACCTCGTGGGAGACGACGTACTGGACGAGATCCTCCATCAGGGGCTGAGGCAGGGGGAGACGAGCCGCGCGCGGGTCGGTGGCTCCCGCCTGCGAGAAGTACCAGTCCTGCACGAGGTCGAGGATGTTGTGCCACACGATGACGTGGGCGGAGATGGTCTCGCCGCTACGCGGGTCGCTGATATGGGGCCCCATCGCGTTCGCCGTCTCCGACGGCGCCCAGCGGATCACGTTGAAACGCGCGTCCTCGTCGCTCCAGTCCGGATCGTCCTTGATGCTCGGCGCGTCCTTGCAGAGGATCGCGTTCTTGAATCCGGCCTGCTCGAAGGCAGGGTTCCACGCCTCGACGGCGCGCTTCATCGCGGAGCGCCACTTGGTGGGAACCTCGCGGGCTAGGTAGAAGACGATCGGCTTGACCGGCTCGGAGAGGGTCGCGTTCGGATCCTTCTTCTCCAGGCGGAAGCGGTCGATGTAGCGCACCGTTTCCGCACTGTAGTCCGGGCGGCCGAACGCGGTGAAGTCGTCCGTGAAGTAGCCGATGCGACTGTCCTTCAGACGGCCCATCATGGGCGTCTCGGGAAGGGCGACCAGACTGTAGTGGACCACGGCGGTGGTGGCGCTGCCGCCGCCGCCCCGCCCCGCCGTCATGAACGTCAGGGTGGAGGTCGTCTCGATGTTCTCCGGGAACGCCTTGACCTTGTCGATAAACGAGCGGCTCGGATCGACGCCCGCGCCGCCGAGCATGCCTTTCACCGCGAAGTCTTGCGGGTCGTTCGTGAACAGGCTCGTCACGTCGACGACGGCGCTCTTGTCCTTACCCTCGGCCAGGACGGCGTACGAGCCGAGGATCGGCTCGATGGTGTTGGCGGCCACGCCGACCCGCAGCTCGTCCTCGCCTTCGGCCCGCATGGAATGGTCCACGAGCCGCATGTAGATCTTGTTCTCGCGCCGCTCGAACCGCAGGACCTTGGTTCCTACCGCGGTGCCGGGGTAGCCGCCGGTAGCGGCGGCGAGCTGGGCGATCTCCGTCTGCCAGAGCATCTCGCGTCCGAGCATCTTCGTCGGGATCTCCCAGAGGATCTTGTCGTCGATGCGGTGGACCTTGAACACGCCGTCCTGGCTGACCGCCTCTTTGGTGACGATCTCTTCGTACGGCTTTGGCGTGCCCGGCTTCGGAGTCGGCGTTTGGGGCTTCGCCGGAGCGGGGTTGGTCTGGGCGGGAGGAGTCGCCGGAGGCGTTGGGGGCGTCTGGGCGTTGGCCACGCCAAAGGCGGAGAGAAGCGCAACGAAGGCCGCGCCACGGAGAGAGGTCATCATGGTTCAGAAGCCGCGCGAAAAAGCGGTCGCACGTTTCGTTACGCTACCCCGGAGCCGGGGGTTACCCGGCTCCGGCCCTATTGCTCTAAAGACGCTGGGTTTTAGGGCGAGGCGAAAACGGTATGAAGGGGTCCGCACATTCGAAGCCGAAAAAGCCCCGGACCCGGAAGATCGATTCCGGGTCCGGGGCTTCGTTCTCAGTCTTCCTCAGTTTCCTTTCATCAGGTGCGCGAACTTCTGGCGGTACTTGAGCACCTTAGGCGTGACGAGGGCGTTGCAGTAGCCCACGTTCATGGTCGCGCGCTGGGCTGGGCTCGCCCTCTCGAACTTCTCCCAGTAGTCCTGGTGGTACTCCTCGGCGCGCGAGTAGTTGTGCAGAGGCTCGAGGGTAGTCACGATCGGGTGGTCGAACACCTTCGCCGCCTTCACCTCGTTCAGCACCTTCTCCGCGCGGAGCTTCTCATCCTCGTTCGCGTAGAAGATCGCCGAGCGGTACTGGGTGCCCACGTCGTTTCCCTGACGATTCAGCTGCGTGGGATCGTGGACGGTAAAGAAGATGTGGAGAAGGTCTTCCTCCTTGATGATCTTCGGATCGTAGGTGACCTTGTACACCTCCGCGTGGCCGGTCGTTCCGCTGCACACGTCGTGGTACGTCGTGGTCGGCGTCCGTCCGCCCGCGTAGCCCACCTCGACGTCCGTGACGCCCTTTAGCCCTTCGAAGATGGGCTCGTAGCACCAGAAGCAGCCGGCGGCGAGGACGAGCGACTGGCTCTTCGGCGGCTCGACGGGAACGGGGTTCGAGTCCTGCGCCGCGAAAGCCGCGAACGCGCCGACGCCAAGCATGAGGAGCGTGGAAATCATTGCCTTTACTACGCGCTCCGAAGCGTCGATGGTGCGGCGGGACCGCTGACGATCGGGCTATTCTTGACCGATGTCCCCGTGGATCGAAGCCCGCCGCGCCCGCGCCGCTAAAGCCTGGAACCTGGAGGACGAGATCGTCCTGATCGCCGCCGGACGGCCTCTCGGGAAGCCCGGCGGACTCGACCAGACCTACCCGTACATCCCGCACCCCGACTATCGCTGGCTCACCGGAGCCCGGCGTGAGGGCGGAATCCTCGCCTTCGATCCGAAAGAGGGATGGACGCACTTCGAGCCGGTGGTGGACGAGATCGAGCGGGTCTGGGGGCTGGGTCCGGAACCCACCGGCCAGCCGCTCGACGAGCTTCTACCTTGGCTTAAAGAGCGTGAAACGCGCCCGATCCGGCGTCTTGGCGCGGACGAAGAGGACGACGGTCGAGAATTGAGGGAAGCCCTGTGGCACGCCCGACGAGCGAAAGACGCCGGAGAGATCGAAACCTTCGAGCGTGCCGTCGCGGCCACCGCCGCCGCGCACGAGGCCGCTCGGGCGGCGGTCCAGGTCGGCGTATCCGAGCGCGCCGTCAAGATCGAGCTGGAAGCCGCTGCCTTCCGCGCCGGGGCGGACGCGATGGGCTACGCTACCATCGTGGGAAGCGGACCGAACTCGGCGGTCTTTCATTTCGAACCCGGCTCGCGGACGGTCAAGGAAGGCGAGTTCGTCCTCGTGGACGCGGGCGCCGAGATCGGCGGTATCACCGCCGACGTGACCCGCACCTACCACGCGGGATCGGTGGGGAACAATCGGTCTTGGATGCTGGACGTCGTCCGTCACGCACTCCGCGCTGCGACAGGCGCCTGTCGCTTGGGTACGGAGTGGGGCGACGTCCACCTCGTCGCCGCCCACCGCATCGCCGCCTCCCTGAACGAGGCCGGCGTATTCCGTTGCTCGCCCGAGTCGGCCGTCGAAAGCGAGGCCATCGCCCTGTTCTTCCCCCACGGCATCGGACACATGGTCGGCTTGGGCGTCCGCGACGCCTCGGGCGCCGCCCCGGGGCGATCCGACGATCGTCGCTTCGGCGGCGTCCGGGTTCGGATGGATCTCCCGCTGGGCGAGAACTTCCTCGTGACCGTTGAACCGGGCCTCTATTTCATCCCTGCCCTCCTCAAGGACCATGCCCGACGGGAGCGGTTCAAGAATGAGATCAACTGGGCGGCGGTCGAGCCTTTCCTCGGTCTCGGCGGCGTCCGTTTGGAGGACGATGTGCTTGTGACCACCGAGGGGCCGAGAAACCTGACCGAGAGCATCCCGCTATAGCTTTAAGGCCGCTATCTTCTCGGGGCTGAAGCACGGTGTCCTCGACGACCGTCGTCCGTGGCTCTTGGATAGCATAGGCTGAGAACGATACGCTCTGGCTTACGGAGCGATGGTCGGCTCTCAGAGCCCTACCCGGTACGCCGCGTTAAGGAACCGACGTATAGACTCCCACGATGCCTCGCCTCTTTCTGATCATTCGGCGCTTCGGAGGCGGGAGTTGAAGACGAGCGGAAAGGAATATCTCCTGCGGTTCTCCCTGATCGTGCTCGCCGTCCTTGTGACGGGCACGATGTTCTGTGCTTGTCTTCCTTTGGGCGAGCGGGCGCCGCTCGCCTGGTTCGCGCTCGTTCCCCTCTTGCTCGCCACGCGGGGAAGGGGCTTCCTGGTCGGCTTCCTCGCCGGTCTTGGCGCGGTGTTCTTCGCCGCGTGGCTGAGTACGACCGGCGTTCTCTACGGCGTGCCGCGCGGGACCACGAACGACGGCTGGGTCTACACCGGGTTCGGGATCTTCGGCGGTCCGTTCGCCGTGCTTTTCGCGGTCTGGGGAGATCGAGGCTCGGTGAGATTCCCTCTCTGGGCCTTCGCCGCCCTCGCGACCCTTTTGGAGGCGACCCTTCTCGTCAAGCTGCCGTCCCACCTCGCCCTGAGCCAGTACCGTAACGCCGCTATGGTCCAACTCGCTTCCGTCGGTGGCATCTGGCTTGTGACCTACCTCGTCTGGTGGACGAATCTCCTGCTCTCCCAGCGGCGATGGTGGGCGTTCGCGACTCCCGCTCTGGCGTTCGTCTTTGGCGGGATGTGGCTTCCCTTCAGAGGCGAGACGCGGCGGCTGGCGGCGTTCCAGACGGCGTCCGTCGAAGAAGCGGATCTACGTCGGGGGCAGGACGAGGCGACCGGAAAGGGCGCGGCGCTCGTCGTGTGGCCTGAGTTCGCAGGGATGCTCCTCGCCTCCCAGGGCGACACCCGTGCTTTGCGAGACTTTGGCGGCGCGGCGTTCGTCACCTCGTTCCCCGATGGCGCTTCGCCCCTCCCCCACAACACGGCGGCCTTGTTCGTTCGCGGCGCGGAGTCCCCGCCCTACTGGAAGCGCAAGCTGTTCGGCGAGGAGACGAAGATGCACGCGCCGGGCTCCCGGGCGGTGGTGGCCGGCGACGTCGGCCTGAACGTCTGCTATGACAGCTGCTTTCCCAATGTGATCCGTGACTCCGCCCGCCTCGGCGCTTCGGTGGTCGCTCTGCCCACCAACGATCCGCCCTCGACCCACGCCTTTATCGCCGCGATGCACGCGGCCTACTCGCCCTTCCGGGCTGCCGAGAGCGGCGTCGCCTTCGCCCGCGCCGACTCGGGAGCCTATTCGCTCATCGTAGATGTGCGGGGTCGCATTGTCGCCGAAGCCCCGCCCGGCGAACGCGTTCTCGTCGCCGAGGCGGTCGTCGGTCCCCGATGGACGGTCAGCCGTCTCCTCGGGAACTGGTGGCTGGCCGTCTGCGGCGGGTGGGTGGTCTGGGGGATCGTACGGGCGCGGAAACACATGTCGTATGGGAAGATCGAGGAAGATTCGGAACTGTGTGAGGAGGATGATCGTGCCTCGTAAGCCCTACCCATAAAACTTCACCAGTTCCTAGATAAATCTGTCAGGCAGAGACGGGACGAGATATTCTTAAGAAACTTGCCGTCAGAGTGACAGAAACTCGGGCAACCTAACAGTCATATGCGACGAGGTTACTCAATTAAGATATTCCTTCCAGACGGGGAACCGGATGGTTTGCGTCAGGTTGAAAAAAGCAACTGGACGGGACGTGGTGTTGTTTGTCCGCGTGCTCTAATCGGGAAGCATAAGTTAAGACCGGAGTTTACTAAAACTGGGGTGTATGTGCTTTTCGGACGTGATGATCGTGCGTTGCCCAGGGCTTACATTGGAGAAACCGACGCTATTCGTTCCCGTTTAGAGCAGCATCTAGCAAACAAGGAATTTTGGAACGTGGCGTATTTTTTCGTTTCGAAAGATGAGAACCTGAACAAGGCCCATGTTCGCTACTTGGAAGCCAGGCTGATTGACTTAGCCAAGACGGCAAAGAGGTGCGAACTGGATAATGGCAATGCAGGCATGCCGCCTTCTTTGTCAGAAGCGGACATTGCCGAAGCAGAGGGGTTCCTTGATGAAATGTTGCAGTGTTTCCCTCTGTTAGGGGTTGATGTATTCGAGACGCCCGCCATGATTCCGCAGGAAATCCGCAAACTTAGGATTTCGGCAAAGGGGCTTCAGGCATGGGGGCACGAGTCAGGAGAAGGTTTTGTGGTCCTGAAAGACTCGCAGACACCTTTTAACGAGGTCGTTTCTTGTCCAAGCCAAATCAAAATTCTGCGGGCAACTTTAAAGGAAAACGGTGTTCTTGCACCATTGGACGGCCATCTAGCATTTACACAGGACTATGCATTCAGCTCGCCTTCGACTGCTGCAGGTGTAGTCTTGGCACGGAGTGCAAACGGTCGAGTTGAATGGGTCGACATGCAGGGCAGAAGTCTGAAGGCCATTCAAGAAGCAGAAGCGCTATAGCTCCTATTGCTTCTCATATAGCCTCCTGTCCCAACGAGAGTCTTATGTTAAGAAGAGTCTAAACGTCCTGCGCCACTTCGTCGAGGCGCCGCTTGGCCTCTGCGTACACGTCCGACGCGAGCGGACCTTTCGCCGCCGCGTCGACGTTCTCCTGCAGGTGCTCGGGACTCTTGGTACCGACGATGTTCGTGTGCATCCCAGGATGCGAGTTCGTGAAGCGGAGCTGGAAGCCCGTCCGCGTCTCCCCCTCGTCAAGGAGCTCGTCCAGCTTCGCCTGCTCCCAGGCTTGCAGCGATCCTCGTTGCCCAAACCCGCGCCAGGCTCGCCCCGCGCGACGCCGCCCCGGACGATCACGCCCGCCCCCGCGTCGTGCGCCTTCTGGATCGAGTCCTCCTCCTGGCGCTCCAGAGCCGAGTAGGGAATCTGGAACGCGTCGAAAACGCCCCAACCGATGTAGGTCTCGATGTGCGGTTGGGTCGTCGAGATGCCGATCCAGCGCACCTTGCCCTGAGCCTTCATGTCTTGGAGGGCGCGTACGAGGTCGCCGCTCTCGACCTGTTCCACGCTTGGGTTGTGAAGTTGCATAAGGTCAACGTGGTCGGTCTTCATCCGCTCCAGGCTCTCGTGCAACCCTCGGAAAAGGTTCTCGCGCGTCCAGACGTGGGGCGTGTCGTCGGTGTGCTCGTCCTTATGGACCACCGTGCAGCCGCACTTGGTGGCGAGGACGAACTCGTCGCGCCGCTTCTCAAGGAACCGCCCGATGTATTCTTCGCTTCGCCCGTAGTCGTTCGCGGTGTCGATGAAGGTGATCCCGGCGTCGAGGACGGCATTGAGGATGCGGCCGGCCTCGTCGTCCGCCACCGGACGTCCGCCCCAGATCCGCGTCCCGCGAACCTCCATCGCGCCGTAGCCGAGTTTGGTGACTTCGAGGCCGGTGCGGCCCAGCTTGTTGGTCGGTAGTGCGCTCATCGTCGTTCCTGATGGCCCGTCGTCGGACCAAAGAGGATTACGTGATCCCCGCGAGAGGATTAGCCTGATCGACTCGTTAGGCCGCGACTTCGTATTGCTTCAGCCGCTCCCGCATCTCGACGACGAGCTCGGCCTCGATGTAGATGCCGTCCTCCCGGTACTCGACCTTCTTGACCTTGCCGTAATCGTAGCAGTCCTGAAGGACGCTCGGTTGGTCGTAAGGCACGAGCGCGTGCACGGCCCCGAGAAGGTCCTTGACCTGGCGCACGATGGCGCGCTGGAGCGAATCCATGCCCCGGCCCGTCTGGGCGGAGATCGCGACGCTGTTGGGGAAGTCGGCGACGAGGCGGCGCTCGATAAACGGGTCGTCCAGAAGGTCGATCTTGTTGAAGACCACGATCATCGGCTTGTCCTTCGCGCCCAGCTTCTCGAGGGTCTCCATGACCGCCTCGTACTGGGTTTCCCAGGCGGGAATCGAGACGTCCACGACGTGCAGGATAAAGTCGCTGAACGTCGCCTCCTCAAGGGTGGACTGGAACGCGGCGACGAGCTGGGTCGGGAGGTTGCGGATAAAGCCGACGGTGTCCGTGAGGAACAGGGCGTAGCCGTCTTCGAGGTCGACCTTGCGGGTGGTGGGGTCGAGGGTGGCGAACGGCATCGCGTCGGCGAGGAGATCGGTACCGCTCATGCGGTTCATGAGGGTGCTCTTGCCCGCCGAGGTGTAGCCCGCGATCGTCGCGAAGGGGAAGGGGTGCTTCCGGCGCGAGGCCCGTTGCTGCTCGCGCACGCGCTTTACGTCCACGATCTCATCCTCCAGTCGGGAGATGCGGTCGCGGACCATACGGCGGTCCGTCTCCAGCTTCGTCTCGCCGGGACCGCGCATACCGATGCCGCCCTTCTGGCGTTCGAACTTGGTGTAGACCGACATGAGCTTGGGCATCATGTAGGTCAGCTGCGCGAGCTCGACCTGGAGCATGCCCTCGCGCGTGTGGGCGCGGCGGGCGAAGATGTCGAGGATAAGCTGGGTCCGGTCGATGACCTTGGCCCGGATCGCCTCCTGGAGGTTGCGGGTCTGCATCCCCGAAAGCTCACAGTCGAAGATCGCGACGTCGGCTTCCGACTCCCGAACGAGCGCGGCGACCTCCTCGACCTTGCCCTTGCCGATGTAGGTGCCCTTGTGGGGCCGGTCGAGCCGCTGGCGGATGCCCGCCACGGGCTCGACGAGGGCCGCCTCGCAGAGGCCTTCAAGCTCCTCCTCGACGATCCGATCCTCGGCTTCATCCTCGTTGATGTAGACCAGCACCGCCTTCTCGACGGTCGGGTCCATGAGATTGTCTTTCGCCATGCGTAAGCCTATTGTGGCGTGGACGGACCGCTCGCGTCTGCGAAGTGCCAAACTATGAGGCGAAGGCCATGCCCCCCATTCCGCCCCTAGAGGTGATCCTTGCGATGCTGGTCGTGATCTTTTTCGCGATCGGGCTCCACGAGTACGCCCACTGTAAGTTCGCCGACATGGCGGGCGACCCCACGCCGCGTATGTACGGACGGGTCACGCTCAACCTGACGAAGCACTTCGAGCCCCTGGGAACGATCATGATGATCCTCACCCAGCTCACCGGCGTCGGCATCGGCTGGGGCCGCCCCGCCCCCGTGAACCCGTCGAAGATGCGAAACCCGAAATGGGACCACTTCGCGGCGGTCGCGGCGGGACCCATCTCGAACCTCGTGCAGGCGGTCGTCTACGCGATGGCCATGCGTCTGCTTATGCGAAGCGGCCTTATCGATTGGAACCAGATCCAATCGGCTTTGGTCGGGCGCGGGGGATCGGATGTGTTCGGACGACCGACCTTTCTCAGCGCCCTCCTGACCTACGGGGTCCTGACGAACCTTAGTCTGTTCCTCTTCAACCTCTTCCCCCTAGGGCCGCTCGACGGCCACTGGCTCGTCGGTATCCTCCTGCCGCCCCGCGCTCAGGCGGCGTGGTACATCTGGCAGCGCCGCTACGGCGGCCAAGCCCTGCTCGCGGTCGTGATCCTTGGGCAGGTCACGGGTTTCAGCCTGATCTGGATCGTCGTCGGCCCGCCGCTCGCCAAACTTTTCTCCCTTCTCGTCGGACATCCGCAATGAACCCCGAATCCTCCAACAAGCGCATCCTCAGCGGCATGCGGTCGACCCAGCCTCGACTGCACATCGGCAACTATGAGGGGGCCCTGCGGAACTGGGTGTCGCTGCAGAACGAGGGCTACTCGATGTTCTGCATGGTGGCGGACTGGCACGCCCTGACCACGATGAACGACGGGGCGACCAGCATCGGCCACAACTCGCGCGAGGTCGCCAAGGACTACGTCGCGGCGGGCATCGATCCCGCGAAATCGGTGGTGTTCATCCAGAGCCACGTCAAGGAGCACGCTGAGCTGCATCTCCTCTTCAGCATGATCACGCCTCTCGGCTGGCTAGAGCGGGTGCCGACCTACAAGGAGAAGAAGGGGGAGCTGGCGACCGCAGAACGCGAACCCTATGGCCTCCTCGGCTATCCGGTGCTCCAGACCGCCGATATCCTCCTGTATCGCCCTCTCGGCGTGCCCGTGGGGAAGGATCAGGCCCCGCACCTGGAGATCGGCAACGACATCGGAGGCCGCTTCAACCGGCTCTACGACGTGGAGATCTTCGCGCCCTATAAGTACATGATCCCGCAGGACGAGACGCGGGCGACCCTCCCCGGATTGGACATGAAGAAGATGTCCAAGACCCACGACAACGGGATCTATCTAAGCGACACGGAGGACGAGACGGCGGCCAAGATCAAGTCGGCTTTCACGACGCCGACCAAGATGCGCAAGACCGATCCCGGCGTTCCGGAAGGATGCGCGGTGTGCCAGTACCTGAAGATCTACTCCGAGCATTGGCCTACCCAGTGGGAGGAGGATCGCCTGGGCCTGCGGGGTTGCATGCAGAATAAAAAGGAGTGCACCGAGGCGGTCAACGAGTACCTGCGCCCGATCCGCGAACGGCGTGCCCAACTCGATGACGCGACGATCGAGGACATCCTTCGCGATGGAGCCGACCGCGCGCGCGCGGTCGCGTCGGAGACTCTCGAATCCGTCCGCAAAGCGATGGGTCTTCTTTAGGGCCCGCTCTTTGTTCGATCTTCGACGTACTTGACGCAACCGGGATGATGGGCTCCCGGCAGGCGTCCCAGACTCATCAGGAACTCGCCGACGATCTCGCCCCCGGTAAAACGGAACGTTTTCTTGAAGAGCTTGATCCAAGCGTCCTTGCTTGGATCGCCTTGCGCGTCGAGCCAACTCGCGAAAGAACCGTGTTCCTCGCGGAGTGCCTGCACGACGCGCGCGTTGTGGATCGTCGCCTGAATCTTGAGCCGGTTGCGAATGATCCCGGCGTCGGCGAGAAGCCGCACGGTGTCTTCCTCGCCGTAGGCGGCGACCCGATCCACATCGAAGCCTTCGAAAGCGTGTCGGTAGCCCTCGCGCTTCTTCAGAACCGTCTCCCAGGATAGCCCGGCCTGGGCGATCTCCAGAGTCAGCCGCTCGAAAAGAACGCGCTCGTCGCTCGAAGGGACACCGTACTCCTCATCGTGGTACGCCCGGTGAAGGGGATGCGCCTTGTCGGTGCGGACGAACTCACAGTAGGTCACGGTCAACAGTGTGGCGCCCCGTTAAGGAGCGCCACATAGCCGAACTCACGGTCGTCGGCTACGACTCAATCCAAGCGTTTGACCGCCGATCGAACGACCGTTGGGCGTGGACCAGTAGGTCGGTGAAAGTAGATTGTCGTTGGCAACGATCTGGCGCGCGTCCGAGCCGTCGACGTTCGACGTCCACACGCCCTGCGCACCCGGAACGCCGATCACGACGAAGCTCACGCGCGTGCCCGCGCTGTTGAACGAGGGACCCCGCTGGAAGTCGGACGTCGGGACGGGATCGAAGGTGGTCGCCGCGTATGGGGCCCCTGCGGTAAGGTTGATCGTCGCGAGCCGCTCGTGGGTCGAACCCGAAACCTGCTGGGTGAACACGATCTTCGTGCCGTCTTTGCTGAACTGAGGATCGTCATCGTAAACGTCGTTGTTCGTAAGCCGGGTCGAAGCCGTCTCGTTCAGGAATCGCACGTAGAGCTCTAGGATGTCCGAGCCGGTCGGAGCCTTGCTGTAGACCACCTTCGACCCATCCGAACTTAGGGACGCGCTGAATACATCGCTGTCGATCTGAGTCGGCACGCCGCCGGACGCGGATACGACATAGAGGTTCTGCACGTTCGAAGACGCGCTCGTGGCCCCGACATAGATCACCTTGGATCCGTCGCGCGAGACTTGTAAGGTCGAGATTTGCCCTAACGACGGAGCGAGAATCCGCGTCGTGTTCGGGTCGGTCGCAGAGGCGACCGTTCCTTTATAGAGCCCATAGGCGTTTGAGCCGGTAGGCTTCGCGGCGAAAACGAACTGACCGGACACGGCCGGATTGGGCGAGGCGGGCGGAGCATCGCCGGAAACACCGGTCGCGTAGACTCCGGAACCGGTGCCGTCCTCCTTGACGTATCGGACGTCGTACGTCCCCGTACCCGCTCCGGAACTCACCGTGTAGAAGATGCTGTCCTGCGGTAGGTTGCCGGTACCGCCGTCGGTGCCGCCCGTTCCACCAGGATTCGAGGCGGTGGTTCCCGCGTTCGTCCCGGCGTTACTTCCCGAGTTGCTGCCGCTGGTGGCGTTGGTGGACCCGTTGTTTTTGTCGTTCCCTCCTCCGCCGCAGCCGATGACGATACCAGCGAGCAGGACGGAAGCCATAGCCGCTGGTCCAGAGCGTCGAGAGAGGAGGTTTGCCATAGCGATGTTCCCAGTTTGCCCCACTTTGGGCGCAAGGTGGTAACGAGTGGACGGGTGTCAGCCTCAGAAGGTTCTAGGCGTAGAGTTCCGGGCGTCGGGCGAAGACGTCGGTCTCGTACTCGCCGGGGGTGACGACCCGCCGTTTCTGACGCGCCTGCGCGAGGTTTAGGTCGACGCTCAGGGTGGTCTCGTCGGCTCCGGCGGCCGCGAGGATCTCACCATCGATCCCGATGATTTTGCTCCGACCGATAAATCGGAATCCAAGCTCTTCGCCCACCCGGTTACAGGTGGCGACGAAGACGCGGTTCTCGGCGGCTCGCGCGATGCAGACGTGCTCGGCGGAGACCACCGCCCCCTCGGGCCAGTTCGTCGGCACGAGGATCAGGTCGGCTCCGCGCAGGGCGAGCGTCCGGGCCGCCTCGGGAAAACGCAGGTCGTAACAGACGAGGATGCCCAGGCGACCCCACGGCGTGTCGATCGGCTTCAGCCGATCGCCCGGGGCGCAGAAACGGTCGGCGCCCATAAAGGGGAGGTGGGTCTTTCGGTAATCGTGGCGCGAGCCGTCGGGAAGGAAGAGCGTCGCGACGTTGTAAACCCGGTCGTCTTCCCGCTGGAGCGCCCCGACGAGGACGCTCCGTCCCCGAAACGGCTCGAGGAAGGAAGGATCGACCGCGATCCGGCGGGCCTCGTCGAGGTCCGCCGCTCCGTAGCCGGTTAGGGCGCACTCCGGGAACACGATGAGATCGGCGTCCGCGAGACGATCGCAAAGGGCGAGGACCCGCGAGCGGTTCGCGCTGGGGTCGCCGTGGACGACGTCGATCTGGGCGCAGGCGAGACGCATGGCAACAGGGTACAGGGAGAAGCTGACGGAAGGCGAGCCACGAAGGGCCGCTTTCGACCTTTATCCTCTTCCCTGGTACCTTCATCCCCATGCGTCCCGATGGCCGAGCCAACGACCAGCTTCGTCCCTACACCTTCGAGCGCGGGGTGAGCAAGTTCGCCGAAGGCTCGTGCCTGCTGACCCTGGGCGACACCCAGATGCTGGTCACCGCTACCGTCGAAGACCGGGTGCCGCCCTTCAAGAAGGGCAAGGGCGAAGGTTGGGTCACCGCCGAGTACTCCATGCTCCCGCGATCCGGCCGCCAGCGCAACCAGCGCGACCTGATGAAGCCCAACGGACGGACGATGGAGATCCAGCGTCTGATCGGTCGCTCCCTGCGCGCGGTGATCGATCTTGAGGCCCTGGGCGAGCGGACGATCACCCTCGATTGCGACGCCCTCCAGGCCGACGGCGGAACCCGTTGTGCGGGCATCACCGCCGCCTACGTCGCCCTCGTGGACGCGGTCTCCTGGATGACGAACCGGCGGATGATCAAGAAGAACCCGATCCTCTCCCCGATCGCCGCGATCTCGGTCGGCATCTACCGAGGACAGGAGGTGCTCGACCTGAACTACGACGAGGATTCCACCGCCGGGACCGACATGAACCTCGTCATGACCGGCCAAGGTAAGTTCGTCGAGATCCAAGGCACCGCCGAGCATGACCCGTTCGACGTTCAGACGCTCGGACGCCTTCTGGCGCTCGGCAAGAAGGGCATCGACGAACTGATCCAAGCCCAGAAAGACGTCCTCGGCCAATAGACCCTTAGAAATGGACGAAGCCGCCTTCTGGAGACTGATCGACAAGGCGCGTGGGGCGTGGTTCGGCGCCGCGTCGCCTCGGCGCGCGAGCGCCGAACCGGACCGCCTCGCGGCGCTTCTTGCGAAAGAGTCGGACGAGACGGTCGCCGCTTTCGGGCAGGTGTTCAATCGGCAGATGGCGCGGCTGTATCGCTGGGACGTCTGGGGCGCCGCCTACGTGATCAACGGCGGCGCGAGCGACGACGGCTTCCAAGACTTCTGCGAATGGCTCGTGGGGAAGGGAAGGGCGGCGTTCGAGCAAGCCTTGACGGACCCAGACGGCCTGGGGCGGTTCATCGACACGGAGGAGCCCGCCGAGAACGAAGGGCTTGGCGCGGTCGCCAACGGAATCCTGGAAGAACGCCGAGTCCCAGAAGAAGATTCGCCCTTTCCGGACAAGCCGGAGGGCGAGCCGTTCGACGAGGAGACCGTCGAGGCGGCTTACCCTCGTCTGGCGCAACGGTTCGCCTAGGCCGTCAGCGCGGGCATCAGGTCTTCCTGCGGAACCGCTTCTTTCGCTTTCTTGCGACGCCGGTAGCCGCGGAAGGTCGTCTCGTCGAAGTTGACGCAGAGCGTTCCTTCGGGGAGCGAACGAAACACCTTACGCATGAGCTCAAGGTCTTTCGCGAGATGCTCGGGGACCTCGATCGCCGTCTCCCGGCTGGTGACGACGAAACTCCGGCGCAGGGACGACCGCTCGCAGAAAATGGCGACCGCGTCGGCCCACGGGATCGTGCGCCGGTGAAAAGGGCCGCGCCGGACGATCCCCTCGCGAGTCACGTCGAGCCGAGCGAACATATCGAAGACGCCGAAGAGGAGCGGTCCGAGCAGGATGCCGTACGCGCCGGAGATCGTTCGCGTGAGGGCCACAAGGGTCACGACCGCCACGGCCCGACCGAGCGTTTCAGAAAGGAGGCGCTCGACGTCGTAGACCCAAAGTCCCCGGAAATCCTCGTCCGGCGGTAGGTGCTGAGGCCGCATCCGCTTCGCGCCGAGCTTCGCCGGAACGAGCAGGGCCATCGCGGCGTGGAACTCCCAAGGCTCCTTGACCGACACGGGAACGCGGCGCTCCATCGTCTCGACCCACCAAACGCCTTCGCGATCGCAAGCGTAGCGAACGATCTCGTCGACCCGTGCGCGGAGCCGCTTGCGGGGACGAAGCGCGCCCAGAACGATCCCCTCGGGCGAGGCGCTGGCCTTGACGGCGAGAAGATCCAGGGTCAATAAGAGGACTAGGACCGCGAACCCCGCGAGCAGGAGCCGGGGGCCGGTCGCCGGTGGCAGGAAGGGAAAGGCCGCGAAGAGGAGCCAGCCGCTCACCACGGCCACGACCTGGCGGCGAGGCGGGCGGGCGATGCGCGTCACCCCTCTACTCTACACGGTCGCGAGCGGCTACTTGCCCAGCCCCGCGACGAAGTTGACCGTCGTCGCGACGATCACCGTGCCGAACAGATACGACAAGGTCGCATGATGAAGGACCGCCCGCCGGATACGTTTGCTCGCGATAGACGTGTCCGAAACCTGGAACGTCATCCCGACGGTGAAGGCGAGGTAGGCGAAATCCATGTAGCTCGGATCCGCGCCGTCCTCGTTGAAATCGACCCCCCCTTTGGGACCGCCCTCGTCGTAGTAGAGGCGCGCGTAGATCAGGGTGTAGATGACGTGGACGAGAAGCCACGAGAGGAAGACGCTGACGACGCCCGTCACCACGAGCGCCGTCTTCTCGCTCCCTTTCTCGTCGCTCGCGTCGATCAGGGTCATGCCGACGGCCGCGAGGCTGGCGAGGGCGGCGGCGATCATCGCGAGGTCGACCGGAACCCGGCCCGGAACCTCGCTCGACGCTAGGCCGCCCGTGTTCGCCGCGTCGAGGCGGAACGTCGTGAGGATCGCCCAGAGAACGAAGACGAACACCCCGACGTCCCAGCCGACGAGCGGCGCCATGGGGCGAATCCGAAAGGCGAGCCCCGCGAAAGTCCCCGCGACCCCGCAGGCGAGGGACACGCCGGCCCGGAGACGATTGGAATAGGCCCAGGCGTGGGCGACGTTCTCCGGAGTCGGCATCGAGGGCTAACGTACCCCACGGCTCGCTTTACTGCGCTGAGAAATCAGAGAGCTTGGCGAGTGAGCGTCGGGGTACAGCGAGGACCCTCGGGCGTCCACCGAAGTCGATCGAGATGAAGACGACGGCCTGCCATGCCGAGGTCCCAGGCGTGGTAGACGACGTAGTCCTCCCCATCGGGGCCTTTCACGACGGAGTTGTGTCCAGGACCGATGACCCGCTCCGGAACGGTCCTCAAGACCCGGGCGGCGGTCCCGTCGTTGGTGTCCTGGTACTCGCCGTAGACGTCGGGAGCGACGAGGTAGTCCACGCCGTAGGTGTCGTCGCCAAAGTTGCCCCCGCTGTAGAGAAGGTAGAGCAGCCCATCGTGGGGCACGACGAACGGACCTTCGAGGGTGTGCCACTGGAACGGCCCGTCTCCGTACTGAGGCATCGGACGGTCGCGCTCGTAGATCTGCCAGTCGTGGGCGGCGCGGGCGACGACGTGGAACTCCGTCGGCAGTCGAAACGGGTCGTCTAGAGGGGCGACGACGAGCGAGGTGCCGGGGCGGTCGGAGTCGAGCAGGTCGCGCGCGTAGAAAAGATGCCATCGCCCCTGGGCGTCCTGGAAAGGATGGGCGTCGATGGCGAACGGCGCGCTCGCCGGATCGAGAAGAGGATGGCCCGAATCGCGGTAGGGACCCTCGGGGCGGTCGGACGTCGCGACGCGAAGCTGGTGTCCGACGTGGTTCAGGCCGCCTACGCTGTAGTAGAGGAAGAACGTCTCGTCGCGGAAGGCGACCTCCGGAGCCCAATAATCCCCGTTCTCAAGGCCTTCCGGGGGGATCAGGGCGGCGCCGTCTGCTTCCCACCGGGCGAAGTCGTCGCTTCGAAGCGTCGGGAAGACGCGTCCTCCAGAACTCGGGCCCGTGCCGAAGGCGTGGTAGGCGCCCGCGTGACGGAGCACGAAAGGATCGGCGAACGTGCCCGGAAAAACGGGGTTTTGGTAGCTGCGCGCTTCACGCGAATCGGGATTCATCTTAAGTCGGAGTAAGAATACGGGCTTTGGTCCGGAGGAACGTCGGATCGGAGCGAAATGTCTTGCATAACGATCCGCACTCTGCTATATTAATCCCATCGGCAATGGCGCACGAGATCGGACCTAATGTACTAGAGATTCGCGGCGGCGAGGCGGTGGAGATCTTCCGCGCGCTCGGCTCGGAGTCTCGTGCGGAGATCCTGAGACTTCTCGCCAACGGCGATCGGAACATCAACGAACTGGGCGCGGAGCTTGGTCTCTCCCAGCCGACGATCACCCGCCACATCCAGCAGTTGGAATCCGCGGGCCTCGTCGTCAGCGAGTACGCCCCTGGACTCCAGGGCATGCAGAAGCGCTGCCGCCTGCGCTACACCCGCCTGATCGTTCGCCTGGACGACGAGACGGCGACCGAAGACAAGGTGGACGAGGTGGCGATGCCGATCGGCCTCTACACCCTGATCAGCCCCGGCGCGCCGTGCGGTCTCGCGAACCGCACGAAATTTATCGGGTTCCTGGACAAGACGCAATCGTTCTACGACCCGGATCGGGCCAGCGCCGAGATCCTGTGGATGGCGAACGGCTTCGTCGAGTACACGTTCCCGAACGACCTTCCGACCACGATGGAGGTCGAGCGCCTCGAACTCTCGATGGAGGTCTGCTCCGAGGCTCCCGACTTCAATCCCGACTGGCCTTCCGACCTGACCCTTTGGGTCAACGGCGTCGAAACCGGCACCTGGGTCTGCCCTGGCGACTTCGGTGGCAAACGGGGCGTACTTAACCCTTCGTGGTGGGTCGAGCACATGACCCAGCACGGCCTTCTCAAGATCTGGTCCGTCGACCGCACCGGGACCTCCGTCGACGGCACCCGGGTGTCGGACGTCACCATCGACCGTCTGATGCTCCAGCCGCAGCAGTCGGTGGCCGTGCGCTTCGGCGTCAAGCCCGACGCGGAGCACCAAGGCGGCTTCAACCTCTTCGGGCGCGGTTTCGGGAACTACGCCCAAGACCTCGTCCTCCGGCTTCACTACACACGGGCGAACGGCTCCGATCGTCGCTTGGAGCCACCCATTGAAGGGGTGCGACGAGCGTGACCCTTTCCCCGATTTCTCGCCATGGCGCGGTCGAAAAAGCCGCGCCCGAACGTAAGGACAATCCTATCATGCAAAGAAGCAATCGAGCCTTCACCCTCATCGAACTCTTGGTCGTGATCGCGATCATCGCGATCCTCGCCGCCATCCTCTTCCCCGTCTTCGCCCAGGCCAAGGCCGCCGCCAAGAAGACGGCCGACCTCTCGAACGTTAAGCAGACCGCGACGGCTTCCATCATGTACAGCGGTGACGCGGACGATATGTTCGCCGCTAACAACGAAGGCGCCGTGCCGGCCGGATCAGGCGACTGGTCGATCTCGCAACCTTACATCGGACAGCAGAACGTGTACGGGACGAACTATGGTGCCGGTGCAGGCGCCCCTCTGGGCTTCATGGACCCAAAGGCCACCCAAAACTGGGGCCAAGAGATGTTTCCATACATCAAAAGCATGGATATGCTTGTGAGTCCGGGAGCCCCGAACGATCTTGATGGAAACCTCAAGCCGGTTCCGAACAACTCGTCGGCGGGTCGCACGAGCTACGTCATGAACGGCTGCGTTAGTAACTCGTCGCAGACGGCGGTAAGCAAGCCCGGCGAACAGATTACGTTCCAGGTCATGGCCACGACGATCCGCGAGGCGCTCTGCCTTCCGCGGCGCAACTATTTCGCGAGCGGATGGACCGGCGCGAACGATACGGATCTGTCGTGGACGGGATTCAACTTCTCCAAAGGGGGCAACTACGCGTTCGCCGACGGTCATGCGAAATTCATGAAGCGCACTCAGGTGAAGTGGAAGAATCTCGGTTTCTGGGAATGGGTGAACGTTCGCGGTACGTGGACCGACCCCAACACGAATCCGACGATGAAGTCCGATCCGACCACCGGCGACAACCGCTGGCAGGACTTCGGCGCCTGCGACCCGGCCCAGGTGCCCTAGGCTACAAGGGGCACTCGTCTTTCCAGTGCCCCAAAGACCTCGAACACTATGAAAAACGCTAAATTCGTCTTCGCTCTCTTGCCGATCGCTGGGGGCCTTCTCGCCGGATGCTCGAACATGGGCAACGAGAACCCGATCTCTCCAGAACAGATGGTCGAAATCCGCAACAAGCAGATGAACGATCGGGGGAACTTCCACCCGGACACCAATTCGCCGGGCGCAACGTCTCCGGGTGCCGGCGGAGCCTCACGACCGAGCGGTCGTTAGAACCCAGGCTGGATGAGGCGCGTCTGTCAAGGGTGCGCCTCCTTCTTGTTCGTCATGGCCAGACGGACTTCCACAATCCCAAGCGGGCCCAAGGCTGGTCCGACACCCCTCTTAATGCGACCGGTCGCGCCCAAGCGGCGGCTCTTGGTAAGGCTCTCCATGGCGAGACCATCGACCGCGTTCTCGTCAGTCCCCTCGTCCGGGCGCAGGACACCGCCCGTGCCGTCGGGCTACCCTTCGAGACGGACCCTCGGCTAAAGGAGCGCAACTATGGAGATTGGGAAGGCCGCGACTTCAAGGCCACGAACGATGGCATCTTCGAAGATTCGCGGACGAGGCTCGTTCCGCTTTCGGAGGGAAGACCTCCGAACGGCGAGTCCCTCGTCGATGTCTGGACGCGTATGCAGCCCGTCGTTGAAGAGCTTCGCCGCTTCGAAGGGACGACCCTTGTGATCGCCCACGGGGGTACGATCGGAACGATCGTCGCGGAATTGATCCGCGCCACCCCGGAAACGATCTACTCGTTCCACTTCACCAGCTGCGCGATCACCGAGCTGGAGTTCCGCGAGGACGCCCATTTCCTGATCAAGCGTTTCTCCGAGCCGCCCTCGGCCGATCCCATCTTCGGGGAGTGACCGAAGGCAGAGGAAGCACCCAGGCCCTTTTCAAAACGGACGGGCGCTCGAGAGGATGACCTTCAGCGCCGGAATCGGTACTTCGCCAAGGTCCAGAACGCCTCCGGAGCGTCGGTCCAGCGGATTTTCTTGCCCGCCTCTTTCGTGCGCGGAACGTAGGAGACGGGAACCTCGACGATCTTCTCGCCCCGACGGAGAGCCTTGGCCGTCACCTCGGGGCAGAACTCGAACCGGCAGCACTCCAGTTCCATCGCTTGGAGCACCCTGGTGCGGACGGCCTTGTAGCACGTCGCCTCGTCGGTGATCCGCTTGCCGAAGAGAAGGCGGACGGTCCAGGCGAGAAGAAGGTTGACGAGCTTGTTCGGAAGGGCCATGCCCTTAGGCATGCCGCTTGAAAAGCGCGTTCCGAAGGCGACGTTCGTCACGCCGTCGAGCACCGGCTTCACGAGGGCGGGGATCTCCTCGGGCGCGTACTCGAGGTCGGCATCCTGGATGATGGTGACCTCGCCTCGCGCGAAGGGCAGGGCTTTGCGGATCGCCGCCCCTTTGCCCGACCGCGTCTCGTTGCGTAGAACCTCGATCCGATTTCCGTAGGCCGCGAGGATCTTGGGCGTCCGGTCGGTCGAGCCGTCGTCCACCACGATCACCTGCATGGCGATCGGCAGAGCGAGGAGCCGGTCCACGACCTCCGCGATCGTGGCCTCCTCGTTCAGGGCGGGCACGATCGCGGTGACCTCGGGGGCGTCCGTTCGCGGAGTCATGGGGCCGTCGGGCAGGCACTGGGTCATCTTCAGCCAAGCCCGATGCAGAGTCCGGGCCTGATCAACATAACGCCGGAAGGGGCTACCGAGTTTCCACGGTGGCTTTCTCGATGATCGCCGGGTTCTCTTCCAGGGGATTGTCGCGGCGGTCGCGGGGGAGGGCGACGATCTTGTCGACCACGTCCATGCCCTCGACCACGCGTCCGAAGGCGGAGTACTGGCGGTCGAGGTGGGGGCTGTTCGCGACCATCAGGAAGAACTGCGAACCGGCCGAGTTCGGATCCTGGCTCCGGGCGGCGGAGAGGATGCCGCGCTCGTGCTTGACGTCGTTGAATTCTGCCGGAACCTTGTAGCCGGGACCGCCCGTGCCGTGGCTCGCCCGATCGGAGGACTTCGAGTTCGGGTCGCCTCCCTGGATCATGAAGCCGGGAATGACGCGGTGGAACCGGGTTCCGTCGTAGAAGCCGCTCGAAGCGAGCTTCTTGAAGCTCTCCGCGTGACGGGGAGCGACGTCGTCGAGCAGTTCGACGAGGATGTCGCCAAGGTTGGTGCTCAGGCGCACCACTTCGTTCTGGGCCATGCCCCAAAGGGTACCGGACTCGGAAAATTGCGGTGCGGAACGCCATAACCTTCCCTTAAAACTGAGAAAGATGGAGGATAATGCCGTATCCCCGACGACGTGGATTTGCCGAACACCCATGGAGATGCCGCTTTGTCGAAAATAAAAGCCGCGGTTGTGACCGCCCTCGCCGCTTCGCCGTTCCTCGCCCTCGCCCAAGATGCCCCTGCGGTGGCTCCGGCCATCGATAAGAGCGACAGCGCCTGGATGATCGTGGCGACCGCGCTCGTTCTCTTGATGACCCCGGGACTCGCCCTGTTCTACGGCGGCATGGTCCACAAGAAGAACGTGCTCAACACGATGCTCATGAGCTTTATCATGATGGGCGTCGGCACCCTCATCTGGATCGTGATCGGCTACTCCCTCGCCTTCGGCAACGCTAAGGGTTCCCAAGGTCTGATTGGCTCGTTCGAGTTCGCGATGGGCAAGAACGTCTCCGTCACCGTGCCGTACGGGACGCAGACGATCCCTGCCGCCCTCTTCATGCTGTTCCAGATGAAGTTCGCGATCATCACGCCCGCCCTGATCTCTGGCGCGATCGCCGAGCGCGTCAAGTGGCGCGGCTACCTGCTGTTCGTCGCCCTCTGGTCCCTTCTTGTCTACTGCCCCGCCGCCTGCTGGGTGTGGAACCCGGACGGCTGGCTCGCGAGGCTCGGAGCCCTCGATTTCGCGGGGGGGACGGTCGTCCACCTCGCGAGCGGCATCTCCGCCCTCGCCCTCATCCTCGTGATCGGGAAGCGAAAGGACCTCGCCCCGCCTCCCAACAACATCACGCTCACCCTTCTGGGCGCGGGCATGCTGTGGTTCGGCTGGTTCGGCTTCAACGCCGGATCGGCCCTCGCGATCAACGACGTGGCGATCAACGCGTTCGTCACGACCCACCTCGCCGCCGCCGCCGGCATGCTCACCTGGCTGGCCGCCGAGAAGATCAAGACCGGTCGCATGACCGCGATCGGCGGCGCCAGTGGCCTCGTGGCGGGCCTCGTCGCCATCACGCCCGCCTGTGGTTTCGTCACTTTCGGCGGTGGCCTGATCATCGGCCTGCTGAGCGGCATCGTGTGCTACATGGGCATCCAGCTCAAGCACAAGCTCGGCTACGACGACGCGCTCGACGTCGTCGGCGTCCACGGCCTCGGCGGCCTTTTCGGCGCCATCGCGACGGGCGTCTTCGCGGACGCCAGCATCAACTCCGCGGTGACGGAGCTGGCCCTCAAAGACGGTCGCGGCACCCTGATCATGCATCAGCTGATCGCGGTCGGCGCGGTCGGCGTCTTCGCGTTCGTCCTCACGTTCGTTCTGGCGAAGATCATCCAGGCGACCGTCGGCCTGCGTGCCACCGACGAGGCCGAGGAGCTGGGCCTCGACGAGGCCGTGCACGGCGAGTCGGGTTACGGGATTCCCGTCGGCGTCTAAAAGACCCTTGCGCACGGCTCGGCGAGGCTTCCCGCCGAGCCGTGCGCGTCCGAAGCGTTCCCGTCTAGTCCCGTCGCGCGAAGACGCTCTGCCTTCGCCGTTCGTAGGCGAACAGATTCCTCTGGGACGCTCCTTGCGTCAGGCGATCCGCGAGCTCCGCCGGATCGCCGATCCCCTCCGCCCCGAGCGCGCGCAAGGCGCGCTCGGCGGGAGAGCCGTCGCACCGGACGAGGAGACGGCCAAGACGGCGCCGGAGGGCGTCCGACGCCCCGTGCCAGGTCCCGCCCTGGCGAAGCCGGATATGGCCGACCACGGTGGCGTCCGCCGCCGCGTAGATCAGGGCGTTGCGTTCCATCGCGAGGGCTCGCGTGAAAGGCTCGTCGGGCGCCGCGAGCGCGAGATGCACCGCACCGTCATCGATGGCGCGGTGACGCAAGCCATGGGGAAGGATCCGAAGAACGGCCCCGCCTCCGTGCAGGGCCGCGCGTTCCGCCGCCGCGTCGCAACCGATCGCGCCGCCCGAGACGATGCCCCGCCCAAGGCCCATGGTTCGCCTCCCGACTTCAGCCATAAAGTCGGAGACCTCTGGAGCGATCTCGCGCGAACCGACGGCTCCGACCCACGGGAGGGAAGGCGGCGTGCCTTCTCGCCAGAGCGCGGGCGGAGCCAGATCGCCGAACGCCTCGAACCACCGCAGGGGATAGCCCTCCGACGCCGCCGTGAGGACGGCGCCGCTTTCGACCGCTCTTTCGGCCCAATCTAACAGCCCTCTCGGGTGGAGAAGCGTCGCGGGCAGACTCATCCCCGCGCCTCGCAAGGTCGCTACCGGATCTTGCGATCCTTCCCGCCGCAGGGCCGCAAGGACTTCCGGCCAGCCTCGGCGGGGCGGATCGGCGGGCCGGGGGGCGCCTCGTAGGTAAAGGGCTGCCAGAACCGCCTCCATCGCTCTATTGTGGATCGTCGCGGACCCTAAAGCCGTCGCCTTCTTGGAGAACCTCGATCCAAGATCCCAGATCGATCCTGGCGCCCCTCAAGGCAGTACAATTCTCAGGCCCCGCCCATGCTCAAGCACACCCAACTCACGCACGACCGGATCGTCGCGTTCCTCAAGAACGAACTCAAGCCGCAGATCTTCGGCGAGCGGGTCCCCCTGAGGATCGAGATCAACGAGAACCCCTGCGCCACCGAGGCGGAGGCGGAAAAAGGGCCGTGGCGAGAGGTGGAGAAGGGATACGCCTATGGTCCCGCCTACACCACGTTCTGGTTTCGGCTGACCGGTCGGATTCCGGAGGCTTTCGCGGGCAAGATGGTCGCCGTCGTGGCGGAGGTGGGCGGCGAACGCACGGTCTGGAAGGACGGCAGCCCATGGTGCGGCGTGGACCACGAGCACTCCGATTTCGGCTGGCTGGAAGGAAGCGCGATCTCGGAGCGGGGCGTCGCCCAGGGCGGGGAAGAGGTGACCTACTACATCCAGAGCTACACCCGCAACACGGAGACCCGGGTCCATGGCAAGGAGCCGCCCCGACAGGCGCTGACGGAGAAGGTCGACGTGGCGGAGTTGGTCGTCGTCGACCCTGAGACGAAGGCCCTCGCGTTCGACGTGGAGTTCAGCCTCGGACTCCTGGAGACGATCCCGCCGGAGGATCCGGCCTATCTGACGATCCTGCGCGCCTTGAACGACGTGTGCAACGCGTTCGCCGCCGAGAACGTGACGCGTCTGAGAAAAACGATCAAGGACGCGCTCTGGGGTTTGCCGGGCGAGATGGCGCACACCATCGTCCCCGTGGGCCACGCCCATCTCGATACCGCTTGGCTGTGGCCGCTCCACATTACGCGGAAGAAGATGGCCCACACCACCGCCACGCAGCTCGGCCTGCTGGAGCGGTACCCCGAGTACACGTTCGTCCATTCCCAAGCGAGTCAGTACGAGTGGCTGGAGCAGGACTACCCCGCCCTTTTCGAACGGGTGAAACAGGCCGTCGCGAAAGGCCGATGGGAGGTCGTCGGGTCGATGTGGGTCGAGGCCGACTGCAACCTGACCGGCTCCGAGTCGCTCGTCCGGCAGTTCCTGTACGGACGCCGCTACTTCCGCGACAAACTGGGCGTGGAGACGCACGACATGTGGCTGCCGGACGTGTTCGGCTATTCCGCCGCCTTGCCGCAGATCCTGGCGAAGTTCAACATCGCCTACTTCCTGACCCAGAAGATCTCCTGGAACCAGTTCAACAAGTTTCCCCACCATACGTTCTGGTGGCAGGGGATCGATGGCACGAAGGTCTGGAGCCACTTCCCGCCCGCCGACACCTACAACGCCTCCTGCGAACCCAAGGAGGTCGTCTACTCGGTTAAGAACTTCAAAGATCACGGACGGTCCGACCAGTCGCTCTACGTGTTCGGCTACGGCGACGGGGGCGGCGGTCCGACGGAGAAGCACTTGGAGTTTCTGCGGCGGGGACGGATGGCGCCCAACTACCCGACCGTCGCGCAGAGCAAGAAGGCGCTCGACTTCTTCCGGGAGGCGAAGGCCAAGTCAAAGGATCTCATGACCTGGACGGGCGAGCTCTACCTGGAGCTGCACCGAGGCACCTACACGAGCCAAGCCGCCAACAAGAAGGCGAACCGCGAGTCCGAGTTCCTCCTGCGGGACGCGGAACTCCTGAGTTGCTTCGCCGCCGACTATCCTCAGGCGGAGTTGGAAGCGGCCTGGAAGCTGGTCTTGCTCAACCAGTTCCACGACATCATCCCCGGCTCGTCCGTGCGCGAGGTCTACGAGGACTCGGGACGCGACTATGCGGCGGTGCGCGAAACGGGGGAGCGGATCGTCGACGACCGTCTGAGGAGCATCGGCTCTCGCCTCTCCACGGAGGGAATGGCGAGACCCTACGCCCTCTTCCAGAACGCGACGGTCCCCACCCAGGTCTCGTTGCCTTGGGAAGGTCCGGTCCCCGCGAGCCTCGTTTGCGGAGAGGAGAGCCTGCCGGTGCAGCTCGTCCAAGAGTTCGGGGAACGGAAGCTCATCTTCCCGACGCCGCCCGCCGCTCTCGGAGCGGTCGCGGTCGGCGATTTCTCCGATGTGGCCCCGAACGGTCGCCCGCGCCTGAAAGCGGGCGGAAGGCGGATCGAGAACGACGTTCTGAGCGTTCGCTTCGATTCCCAAGGCAACCTGACGTCGATCCAGACCGAAGACGGAACGGAGTTCCTGGAGGCCGGGAAGCTCGGAAACGTGTTCCAGATTTTCGAGGACAAGCCCAATTTCTGGAGCGCCTGGGACGTCGACGCCTTTGCGTTCGAGACGGGGGTGGACCTCCTTAAGAGCGAGAGCTTCGAGATCGTGGAGCGCGGCCCCGTTCGCGTGGCGGTCGAAGTGGTCAAACGGTTCGGAAAGAGCACGATCCGTCAAAGGATCTCTCTCGGACCGACGCCCGGCGTCCGGTTCGACACGGAGATCGACTGGCACGAGGACGACAAGATGCTGAAGGTCGCCTTTCCCGTCAACGTCAATAGCCCTCGTGCGACTTACGAGATCCAGTTTGGGAACGTTGAGCGTCCCACCCACCGCAACACGAGCTGGGACATGGCCCGCTTCGAGGTCTGCGCACAAAAATGGATCGATCTAAGCGAAGGTGGGCAAGGCGTAGCCCTGCTGAACGACGGAAAGTACGGCCACGACGTTTTTGGGAACGTGATGCGAATGACCCTTCTGCGCGCGCCCAAGGCCCCGGACCCGGTCTGCGACATGGGCCTTCATCGCTTCACCTACGTGGTGATGCCGCACTTCATGCCCTTCGCCTTCGACAGCGTCGTGCCCGCCGCCTACGCTCTGAACGCGCCGTTGCGCGCCGCGCCGCTCGAAGTCGCTCCTGGCGAGACGGGAACGTTGCCGCCGCTGGTGGCTTGTGAAAACCGCAACGTCGTCGTCGAGGCGGTAAAGAAGGCGGAGGAGGGGAACGACCTGATCGTGCGGATCTACGAGTGCCACAACACGCGTGGGCGCGCCGAATTGGCCATCTTCGGAAGGCCGACCTCGGCGTGGCTGTGCGACCTGGAGGAGAATCCCATCGCTGAGTTGGAGGTCAACGAAGGGCTCGTCGGCTTCGAGTTCAAGCCGTTCGAGATCGTGACGATCCGGGTTCGACGGTAAGGACTTCTTGCCGCTTTACCCACTAGAAGAGCCTCTTTCGCCCTTGCCTGAACCATCCCAAGGGAGGATCGGTCACACCAGAAGGGAATGGGCGGACGGAACGTGCTGAGGATCTCAGGAACGCGCCTGGTACCTTGGGCGGTTGTCGCGCTCGCGCTCGCGACAACGAGCGTCCTCTACGGATCGATCTCGCGCGTCTACCGAAAACGGGTGGATGAAGACTTCAAGGCCGCCCGGCAAAGCCTCGTCGCCGAGACGAACGCCATCGTTCGCCGTCAGGTCTCCCTTCTTCACGCCACCGCCGGGGCGATCGAAGCCGATCCGGGAATGACCCAAAATCGCTTCTCGATCTTCTACAGCAATCTGATCCTCGGGGATCCGACGCTCCTTCCAGAGGCGGTCGGATTCTCCGTGCTCCGGCCCTGGGAAGATCGGGGGGAACTTGCGCAGGACGCGAAGAAACGCGGCGTGGTGAACTTCCGGTTCCGTCCGGTAGAACCGCGAGCGGAAGCCCACGCGGTGATGCTGATCGAACCGCTCGACGAAGGGAACGTCGACGCGCCGGGCTACGACATGCATGCGGACGCGACCCGACGCCTCGCCATGGACTCGGCGCGTCGAACGCGGAGCGCCGCGATGACGAGTCGGATCGCCCTTGCGAAGGACCGCGCGATCGGAAAGGACGTCCCCTCGGTCGTCATCTACGTGCCGGTCTACAATCCCGTAACCGGAAGTCTTATGGGTTTCGTGTACAGCGGACTCCACACGAAAGACCTCTTTCAAGGCCTGTTTCCCGACGCGGAGGTTCAGAGTTCGTTTCGCAAAGGGATCGCGCTTCGGCTCTGGACCGGCAAAGACGAATCCTCCCAACTCGTTTTCGATCACCAGGCGGAGGGCGACCCCCTGCCGGACGATCCTAAGTCCCGAGTGACGGAGTCCGTCCATCTGGATGACGTCGGCCAGACCCTGACCGCCGAGTTCGTTCGAACCTCCCGCTTCGGGGCGCCTCCCGTCGTTAGGCAGTACGTGGTCCCGGTGGGAACGCTGATCTCCCTCATGCTTTTCCTGCTCGCGCGTTCGCTCGGCCTCTCTCATGAGGCGTCGGAGCGTCGGGCTCAAGAGCAGTGGCTCGTCGCGGAGACAGGACGGCTCACGTCGGGCGGCGCCGACGACGATCGCGTCCTGAACGATCTCGCGCAGGCGATCGCCGGCGTGTTGGACGTGGTCTGTCGGTTCGATCTTCCCCAGTCCGATGGCACGCTCCACTCGGTGAGCACCCGCGTCGAAAACCGCGATGTGCTCGCTGCGATCGAGCGGGAGCGCCCTCGCCTTCAGCACGACGAAAGACTCAAGGCCGCCCTCGAAACCGGGCAGACCCAAAGGTTCGATGCGTTCGCCTCGACCAGCGAGGCCAATCGGGAGCGTCTGGAGCGACTTGGGATTGGCCCGAGCGTGATCGTTCCCCTCCGGGTGGGCGACCGGAGCCTCGGCGCGATCACCATCACCCGGCGCAAGGATCAGGCGCCGCTTTCCGACGACCAAGTCACCCTCATCGAGGTCGTCGCCGGTCGGATCGCGCTGGCGATCGACAACGCGCGACTCTACCACGATCTGGAACAGCGGGTCGAAGAGCGAACCCGAGATCTCGAGGCCAGCAACCATGAGCTGGAAAGCTTTTGCTACAGCGTCTCCCACGATCTCCGAACGCCCTTAAGGTCTCTCGACGGCTTCGGACGGGCGCTGAAGGAGGATTACGGCGAAAGGCTGGACGAGCAGGCCCACGACTACATCGATCGTATCCGCGCCTCGACGAAGCGGATGGACGAGCTGATCACCGCTCTTCTTACGCTCTCTCGCCTCACTCGGCGCGAGATCGTGCCCAGCGAGGTGGACGCGACGGCTATGGCCAAGGAGACTATGATGGACCTTGATCCCGATGGTAAAGTGGCCTTCCGCGTCGATGAGGGGCTGACTGTTCAGGCCGACTCCCGGATGCTCCATGTCGTCTTGGAGAACCTCTTGGGCAACGCGCTCAAGTTCTCAAGCCGGACCGAGAATCCCCGGATCGAGGTGGGAAGGGCAGCGGACGGCGCGCTGTTCGTCCGGGATTACGGCGCTGGTTTCGATCCGGCGTACTCGACCAAGCTGTTCCAGCCTTTCGAGCGCCTCCACTCGGTACGCGAGTTTCCCGGCCACGGCATCGGCCTTGCCACCGTCGAACGTATTCTCCGGCGCCACGGTGGGACCGTCCACGCCGAAGGCAGACCGGGCGAGGGCGCGACGTTCTACGTGAAGTTTCCAGAATAAGGCGGAGGGGCGCTAGGCGAGCGGGATGTCTAGCTTGGTCCAAAGACCCTAGAGCCTGATTCCGATCTGGTAGATCGCCACCGCCGCGACGTACGCGAGCAGGGTCATGTAGGTGAACATGAACGCGGGCCACTTCCATGAGTTCGTCTCCCGCCGAACCGTCGCGAGCGTCGCCATGCACTGGGCGCACAGCGCGAAGAAGAACATCAAGCCCACGGAGACCAGCGGCGTGAAGAGGGGGCGCCCGTCGGGCCATCGGGCTTGCTGCAGGCTCGTCTGGAGACCCTTGTCCTTCTCGTCCACGTCGTCGCCGAGGGAAAAGACGATGCCCATTGAGGAGACGAACATCTCGCGGGCGGGGAAGGAGGCGAGAATCGACGTGGTGATCCGCCAGTCGAAGCCCGCCGGACGGAAGACGGGCTCGATCGTGCCGCCCAGGCGTCCCAGATAAGACTGCCGACGCTGTTCCTCCTCGATCCGTTTCGGGGCCTCTTCTTTGCCCACCGACGCCGCGATCCGCGACTGTTGGGCGGCGGGAAGCTTCGGATAGGCGGTGAGAGCCCAGACCACGACGGACATCATGACGATGATCGTTCCCGCCGTCTTTACGAAGACCTTGCCCCGGAAGAACATCGCCAGCCCCACGTCCTTCCATTTGGGCCACTGATAGGGCGGCAATTCGAGGAGGAAGGGAAGGCGAGCGCCTTTAAGGACCTTTCGGTTCAGAACCCAGACGATCGGGATCGCGACGAAGAGGCCGACGAAATGCATCGCGAAGAAGGCGGCCCCCGCCCAGAACACGCCGTACGCAGGCTTGATAAACGCGCTGACGAGCACTAGGTACACCGGCATCCGGGCCGAGCAGGACATCAACGGGGCCACGAGGATCGTCGCGAGGCGGCTCTTAGGATCGGGCATCACGCGCGCCGCCATGATGCCGGGAATGGCGCAGGCGAACGACGAGAGCAGGGGAATGAACGCCCTTCCGTTCAGGCCCGCCCAGCCGAGAAGACGGTCCATGAGGAACGCGGCGCGGGCTAAGTAGCCCGTTCCCTCCAGGACCGCGACGAAGAAGAACAGGATCAGGATTTGCGGCAGGAAGACCAGCATCGCCCCGACGCCTGTGATGATGCCGTCTACGATCAGCGACTGGAGCGCGGGAACGCTCTCCAGATGGACCGACGCGAAATCTTTGATCCGACCGACGAGATCTTTGTCGATCCAATCCATCATCGGCTGGGCGAACGTGTAGATCGACTGGAAAACCATGTACATGATCGCGACGAACACGATCAGGCCGAACACGCGGTGAGTAAGGATCGCGTCGATGCGGTCGGTGCGCGAACGCTTCTGGGCCACCGAGGAGCGTTGGATCGCCGCGCGCTGGACCATCGTCGCCCAGTTGTAGCGTGCTTCCGCGTCCCGCACGGGCTGCCCCTCGGGGGTCCTCCGGGCCGCATCGTACTCGTCCCGGATCTCGGGATGCTCGTCCAAAAGCGCTTGGAAGGAGGCGCTCGGCTCGTGGACCTCGGCGCGAACCTCAGCGACCGTCATGTCCGCACCGAGTCGGGCGAGCTCCTCGCGGAAAGCGGTCACCTTGATCTCCAAGGCGTCGGGCGTGAGGCGGATATCCGGAACGCGCGGGTTCGCGAGGTTCCGGTCGATCGCAGCCTTCAACTCCGCGAGACCCCGCTCTTTGTGCCCGACGACCGGGACCACATCGACGCTGAGGAGGTTCGAGAGGCGTGGAAGGTCGATTTCTTCCGCACGGCCGGCGAGTCGGTCGACCATCGTCAGCGCGACGAGGGTCGGGATGCCCGCCTCCGCGAGCTGGGAGAAGAGGAAGAGGTTGCGCTCGAGGTTGCCCGCGTCGATCACGACCACAAGGAGGTCGGGCTGGGGAAGACCGTTCTGGCCGAGGGCGGCTTCGGCGGCGACCCGCTCGTCCTCGCTTTGGGGGCGCAAGGAGTACATACCCGGGACGTCGGCGCACTCGACGGTTCCGGAAGGTAGCCGCAAGGGGCCGCTGACGCGCTCGACGGTTACGCCTGGGTAGTTGCCAACCTTTTGGCGGCTACCCGTTAGAGCGTTGAAGAGAGTGGTCTTGCCCGCGTTAGGGTTGCCGACGACGGCGACGAGCGGAGTCTTAGTCGCGGAGGGCGATCTCAAAGCATTCGGCCTCTTTGCGCCGGAGGCAGAGGCGATAACCACGCACGTCGATCTCGATCGGATCGTTAAGAGGAGCGACCTTCACGACCCGGAAGGGAGTGCCGATCGTCATGCCCATCTCCATCAGGCGCGCCGCAGCGTGGTCGCATTTCACGCCCACGATCGACGCCTCCATCCCTCGCCGAAGCTCTGTGAACTCCACCTGTCTGCCAAGGACCATTAGAATCCAATCTACCCGAAAGAGTCAGGATTTGGTTCCCCTAAAGGACGCCGGGTGAGGGGAAGGGAAAAACGGACCGAGACGAGCCCCTGACTGTCCCTTCCGCCCGGTTCCCTGTATTCTCTGCCCATGACCAACGCCGAGTTGGCGCAAGCCCTGCGCGATCTACGCGACTTCCTCATCATCGCGGGTTACGAGGAGAGTCACGCCCTGCGATACACCCACATCGCCCGGGCGATCGAAAAATGGCCGGAGGACGTGGTGAAGACCCGCCGTGAAGGCAGGCTGAAGGAGATTCCTGGCGTCGGCCCGACCATCCAGGTCTACATCAAGGAACTGCTGGAAGACGGCGTGACGAGCAAGCAGCGCGACTGGGAGTCGTCCGCGCCCTGGTCCGTCGTCGAGATGGTCCGGGTTTCCGGCCTGGGAGCGAAGACGGCCCGGACGATCTTCAACCTGACGGGCGCCAAGTCCTTGGCCGAACTCAAGGAAGCCGAGTCCGCCGGAAGGCTCGACGACGTTCCGGGAGTCGGGCCGGCCCTCCGCGAGGCGATCCGCGCCGCTTAAGGCAGCTTGATCTCGGTTTGGTTCCCATCGACGTCCACCGCGATCAGGGTCGCTTCACCCTCCCCCATCTCTGATCGACGCAGGTGAATCGACCGATCGCCGTCGAACTTCCGGAAGACGCCCGGCTTACCTTCACGGACCGCTCCCACAAGCCCTAGCCCGTAGGGAGCGTCGACGATGACCTCGTCGCCTTCGAGCCGGATCTTCGGTGGGGTCGCGGCGGGGAAGCGGGCGTGGCCGAGACCGTCGGGCTGGAACCACGGATGGAGGTTCAGCCGCGCCGCCTCGAACGGATCCCAGTGGGTCGCGTCCTCGAATCCTACGGTGCGGCCTTCCGACGATCCTTTTCGCGGAGGTTCGGAAACGACGAAACGGCGGTTGAGAAAATCGAAGCCGCGCGACATCGCGCTCCGACCGTCCGTCGAATGGGGAAGGCCGAAGGTGTGGCCCATCTCGTGGAGCATGGCTCCGACCGCCGTCGAAGCGGAGGCCCAGACGGTGCCACGCAAGCCGGTATCGTCCATAACGCGCGAATCGTCGACGGGCCGTGCGTCGGAGAAGACGGTAGGAATCTCGGCGACCGAGGCGGGCCAGCTCCAGAGGGTTCCGCCGCCGAAAAGACCGAGCGCTCCGCCACCGAGGGCGGTGTGAGCCCGACCGACCTTCGCCCTGCGATCCCAGCGCGTGAACGCCATCACCGCGCAGATCTTATCGACGTCGTAGTCGAACGGCTTCTGGAGTTCGCCGTAGAAGCGGCTCCAGAGCGTGTTGCCATCTAACTTGCGAAGCTCGTCGCCCGTCGAGCCGGTGCGGATGACGTGGATCACGACCTTGCCGTCGGGACCGAGCTCAAGGGGAAAGGTCTTCCTTCCGTATCCCGCCTCCTTCATGCTCTCGGCCGCCACCGATTGCATCATCTTCAGCGCGATGTCGAGCTTCTTACGGAACTGCGACGAGTCGCCCCCAGGGAGGACCTCGTATTCCGGTCCCTCGTCCGACGCCTCGAGGTAGACCATCCGGACTTTGTAGGGCGTCTTAGTGGGCTGGTAGACCACCTGCTGGCGGATCGTGTCGCGGCCCGAGTTGACGAGGATCATGTTCTCGCCCGGCTTCAGTTCAACCACGGCTTCGAACTTTCCCTCGGCGGCGGGGAACCGCACCGCCGTTTTCCAGTCGGTCCCGACCGCCACGTCCTTGTCCGGGGTGGTTCCTCGGATGAGCAGCAACGGGTAGCGGACCGTCTCACCGGCGTCGAGGCTGGTGATGTCGAGAACCGGAGGTCGGAAGGCGGCGAGAAAAAGGGTGTGAAGCATCGTAAGGGAGGATGAGTAAGATTACGCCAAGAGGGTCGTCCCATGTGGCGGTAGGAAGGAGGCTTTGACGCCGCATCGTGATTCCCCGCCTTCTCCCGGGTCGCTTGGACCGCCGAGAAAGGGATCGCTTTGTGCGATCTTCCCTCAGGAGGACCTTAGGGAGACGCCTCTCGCCGCAGGTCGATCCGTTCTCCGTCGCTTTCGCCGATGGGGCGAAAGCCCGTTTCACCGAAGAACCGCACCAGAGAACGTGGAGCGCGCGTGTGGACGACAGAACCGTCCATCAAGGGACGGGCGACACGAAGCATCCGGGAGCCGAGACGCTGACCCCGCCAAGCCGGGTCGACCCGGAAATCCTGTAGCGCTAGCCCCTCGGGAACGCGTTGGAGACGAAACGCCCCCACCGTTCGACCTTGCGAGATCGCTTCGAAGACCGATCCTTCCGCGTCTTCGGCGTGCGAGAAGGTCGGCGACACCTCCGGAAGGAACGGCGTCCACCAGTCTCGAAAGCGCGGATCGAAATCTTCCCAGACGATCGCCCAACCGTGCGTCAGGCCCATCCGACGCCACGCGTCCGCACGATGGTTGCCGTCGGCGACGTACCGCCCGTACCGGGCGAGGATCGGCGGTTGGCTCTCGGGGGCCGTGGCGAGGATCGGCGCGATCTCGCGTTCCCATTGGGCCATCGGGACGGAGTACTTAAAGCCGGGCTCGCCCCCTGCGATCCGCTGGAGGGGGGCGAGGGAAATAAGGGACGGACCGCTGAGGATCGGCTTCTGGCCGCGTAGGATCGCCGCGAGAGGACGGTTCGCTCGTCCCTCGCGCATCACCTTGCCCAAGGTCCACTCAAGGAGACGTCCTTCCGCCGCGGCTTGCCGCGCTCCCGCCAGATCGTACGACTCCACGCCTTCTACGCTACCGCAGATGATGGAGCAGAAGGCGGTGATGGAGATGGGCGCCGAAGCCGACTCGGCTTACAGCTGGCAGCGCCGAGACGGTAAGGCGCGCGACCTCCGACTCCAGCCGTGTGCGGAACTTTAGAAACCGCTGGCCGAGAATCGGAGCGCGCTCGGTGACGTTTCGCCGGTAGCCCCGCACGACGAGGTGCAGAGCGTATCGCGCGAGACTTTCGGGCCTCAAGGATACGAGTGTCGCCCGGTGCATCGCCGGGCCGGGCTGGGCGAGCCAGCGGGCTTTCCAGGGCGCGGGGTTTCGGAGGAAGTCCAAGCGGCGCACCCCACGTTCCAAGGCCTCTCGAAACACGAACGCGTCGATGATGAACACGGGGCTGTACCGATACCACCGCTCATCGTAACCCGAGTAGTAGACCATGAGCGTCTCGCCCTCTTCGATGAAGGCCTGGCTCGCGACGACGTCTCCCGCGACGATCAACTCGGCCACGAACGCTCGGCCTTCGTCGGCGAGCCGCTCCAAAAGGCAGGCGAGGAACGTGGCTTGGGCAGGGCCGGGAATGTGGTCGTTGTGCCGAAGGCCGCGCTCGCTTCCCGCCCGGGCGCGATGCAGCGCGGTAAGCCTCGTCGTGGCCGAGAGGATCTCCTCTGGATCGCGCAGGATTCGGATCGTCCAGTCGTGCCCGTCGCGGGTAAGCAAGCGAGGGTAGTAGGGAAGGTTGTCCCGCATGGAGCGGGTCATTTGCTTGCGGTACTCCGCCCAGGTCGCCGGAAGCTCCGCGTAGTCGGAACCCGCGCGAACGTCGTTCCAAGCGAAGGCGCGCGAGCGAAAGATTCCAAACGCCTTTTGAAACGGCCGTTGCGTGTCCTCGGCGTGCAGGCGGAGAAGGATGGCGTCCCATCGCCCTGAGGCGAGTCCGGGCCGAAGCGCCTCCGCGAGCAGAGCCAAGACTCTGTCCTCCCAGCCAGAAAGGATAAGAAGGCTCGGTTCCTCCGTCATATCGAAGACGCCTTCTCGACCGAGGTAGCCCATCGCACGGAGACGGCGCACACGCGTCCAGCCGGCGGGTTGTTCCTCGAAGAACGGGGCGACACCGATTAGCGTGCCTTCCGTCGTACGGACGACGACCACGAAAGGCCTTGTCTCCTGCCCCGCGCCGTGCGGATTCTCCCCGAAAGCCTGCCACCAAGCGCAGATCCAGGCGTGGCTCGCACAGGAGCTGGGACGGTCGCAGGCCGCGAACAACGCTTCCCATTCTCCGCCGAGGGCGTTCATTTCCGCTTCGTCTTCGATCGTTGAGACCCGAAGAGGAGGGTGAGGCTTCGGGGAAAGGGCCTCGCGATCGAGAGTCGGTTTCACGTTCTTCCTGGGAGGAGACGGAAAAGTCTCCAGTGAGAAAGATACGCCCTTGAGGAGTGTCCGCTACGATCTCGGACGCGAAGTGACGATAGGTTAACGCAATTTTATCTTTTATCTGGGCCAGTCCACAGTTTTAGCTCTTCTCGGAAGCCCGTCGGTACTCCTCTCCGATCTGGCGCAACGACGTCATGTCGGCCGTGGCCACCCCGACCGAACGATCTCCCGCGCCGTAATACATCATCAGCTTGCCATCGCGTTCGATCAGGCCAGTGGGAAAGACGATGCCTTGACCCTTGTCATCGACCTCGTAAGGCTTTTCCGGACCGAACACCCACTCAGGCCAGTGACGCACGACCTTCTCGGGAGCGCTCGGATCGAGCAGCGCGATCCCCGTCCGGTAAGTCCAGCGTTCGTCCTTCCGCTCGACGCCGTGATACAGAAGCAACCAACCGTCCGTCACCCGGTGAGGCGCTGGGCCGGCTCCGATCTTCCCGCCCTGCCATCCGGGACGAGCGCTCTCCTGCATGACGCATCGGGGACGCCCCCAGTGGATCAGATCCTCGCTTTCGGACATCCAGATATCCTCTTGAGGCGCGATCGTCGGTCGGTGGAGAAGGCGGTACTTACCGTCGATCCGCTCCGGAAGGAGCGTCGCGTCCTTGTTGTAAGGGTGGATCACCATCCCCAGACGCTCGACCGATCTAAAGTCTTCCGTTAGGGCGAGGCAGACGCCCGCCCCAAGGCGAGAGTAACCGACGTAGGTGATAGCGTAAAGCTCACGGTCGGGTAGGTAGGTGATTCGTGCGTCCTCGCACCCATCCTCGTCGTACCAGTCCGCTGGGGCAAGAAGCGGAGCGTCCTCGATTCGCCAGTCGCGGATACCGTCCTTCGAGCGGGCGACCACCAACACCGAAAGATCGTCGGGATTGATTATCCTCAGGAGGAGCAGGACGTCGCCGTCGAATTCCGTCGCGCCGGGGTTGCAGACCGCCTTGCACGGCATGGGAACGTCGTGAGGCTCGATAATCGGATTCGCCGGATCTCGGACGAAGAGTTCACGAGCCCGTTCGAAATAAGGACTCGGATCGAACGCAGGAGCGGCCATTCTCCTTTACGAACCTTCCCTTATAGGGAAGGTTCCCCGGGAGTCACGATCAGCCGCCGATATATCGGACGGTGACCTTCGGCAAGGGGACGTTGAACCCCGTCGCCTTCACGTCGCTCAGGCCGATCTCGACGTTCTCGGTGCGGCGCGCTCCCAACTCGATCGCACGCGCGCTCCCTTTTCTGATCCGGAACTGGGAGGTGATCTCGGCCCCCCCGCAACGCGCGAGGATACGGACGCTCAGGGCGCCGCTTGCGTCGACCCAAGGCTCTAACGCGACCTCCGCTCCGGTCTCCTCATCGGCGGTTCGCCACTTCTGGCCGTTGACGAGCCGGGCGTCGACCTCCCAACTCAGATGATCCGCTGGACTTTCGACGGTTACGCGCAGGAGGAGCGTCTTGCGCGGCACGTCGGACAACCGAAGGGCTTGGCGAGCGACCTCCACATCGGCAGGAGCGCCGACGATCCCTACCGTCCCTCGGTCGTCGTGGGCGACGAGGGTCGCCTCGAGACCTTTGAGCGTCGTGAGGACGGACGACGGGCGCCGGTAGTGGAGGGCGACCTCCGTAGAGGATCGCTGGGGCGCTTGGGCCATGAGGAGAAACGCGGGAAGCAGGGGCACGGCCGGGACGTTACCCCGAGGTAGAGGCTTTTGCCGCGGAATCTACGAACGACCGAGAACCCTACTCCATCGCTCGTAGCTCAGCGGTGGTCACCGCCTCGATGCGGAGCTGCCGAACGCGTCGCCCGTCGGTGTCGGTCACCGTAAAGCGGTACCGATCCAGCTCGATCGACTCGCCCGGATCGGGCTGGCGCCCGAACTGGCCGAACACGAAGCCGCCTACCGTATCGAACTCCGCACTGTCGAACTCGGAGCCGATTCTTTCGTTCAGATCGTCCAGGTGGGTTTTTCCGGCGACGAGCCACCCCCCATCGATCTCCAAGACCTCCGACTCCTCGGGATCGTACTCATCGACGATGTCGCCCACGAGTTCCTCCACGATATCCTCGATGGTGACCACGCCCGCCGTGCCACCGAACTCGTCCTGGACGATCGCCATCTGGGTGCGCGCCGCGCGCATCTCTCCCAGTAGGTTCCGTAGAGCCTTTCCTTCGGGGACGGTCAGAATAGGTCGGAGCAGCTTTCGGAGGTCGACGGCGCGTCCCTGAGCCATCGCGCCGAGCAGATCCTTGGCGTGAACGACCCCGAGGATCTCGTCGTCGGTCTCTTCGTAGAGCGGGATGCGGCTGTGTCCCGTCTCCTCGATCACGCGCACCACGTCGGCGGGATCGCTCTTCACCGGCATCGCGTCGAGGTCGACGCGGGGCGTCATGATCTCTCGCGCCACCGTGTCGGCGAATTCGAACACCGAGTGGATCAGCTCACGTTCGTCGCTTTCGATCTGACCCGATTCTTCGCCGCTCTCCGCAAGGGTCTTGATCTCCTCTTCCAGGGGATTGGCCCCTTCCAAAGCGGCCGTTCCCCCAAACCGTTCCGTAAAGAGGCTCGCGAGGCTGACGATCGCACGGGCAGGCAAGGAAAGGAGGACCGAGGTCGCGCGCACGAGTCGACCGAGACGGTCGAGGACCATCAGGGGCTTGACCGTGCCGAAAGCCCGGGGAACGAGCTCGCCCAGAACCAGGTTCAGAAGGCCGAGCGGAAGTCCCAGGAGAACCGCGCAAAGGAGGGCGTCGGCGTAGCTGAAGCCGCCGCTAAGGCTCCATTCGTGCACCAATAGCCCAAACGCCGGCGCGAGCAGAAGCACGAGAACGAGCATTCCCACGCGCACGAGCCGAATTCCGAAGCCGCAGGCGGCGGCGAAGGAGTCACGTCGGTCCAGCATCTTCTGAAGGCGCGTCGCCCGTTCGGGATCGGCATCCCGCAACGTTCGGATGTGGTGGGGACGAAAGGCGAGAAGAGCGGTCTCAGCGGCGTTCAAGAGCGCGTTGAGAACGAATAGGATGAAGAGACCTACTCCCGCCCATGCCGCCACCGAAGAGTCGCCGACCACCGGGAGGGTCATCGGGGCACCATGCCGAAAAAGATGACGGCGACGAGGGTGCCGAAGAAAGCGCCGAGGGTGAGCTCCATAATCGAGTGGAAACGCGCCTCGTATCGGCTCTGCGCGACGAGGCAGGCGAGGAGGATAGCGATCCCCGCCACGAGTGGATTGTCCGTGATGAAAACGGTCGAGACGGCGAAGAGGAACCCGAAGGCCGCGTGGCCGCTCACGAGTCCGCCTTGAAGGACTCGTCCCCGCTTGCCGAGCCCCTTGCCCACGATCACGATCGCGAACGTGACGAAGCCCGCGACGCCCATTCGAGGGATAAACGGCAGTCCCAGACCCTCGCCGCCGAAGTTGATCTTGATCGCTTCCCAGCGGTTCTCCCCAAGCATCAGGAGCGCGCCCACGACCAGCGCGATGATCGTCGTAATGAGGACGGCGCCCGCCGCGATATCTTTGGCGAACTTGGCGAGCGGGTTATAGTTCGGGGAGACCAGGTCGACCGTGGCCTCGATCGCGGAGTTGAACATCTCAGCGATCAGCACGAGCGAGATCGTGAACAGAAGAACGAGCATCTCCCGCAGACCCAGACCGGCGTAGGTACCGAGGAAAAGCACGATGATGACCACGTAGACGTGGAATCGCATGTGCCGCTGGGTGCGGAACGTAAAGACGATGCCGTTCAGAGCGACCTGAAACGGTTTGGGGATGCTCGGCTTCCTCAGCATGGTCTTTCGTGAAGAAGCGAACCCCAGGATTCGTCGGGCGGTAGTCCCACCGAGACGGCGGCGCGGCTCATCCGTCGGCGCATCTCGTCCGCCTCGCCCTCGGTGGCGTCGTCCAGGCCACAAAGATGCAGGGCCCCGTGGATGGCGAGGTAGGCCAGTTCGGTCTGGAGGGGAACGCCACGCACCGCCGCCTGACGCTCCGCATAGGGCACGGCGATGGCGAGGTCGCCGTCCGCGCCCTCCCCGGAAGGAAAGGTGAGAACGTCGGTCGGTTCGTCGAGGCCCCGGAACCGGCGATTCAATTCGCGGATGCGCTCATCGTCCGTCAACAGGACGGTCACCTCGGCCTCAAGGACGTCCTCGGCTTCGAGAGCGGCAACGATGCCTTGGCACAGTGAATCGTGGACGAGTCGGCGCTGCGACTCGTCCACGAAGTGGATGCGGTAGGGACTGGGGGGTTCCATCGCGCCGGGGACACGCCCCAGAGAAGGCTTAGTTGCGGCTGCGGCTGCGGCGGCTCAGGCGACGACGCTTCTCGCTGGGCTTTTCGTAGTGGCTGTGCTCTTTGAGCTGACGAAGGACGCCGCTCTGCTGGAGCTTCATGTTGAAGCGCTTCAAGGCGCTGTCGATGGATTCGTTGGGCTGAACGGTGACGTAAACCAAGCTTTTAGTGCCTCGCGGTAGGGGCATTATGGCACAAAACGCGATGACAAGGCCACAGAGGCTCGCGACGCCATCGGAAACGAAGAGAGGGCGATCCCGCTCGGGATCGCCCTCTCTTCCCACTTTAGGGCGTCCCTCTACTTTCCGAGATCGACCGCTGGCGTTCGGCCCATCCGGCTGATCGGAAGCCAGCGGAACTCGCTGCGACCGATAATCCGGTCGCGGGCGACGAGGCCCCAGCCGCGGCTGTCGTAGGAGTTGTTCCGGTTGTCTCCCATCATCAGGTAGAAGCCGGATGGCACCTTGACCGCCGGTGCGTCGATCAGCTTGCGCTGGTCGACGGTGGGCACCACGTATTTCGAGGCGACGTTGTAGCCTTCTCCGATCTCCCCGTTATTGGCCTCGTCCGGCGTGTAGTTCAACGGGATGACCTGGCCCGAGCCTCGTGGGTATTCGACGAGCTTGAAGCTGGGACGTGCCGCCTGCTCGGGAGGAATCGGGCTGAATGTCTGCCCCTGGTCGGGAGACGAGGAATAGGCCTTCGTCGGATCGGGCGACTTCTCCCCGTTTCGGTAGAGGATGCCGTCCTTCAATTCCACGAGATCGCCGGGCGTCCCGACGCAGCGCTTGATAAAGTCCTGCTTGACCTGCCCGTCCTCATCGAGGCCCGCCGAGCCGACCGCCTCGGCGGGCGGACGGAAGACGACCACGTCGCCCGCCTTAGGGTCGCTGTAGCGGTAGATCATCTTGTTCGCCACGACGAAGTCGTTCACGAACAAGGTAGGCCACATCGAACCGCTCGGGATACGGAACGCCTGGACGCCGAAGGGGCGGATGATCAGAAACACGAAGACGCCGGCGTAGACGATGGCGTCGAGGAACTCGTTGACCAGGCGCAGGCCTTTGTAGGCGCCCGTTCGAAGATGGGGTGGCGTTCTCGACAAGCTGGGCGCCAGGGCGACCCGGATCGCCGTAAGAACGGCGACGAACAAGACGACCTGGCTCAGCGGAGTGCGAGCCAGGCTGTCGATGATCTCCGGCAGGCCCTTGGCCTCGGCTTGAGCGAAGAGGGTCGGGGCGAGCGGGAGAGGAAGAGGCAACGCCTAAGCCTTCTTCGTCTCGGTCTTGGGGCGGCGCTCCTTGATGCGAGCGTCCTTGCCGATCTTGTCGCGGAGGTAGTACAGCTTGGCGCGTCGGACCTTACCGTGGCGCGTCACCTCGAACCGGGCGACGTTCGGCGAGTGGAGCGGGAGGGTGCGCTCGACGCCGACGCCGTTGGACGTCTTGCGAAGGGTCACCGTCTCGGCGATGCCGCCGTGCTTGAGGGCGATGCAGAGTCCCTCGAAAAGCTGGATGCGCTCTTTGCCCGCCTCGCGGACCTTGACGTAGGCCTTGACGGTGTCGCCAGGGCGGATGGTGGGCAGGTCGGACTTGCGAATGTCGCTCGTCACGCTCTCGAGAATGGCAGCCTTGTTCATGGTCTTCCGGTGTGGGTGCTAACGCTTTGCCGGGATGCGTGGTTCCAGCGGGTTCCCAGAGGCGCGGTGGAAGGCGGCGCTTGGGCGCGAACGTTCAGGATACCTCACCCAACGTCTCGACATCCCCTTTCTCCAGGCGAGCGTGCGCGAGGAGGTCTGGACGCCGATCGCGCGTGAGACGGAGAGATTCGCGGCGCCGCCATCGGGCGATCGCGCGGTGGTCGCCGCTGCGAAGCTCCGCGGGAACCTCCCGTCCTCGCCAAACGACGGGCCGCGTGTAGTTCGGCGCGCTGAGCAGGCCGTCCGAGAACGAGTCGGCTTCGAGCGACCCCTCGTTTCCCAGCACTCCGGGCGCGAGCCGGATCGTCGCGTCCGCCATCACGAGAGCCGCGACCTCCCCGTTCGTCAGAACGTAATCGCCGATGGAGAAGACGTGGGTGCAGATCGTCTCCTCGATCCGGTGGTCGATCCCCTCGTAGTGGCCGCACAGGAACACGACCCGGTCGTAGGCGGCCAACTCCCGCGCCGCGGCCTGGTCGAAAGGGCGCCCCGTCGGTGCGGTCAGGACCACGGCGGTTCTCCCGCCCGCCACCTGCCGCCCGCCGCTTTCAAGCCATTCCACCGCCCGCGCCACCGGTTCCGCACGGATCAGCATCCCCGGCTCGCCTCCGAAAGGCTTGTCGTCCACCTTGAGGTGTCGGTCGTGGCAGAAGTCGCGCGGGTTCGCCGTGCGGAACTCGACCAGCCCCCCCCGCGCCGCCCTGCCGAGGATGCTGTGCTCCAAAAGGGGACGCACCATCTCGGGGAACAAGGTCACGAAATCGATGCGGAGCACCGTCAAAGGGTACTCCCCGCCTTTGGTCAGAGAAAGAGGCGCGAAGGTAAAATCCACCGCGACATGGCCAACACGCCGAGCGACCTCAAGTACGCCAAAACCCACGAGTGGCTTCGCCTGCAGGGCGACGTCGCGACGATCGGCATCACCGATCACGCGCAGAGCGAACTGGGCGACGTCGTGTACGTCGACCTTCCGAGCGTCGGTCGCGTCCTCAAGGCGGGCGACTCCTTCGGCTCCGTCGAGTCGGTCAAGACGGTGAGCGACGTCTACGCCCCCATCGGCGGCGAGGTCGTCGAGGTCAATCCGGCGCTCGGCTCCCAGAGCGAGCTGGTGAACGAGGACCCCTACGGCAAAGGCTACATGATCAAGATCCGCGTCGAGAACCCCGCTGAGGCCGACGCCCTCTTCTCGGCGGACCAGTACACCGCCGCGACCGAGTAGCGCCGGTTGGGGAGTTGACTCCCCTTCCCGCGAAGAGACCCTCACGACCCGAAACCCAACTTGCCCACTCCCTACATCCCCCACACCGACGCCGACCGTGAGGCTATGCTCGCCACCATCGGCGCGCAGAGCATCGACGAGCTTTTCCGCGAGATCCCCGAGAACCTGCGCGTCGCGCCGGGAACGATGGACCTTCCCCCCGCGCTCGACGAGCCGCGCCTGATGGCGCATCTCCACGAACTGGCGGGCCGTAACCTCGACCTCGCGTCGACGGTCTGTTTCCTCGGGGCGGGTATCTACGACCGCTACGTTCCCGCCACCGTCGGCGCCGTGATCTCGCGTGGCGAGTTCCTCACCGCCTACACCCCGTACCAGCCCGAAGCGTCGCAGGGCTATCTCCAGACGATCTACGAGTTCCAGACGATGGTCGCCGAGCTCTACGGCTCCGATCTCGCGAACGCGTCGATGTACGACGGCGCGACCAGCATGGCCGAGGCCGCGATCATGGCGGTCGGTGCGACCGGTCGCAACGTCGTCGCCATCTCGGCGGCGGTTCACCCCCATTATCGTCAGGTGCTCGACACCTACTGTTGGGCGCTCGGCGTCGAGGTCCGCACCCTCTCCCAGACCCAAGGCCTGACCACCTCGCTCGACGCGGCCGACGCGGCCTGCCTCGTCGTCCAGTCCCCGAACTTCTTCGGCGGTATCGAAGACCTCCGGGAGGCCCGCGAGGCCGCCGACGCGGCGAAGTCCATGCTGATCGTGGTCGCCGATCCCGTCGCCTGCGCCCTCCTCAGATCGCCGGGTGAGTTCGGCGCGGACGTGGTGGTGGGCGAAGGCCAGCCGATGGGCATCGCGATGGGCCTCGGCGGCCCCGTGCTCGGCCTCTTCGCCTGCAAGAAGGAGCACGTTCGCCGAATCCCCGGTCGCATCGTCGGCAAGACCAAGGAGGCGCACGGCGACCGCGAGGGCTTCGTCATGACCCTTCGCACCCGCGAGCAGGACATCCGTCGCGAGAAGGCCACCTCCAACATCTGCACCAACGAGGCCCTCATGGCCCTCGCCGCCACCGTCTACATGACCGCCCTCGGCAAGAACGGGATGCGCTCGGTCGCTCAGACCTCTCTGAACAACGCCCGCTACCTCCAGTCGCAGCTTCCCGAAAGCGTCAAGGTGTGGAACGAAGGCAAGACCTTCTGCGAGTTCGTCCTTGAACTTCCCAATGATGCCACTGAGGTTCGCGACGCGATGCTGGGGAAGGGAATCCTCGCTGGGCTCCCATTAGGCGGCTACTACGAGGGCATGGGGAACCACCTCCTCGTCGCCGTCACCGAGATCCGCACCAAGGCTCAGATCGACGCGTACGTCGAAGCCCTCAAAGCGGCCCTTTGAGCCGGAAAGCGTCCCCTCTGAAAGAGGGGACGTCGACGTGTAGCCGCCAGTCCGTACCGTCGCGCCAGCGACCCTCCGCTCACGGCCATGACTCCGTCGGTGAAGAACCTGTTACACAGAACTCTCCGCACGGTTCCGTAAAGTAGAAGGGTTTTAACCTGAACCCTACTGAGTCCGCCAAGGTCCTAGGTCTGGCGCGGAAGCCGTCCCTTCAAGGGACGGCTTCCGCGTCGAGGCTTATGATGCAACGCGAAGGAGAACTCTGGGGAGGTCTGGAATGCACGGTCAACCGCGTCGGCGACCGCTTTCACGATCAGTTCGAGAAAAGCGGGCACCTCGGCCGGTTGGATGACCTCGACCGCGTCGCCGAACTTGGGATCAAAACGCTTCGATACCCCATCCTCTGGGAACGAACCGCTCCTGAGCGGTCGGAAGAACGGGATTGGCGATTCGCCGACGATAGCCTCGGCAGACTTCGGGAACGGGGCATCGCGCCCATCGCCGGCCTCGTCCATCATGGGAGCGGGCCCCACTATACGAACCTCTTGGACGAGGGATTTCCTTCTGGCCTTGCGGAACACGCGCGGGCGGTCGCGGAGCGGTATCCCTGGATCGACGCCTACACTCCGGTGAACGAGCCCCTTACCACCGCCCGGTTCAGTGCGCTATACGGCCATTGGTATCCCCACGCGACGGACGGGCTCAGCTTCGCGACCGCGCTCCTGAATCAGGTCAAAGCCACCGTGCTCAGCATGGAGGCGATCCGAAAGACGAACCCGAAGGCTCGGCTCGTGCAGACGGACGATCTGGGTAAAAGCCACGCGACATCGCAATTGAGATACCAGGCTGACTTCGACAACGAGCGTCGCTGGCTGGGCTGGGACCTGCTTTGCGGACGCGTCGATCGCCACCATCCGATGTGGCCCCATCTTGTGCGCGACGGCGTCGACGAACGTGAACTGGCTTGGTTCCTCGATCATCCCTGTCCTCCCGACATCCTCGGGGTCAACTATTATCTGACGAGCGAACGGTTCCTCGACCACCGCCTTGATCGCTATCCTGCCGAGACGCACGGAGACAACGCTCGCGACCGCTTTGCGGACGTGGAGGCCGTCCGCGTTCTGGCTGGAGGCATCGATGGGCCTTCGGCTTTGCTCCAAGAGGCGTGGAACCGTTACCGTCTACCCCTTGCGATCACCGAGTGCCACCTCGGTTGTACGCGCGAAGAACAGGTGCGCTGGCTGCGCTACGTATGGACCGAGGCTGAGGAAGCGCGACGCTCGGGGTGTGACGTTCGCGCCGTTACCGTCTGGTCCCTCTTCGGTGCGCACGATTGGTGTTCCTTGCTCACTTGCGACGCGAATCGCTACGAATCCGGCGTGTTCGACCTTCGATCGCCCGAGCCGCGCCCGACCGCGCTGGCCCAAGCCGTGAAGGCGCTCGCCCGTGGCCGCGAACCGGAAATAGCGGGTGACGGATGGTGGGAGCGACCCGTGCGCCTGCTCTATCCGCCCGTGCTCGCCTCTGACTCCAAGAAGGCGGCGAACCCCAAGACGGCTCTTTTTCCGAAGAAGCCGTCGAGCGCGCGCCGTCCCTTGATGATCGTAGGCGAGGGAGAGGGCCTCGCTTCGGTTTTCGCGTCGATCTGCGACTTGCGGGGACTCGACCGCGTCGTCGTGGCAAAGGACTTCCTTGAGTCTCCGGCTGAGGTTCGCCGAACGCTGGAGCTTTACCGCCCTTGGGCGGTAGTCGCTCTGGAGCCTCCCATCTCAGGCGATGCGGGAGGGCTCGCGCTGGGCTGCGCCGAGATTGTCGCACGCCTTCTCGTCGTTTCGGACGATCGGGTCTTCGATGGGCGGAAAGGAACGCCTTACGTCGAAAGCGACGCGGTGTCGCCGACCGATCCGCCGGGAATCGCCAAGGCTCGTTTTGAGGCGGCGACCATTCGGGAGATGCCCGAGGCCTTGATCGTTCGGACCGGGACGCTGTTCGGATGCGAAGGGCGGCCTTGCCTCGTAAGGGAAACGCTCCGGACGCTCGGTCGAGGTACCTCCTGCACAATGGCAGGCGACGTCGTTTGGGCGGCCACCTATGCCCCGGACCTCGTCCATAACGCCTTAGACCTCCTGATCGATCGCGTGGAAGGCGCCGTTCATCTAGCGAACGCGCAAACCACAACCCCCGTCGAGTTCGCCCGCCGCGTGGCGGAGAGCGCTGGGTTGGACCAAAGCCTCGTCCTCGAAGAGCCCTACGCCCATCTTTATCCGACGGACGCGCGCCCCCTCGTCTCGGGGCTTCGGAGCGAACGGGTTTGGATCATGCCTTCTCTGGTTGACGCGATTGCCCGTGCGGTCGCCGAGGTCAAGACGGACGAAGCCCTGAGCTCGGCGACCTACCTTAGGTAGGTCGCCCCTTCGGGCTGAAACGAAGGCCGAAGACCGGAAATCCTTGGTCCGTCTCCGCTGGACAAGCGAAGGCGCGCCCGTTACGGCCCGTTCGTCCTCATGCCCGCTAAAGACGTTAGTCTTTCTTGACCGTCGGCTCTCGGAAACCTCGTTCGATCGCGTCGTTCGGATCGGTCGAGACGGACGCGTCGCGCCAGAGCCAGCGCATCATGTCGGGGAAGACGACCTTGCCGAAGCTCTGGCCGTGGCTGTTCAGGCCCCAGGCGTAGTTCAGGTCGTAGCCCTTCTTCGTAAGGGCCTTTGCCAGCCGCACGTTCTGGAAGAACCAGTCCATGCGTGGGTCGTAAACCCCGTTGCGAACGCCTCGGTTGTCGTTGCGCCCATCGCATAGGAATACCCGTAGCGGCTTCCTTCCGCTCTTTTCCACACGTTCTGGGTAGACGTCGCCACCCCGAAGGTTGGTAAAGCTACCCACGACGCTCAACACCTTGCGGAACTCGTTCGGACGCTCCCAGGCCGTCTTGAAGGCGGCGATCGCGCCCGAGCTGGAACCGCCGATCCCCCGCATCTCCGGATTCTTCGAGACGTTGTACGCCTTGTTCAAGGCAGGGACGAGCTCCTCGGTCACCACCCGCGCGTACTTGTCGTCAGGGCGGTTGTACTCCTCGGGCCGATTCGTGTCGCCGTCCCCCCAGTCTTGGGGCGTCGGCTCGGGTTGCTGGGGTGTGTGGCCCGGATTGATGAAGACGCCGAGCATCGTGGGGATCTCCCGCCGGTAGATCAGGTTGTCCATCACGTTCGGCGCCCGCATTTCGCCGTTCGGATCCTTGAACGCGGCTCCATCCTGGAACACCATTAGCGCGGTCGGGATCTTCGGGTCGTACTGTGCGGGCACGTACACCCAGTAGGTGTGGGCGGTTCCCGGATAGACCCCGCTCGGCAGGACGAACGGCCCTTGGATCTCGCCCTTTGGGACGCCCTCCTGAGCCATCGAATCGGGACCGAGCCGGTATTGCGAGTTCGGGTTTCTCCCTTGGACCACAACCCCTGCCAGAGCGAGACCTGCGGCGAAAAGACCGACGACGATGACGGGCGCCTTACGCATGGGCCGGACGTTACCGCATTCCGAACGTTCCAGAGGTCAGAGCCGCGTCGCCCGGAACGCGACGCCGTACTCCTTTCCGATCGACTCACCGTCCGCTAGGCCCGTTTCGAAGATCGTGCCCCAGACGCGAGTCTCTTTCTCCCCCGAGAACTGGCTCCGGTGCAGGTCGAGCAAGGCGCGGTGTTCTAGGTCGAAGCCCGTCAGGTCGAAAGCGCCGTTCGGAGCGTGGGTTGCGAAGCGAACGAGCCAGCGCGCACCGGCATCCCGAGCCGCCCGCTCGGCGACCGCCCCCGCGACTCGGTGGTCGCCGTGGGACACGCGGGGCGGGAAATCCGCGTCGAACGACACGACCCACTCGGCGCCTCGGAGAGCTTCCGCCGCCTTGCGAACCGTATCGTCGTTTTCTCGAAGGCGACCATCGGGAAAGCCGAGGAAGGTGACGCTCGCCGCTCCCCAGGCCTTCGCGGCCGCCGTCTGCTCCGCTCGGCGCGACCGACGGTTCGCGGCGGCGTCCTCCCAAGGGTAGAAACCCTTGTCGCCGTCCGTCATGACGACGAGTCGAACGTGCGCGTCGGTTTTGTGGAGCCTCGCGAGGAGCCCGCCCCCGTAGTACTCGGCATCGTCGGGATGGGCGCTCAGGAGCGCCACCCGCGCGCCTCTGGCGAACAACCCTTTCGCGTCTGGATCGACGAGGGGATTCGGGCGGGGAACCGGGCGTGGGAAAAGATCGATCCGAACCGGCTGGTAAGAATAGAACCCCAGGATGGTCGCGAGGAAGCTTCCGTAGAACAGGATGCGGCGACGAAGGGCCTTTCCCACCATCCCCGCATCATAACACGGAGATGGTCGTCGCGATGACGGTAACGAGGGTTGGTGTAGACGCTCCTATAGGCCAGAAGCCCTCCCCTGGGCTGAAGGAACTCAAAGTTTGAAACTTTCGCCGCTCGAAAGGTGTTGAATAAGGTGTGAATCCGCAGACCACGCTCGTCGTTATCGGCCTTGCGTCGCTCGCCGCGCTTGGTTTCGCTGCCCTCGGCCAAGAAGACGAACCGCAAGGGGCGCCCGTCGCCGTCGGTCCCAATGACCGCTCGAACCCTACACCAGGGCTGACCCTCACGACGCGCGCGCCCGAAAGAAAAGATCGCATCGTGCTTCCCGAATCGGAATGGAGAAAGCGCCTGACGAAGGAGCAGTACGCGATCCTTCGCGGTCATGGCACCGAGGCGGCCTTCTGTTCTCCCCTGCTCGATGTGCACGTCAAAGGCGTGTTTCACTGCGTGGCCTGCGGCAATTCGTTGTTCAAGACCGACGCCAAGTTCAACTCAGGGACGGGATGGCCCTCGTTCTACCAACCGATCACGAAGAACGCGGTGTGGTACCGGCTCGATACCGGCTATGGGATGCGCCGCACCGAGATTCTCTGCGCCAAGTGCGACGGCCACCTGGGCCATGTGTTCGACGACGGGCCTAAGGATAAGACCGGCTGGAGGTTCTGCATGAACGGTGAGGCCCTGAAGTTCGTTCCCGATACTAAATAAGACTTCTGGGTGCGCGCATCGTCGCTAAGCCGCCTGTTCCTTGGTGGCTCACGTCCATCGGGGAGTAGGCTTGCGCCGATGAAGGAAAGGGCTTTAGGTCGAGTTTACTTCGCTCTCCAGAGCCTCGCTGGTGCTCTCTGGTGGGTCGGCGTCTTCACCGTGCCGAAGGTTCGATGGACGACCCTCGGAAGTCTGCCCACCGAAATCGCCTACCTCGACGTTCCGCTGTTCGTCGTCACCTCCTTTTTCGCGGCGGTCCGTTTGAGATGGGCCGTCTGGACGACTCTCGCCTGGACCCTTCTCGTCACCATCGGCATGTTGTTCGCCGCGACCGTCACGCGCGAGGCGGCTTGGGGAGCCCTCCTGATGGTCGCGGCGAGCGGCGGTACGATCCTCGCGGCCACCTTGCTCCTTAGAGGCCGGATCCCAACCGAGTGGATGATCCAAGGACCGTTCGTCTTCCGCACCACCTCCGACTCCGAGGGGCATTTCGTCCGCACCCTTCGTCAGCTCGTGACCTTCTGGGTGATCTTTCTCGGCGTCGGACCCGGCGCCCTCGTCCTTTTAGAGCGCCGCTGGATGCTTGACGTGCCGTTCCCTTGGGGTTGTCGCGCGCTGGGCGGCGTCTCGTTCCTGTTTGCCAGCGCATTCGGCGTCTGGGCCGCGTGGACGATGGCGAAGCGCGGCGAGGGAACCCCGTTGCCCGCGACGATGGCGAAACGTCTGGTCGTCGCGGGACCTTACCGCTTCGTACGCAACCCGATGGCGGTCGCGGGCATCACGCAAGGCGTGGCGGTCGGACTGATCGCCTCGTCGTGGCTCGTGGTCGTCTACGCCCTCGTCGGGTCGGCGATCTGGAACTGGGCGATCCGACCCCACGAAGAACGCGACCTCGCCGAGCGTTTCGGCGAGGAGTTCGAGTCGTACCGCCAACGCGTCTCGTGCTGGATCCCCCGACGCCTATCGCCGTAGCCGTTTCCCGACCTCGTCGCGGTAGACGAAGATCGCCGCCGCCACTCCCGCCGCCACGACCGTCGAGACCGCGATGATCGGGTTGAGCGTCGCGCGGGTGTAGAGGCTCGGACCGGGTTTGCGGAAAGGCTCGTCCCCGTAGACCTCGCCCGTACTTCCCGACCGGTGCAGCGTTCCGAGCGGCTGACGGGCGGGCTCGTCTCGCTTCTGGATGTTGATCAGGACCTTCTCGTTGATCTTGTCCATCAAGGACGGGGCGTGGAACTGAAGGCCGCTCATCATGCGCCCGCCGCTCCCCACGATCACGTCGCGCCGCGGATGCTCGGCGGCGTGGAGGATCGCGTAGGCGACCTCCTCGGGCGGGTAGACGGGCGGCGGAAGCTGAGGCTGCTTGTCGGTGTAGTTGCGCGCGTGTTGCCCGAAAGGCGTGTTGATCGCAGAAGGCTTGACGAGCGTGACCGAGACCGGCGCGTTCTCGGCGGCGAGCTCGACCCGTAGACCGTCGATGTAGCCCTGAACCGCGTGCTTGCTCGACGCGTACATGGCTTGGAGCGGGGTCGTCGTGTCCGACTCGACGCTACCGATGGTGATCAGCGCGCCGCCTTTGGCCTTGAGGATCTTGAGCGCGACCAGGCAGCCGTTCACGACGCCCCAGAAGTTGGTGTCGAACATCCGCTTGGCGTCGTCGGTGTCGGTCTCCTCCAGCTTTCCGAACAGGCCGAGCCCTGCGTTGTTCACCCAGGTGTCGATGCCGCCGAAGCGATCGACGGCGGCGTCGGCCGCCTTCTCCAAGGCCGCTCGGTCGGCCACGTCGGCGGCGATCGCGAGCGCTTTTCCGCCCGCCGTCTCGATCTCCTGGGCGACCTTCTGGAGAACCGCCTCGTTCCGGGCCACGAGCACGACGTTCGCGCCCCGCTTGGCCGCGTCCTTCGCCGTCTGGAGGCCGATGCCGCTGGAGGCGCCGGTGATCAGGATCGTCTGATCCTTCAAAGGCTTGAGCTTGATCGCCATCTTAGGCGTTGGGAAGGGTTTTGCCGCTCGTGGGTTCCCCTCGGGCTCGATGGACCTCGGCGGGAGTCGCCTGAACACGGGTACGATTCTCGATGTCCCCCAAGAGGAGCCCTTGGACTTGTCGTGTCCGGGGCAACAAAGCAATGGACAGTCACGAACGCTAGCGCCGTCGGCCCCTCCTGATTCCGGCGGCTTAACCATCAGGAAAAAAGCCGCCATGAGAACCGACGAAAAGGCCTTCGTGGAGCGCCTTCGCGCGCTTGCCGACGATCCCGACGCCCTGCGCGCGACCCTTGAAGGCGTGCGCCCTGAGGACATTGCCGAGGCGTTCCAGCGACTGGAACGCGACGAGGCCCTGCACCTTCTTCAACTGCTCGACCCCGAGACCGCCGCCTACGTGATGGTGGAGCTGCCGACCGAGACGGCGCGCAAACTCGTCAACGAGCTTCCCGACACGACCCTCGCCCACTACCTCGACGTCCTGCCGATGGACGACGCCGTCGAGCTGCGCGAGGAACTCGACCCCGAGCGGTTCGAGGCCCTGCTGCGCGTGATCCCCAACGAGGACGCGCAGGAGATTCGCCGTCTGCTGAGCTACCCCGAAGACTCGGCAGGCCAGCTCATGACCGAGGATTTCGTCGAGGTCACCCCGGACATGACGATGGAGGCGGTGATCGACGTGATCCGCCACACCCGCGACGAGGAGTTCGAGACCGTCAACACGATCTACGTGCTCAGCGAGGATCGCCACCTCCTCGGCGTGCTCACCCTCCGGCGCGTCCTGCGCGCCGATCCCTCGGACAAGGCGCGGGACCGGATGAACGACGACCCCATCTCCGTGCCGGTGACGATGCCGCAGGAGGAACTGGCCCGCACCCTCGCCCGCTACGGCTTCAGCGCGATGCCCGTGCTGGACGACCGGGGACGGATGATGGGGATCGTCACCGCCGACGACGCGGCGGAGGTTCTGGAGGACGCGGACACCGAGGACGTCCTCAAGATGGGCGCCGTCTCGGGCGACGCGGAGGCGTACCTGTCGCTCAGCGTCTGGGAACTGGTCAAGCGCCGGGTGCCGTGGCTGCTCGGCCTGTTCGTCGCGGAGAGCCTCACCGGCAACGTCCTTCGTTACTATGGGCAGGGAAGCGACGACCTGAAGATGAACCCTCTGGCCTTCTTCATCCCGCTCCTTATCGGCGCGGGCGGCAACAGCGGCTCCCAGGTCACCACCACCATCACCCGCGCCCTCGCCTTGGGCGAGGTCCGAACGGAGGACTGGTGGCGCATCATGCGGCGCGAGATCACGACCGCGCTGATCGGGGGCGCCATCCTCGGGACGGTCGGCTTTCTGCGTGCCTATCTGAACATCCCGATCATCGGATGGGGATCGGGATTGAGCCTTTCGGTCGTCGTCGGCCTGACCCTGCCCGCGATCATCCTATGGTCGACGTCGGTCGGTTCGCTCCTGCCCTTGGCGGCCAAGCGGCTCGGCCTCGATCCGGCGGTGATGAGCGCTCCGTTTATCTCGACTTTCGTGGATGCCACGGGCCTCGTGATCTACTTCGAGATCGCCCATCGGCTGCTCGGAAACGCGAGCCGGTAAGGTCGTTGGGCCTTGCGGCCTAACGACCCTTCTTCCTTCCCAACAACACCGCTCCGATCAGGAGCGTCCCGATCGCCGCGAGCTGGTACTCGGCGGTAACGTTGGCGAGCCCCATGTCGGTGCGCAGAAGACCCACGAGAAGCAGGGCGAGGAGGGTGCCCGCGACGGTCCCGCTGCCGCCCGCGATGCTCGCGCCGCCCAGCACGACGGCGACGATGGCGTCCACCTCCGTCCCCCGCCCGTGGTCGTAGCGAGCGACCCCGAGCCGCGAGGCGATGAGCAGCCCCGCCAGCCCGGCGAGCAGGCCGGAGAGGGCGAACACGCCGACCGTCGTCTGGGCGGTCGGGACGCCCGCGTAGAAGGCGGCCCGCTCGTTCGTGCCGAGGGCGACGAGCCGCCGGCCGAATACCGTCCGGTGCCGCACGAGGGCGACGGCGAGCGCCGCGACCCCGAAGACGGCGAGCGGCGCCGGGATCGGCGTTCCGGGGACCGCGACGAGGTCGAGGCCGGTCAAGGGCGTGGGAACGCGGGCGGACTGCGTCCCGACGAGAACCTGGGCGAGGCCCCGGTAGGCGGCCATCGTCGCGAAGGTCACCATAAACGAGGGAAGCCGGAAGCGGGCGACGAGAAGGCCGTTGATCGCGCCGAGGGCGGCTCCCAGACCGAGCCCGAAGGGAAGGGCGGCCAGGGCGGGCCAGCCCGCGTTCAGCAGCTTCGTGACGACGCAGGCGACGAGCGCGAGGGTCGCGGCGACGGAAAGGTCGATCGCCCCCGCGACGATCACGAGGGTCATCCCGAGCGCGAGAAGCCCGGTCTCGACGTACAGCGTGGAGGAGTCGAGCAGGTAGCGCAGGTCGAGGAAGTGGGGCGACGTCGTCGCGCCGTGGGCGAACACCGCCACCGCGAGGACGGCGGGCACGATCTCGCGCCTCACGCTTCCTTCCCCCGCAGGAAGCGACCGAGCAGGAGCGCGATCAGGATCACGAGCCCGTAGGCGAGGCCCTGCCAGGTGGCGTCGATGCCCAGCGCCGCAAGGGCCTGCCCGATGGTGGCGAGGAGCAGACAGCCCAGCAGGACGCCGACGACGGAGCCCGCGCCGCCCGTCACCCGGGTCCCACCGACGACCACCGCCGCGATCACGCTCAGTTCGAGGCCGACCCCGGCGCTGCCGGGATTGACCGTACCGTAGCGCGCGGCGAACAGCACCCCGGCGAGGCCCGCCAAGGCGCCGCTTGCCGCGTAGACGAGGGCGGTGGTCCGCACGACGGGCAGGCCGCGCAGGCGCGCCGCCTCCGGGTTTCCGCCAAGGGCGTACACGGCGCGACCGGCGGGCGTGTCGCGCACGAAGAAGGCCGTCGCGAGCGCGACGAGCAGGGCGATGAGGAGGCTCCAGGGCAGCACGGCCTTCCCGAAGTGGACCGGTCCGTCGGAAGCGAGCCGAACGAGCCCTTCAGGAAGGTCGTTCGCGCTGACCTGCTTGCCGCCGCTGACGATGAAGGCCAGCCCCCGGTAGGCGCTGAGCGTTCCGAGCGTGGCGACGATCGGCGGGACGCGGCCCCAGGCGATCACCGCCGCGTTCAGCCCGCCCAAAACGAGTCCGGCTCCGAGGCCCTCCAAAAGCCCGAGGAGGACGTTCATGCCCGGTTGCGCGCGGAACGTCATGCCGACGACCAAGCCCGCGACGCCGACGATCGAGCCGACCGAGACGTCGATGCCGCGCGTCACGATGACGAGCATCTGGCCCATCCCGACGATAACGAGAAGCGGCAGGTAGAGCAGGATGCCGCCCAGGCTGTCGACGCCGAGAAAGCGCGGCTCCCGGATCGCGGTGGCGACCACGACGAGAAGGAACATGGCGAGCACGCCGAACTCGACCTTACGCATCGCCCCCCACGGCGTTCCCCGTGGCGACTCCGGTCGCGACGGCCATGACGCTTTCGGGGGTCGCCGCGTCGCCGGGGAACTCGCCCGCCAAGCGGCCCTCCCGCATGACGAGGACCCGGTCGCTCAGGTCTAGGACCTCCGGCAGGTCGGACGAGACGAGCAGGATCGCCAGCCCGTCGTCCACCAGCTCGCGGATCAATCGATGGACCTCCTCCTTGGCGCCGACGTCCACCCCCCGCGTCGGCTCGTCCAGGATCAGAAGCCTCGGTTTCGTGAGCGTCCACTTGGCGAAGGCGACCTTCTGCTGGTTGCCGCCCGAAAGCTCGCCGACGGGCTGGTCGACCGACCGGAGGGCGGTGCGGAGGCGAGCGGTCGCCGCCTCGGCGGTCTTGCGTTCGGCTTTGGGCCGGAGCCACACGCCGCGCAGTCCGGGAAGGGTCGCGTTCGTGGCGATGCTGAGCGGAAGCAGGAGGCCGTCGCGCTGGCGATCCTCCGGGACCATCGCGAGGCCCTTCGCCACCGCCTCCCGAGGGTTTCGGAACGACACCGTCTCGCCCGCGATCTCCACCGTGCCTCCGGTCGGGCGGGTGACGCCGAAGATCGCCTCGCAGACCTCCGTGCGCCCGGCGCCCACCAGCCCGGCGAGGCCGACGATCTCGCCGGGGCGCACCTCGAGGCTGACGTCCGTGAAGCGGGACGAGGTGAGTCCCCGAACCCGCAGGATCGGCTCCGCCGCCGGACGCCGCTGGGGAACGCGCGAGGACGTGACCGTTCGCCCGACCATGAGGCTCACGATCTCCCCGACGTCGGTCTCGCGGGTCGCCCGCTCGGCGACCTTCTCGCCGTCGCGCATCACGGTGATGCGGTCGCTGATCGCGAAGATCTCGTCCAGGCGGTGGCTGACGAAGGCGATCGCCCGTCCGTCGTCCCGGAGCCGACGCACCGTCTCGAAAAGCTCCGCGACCTCTTTCGGGGTGAGCGCCGCCGTGGTCTCGTCCATCATCAGGACGCGCGCGTCGTGGGCGAGGGCGGCGGCCAGTTCGATGGTCTGCTGGTCGGCGACGGAAAGCACTCCGGCGAGGCGTCGGGCGTCGAACTTCGCGCCGAGGGTAACGAGCAGCGTGGCGGCCCGCTCTTCGGTCGCGTGCCAGTCGATGCGGCCGCTCCGCATCGGGGGGTGGCCCATCGAGACGTTCTCCGCGACGGTCAGGTCCGGGAACACGAGGGGCTCCTGGTGGATGAGGGCGATGCCTCGCTCCAGGGCGGCGCGGGGGCTGGCGAAATCCGCGCGTTCGCCGAACGCCTCGACGTGGCCCCCGGTCGGGCGGTAGACGCCCGCGATGAGCTTGGCGACGGTCGACTTGCCCGCGCCGTTCTCGCCCATGATCGCGTGGACCTCGCCCGCGCGAAGCTCCAGGTCGACCCCCTTGACGACCTCGACCCCGCCGAACGCCATGCGAACGCCGACGGCGCGGACGAGAGCGGTGGAGGCGGGGGCAGCGGAAGGCGGGTCGTTCGGCATCGGACGGTAGCCGAAGAGCATAGCCCATCCCCCTCGCTCGTAATCCCGCTAAAAGCCCGCCCTCCCCGAAAGACCACGTCGACGGCCTAACATTCGTGGTTTCGTCCAAGGGGCCGAAGAAACTCCAATCGGATAGACGACGAGACTTACTCTGGGACGGTGTGGCGCTCTCGCGCAAGCTCCGTATGCGACGACACGCTCCGCGTTCGCCTGGATAGGAATCGGAGATGGTCTAGGGGCGAGTTTTCGTCCGGCGGGACTCGACGCACGCGGATCGTCCTGCGGAAGGCTTGGCTACCGCGGGATCGAACGGGGCGTCGGCGATCTTCGTGATCTCGGCCAGAGCGACCGCGATGGGGAGATCTTGCCCGTAGGAGCGATCGCTGGTCACCACGTCGCAGAGTCGTTGATAGGGCTAAGGACGAAGCTCGACGATGGGGTGCGGAGTCTCTCTGGGATCGCGGGGCCGAAAAGCTTTTGTTTGAAAAGGGAGCGGCGGGCCGTATCGTTTGCAGCGATGCGGCCCCGCCTCCGAGAGACTTATGTCCGATCCCAAAGCTCCCCAAGATTCACCGGCCCATGACTCCCCGGCGAAGAACACGCCCCAGAAGCGAAGACCGGGCCGCAACGGCGGCTGGCTCAAGGCGGGCAACACCGTCGGCGTGGGACGAAAACCCATCGCCGAAGTCCGTGGCGTCGTTCTCCAAACGGCGGACGAGGCCACCGAAGTGATGCGCGAGATACTCCAGGGCACGTTCAAGGAGGAAGTCCGGGACCGCAGTGGCGTCGTCATCGCTCAGCGCCCCGCGAAGATTCGTGAGGTGATCGCGGTCTACCGCTGCCTGCTCGGTCATGGCCTTCCGCGGCAGCGCGAGGAGATCGTCCTCCCTGATGGCCGCACGCGGGAGGACAACGAGCAAAGCGAACAGGAAGCCCAGGACGAAAGGGTTCGCGTGGCGGAAGCCTACGATTCCCTCGACGACGAGGAGTTCGCGTGGGCGAAGCGGATCGCCGACAAGATCACCGCCTACTCAAGATCGTGAACGTCTTCGCCCCTCCGGAAGCGCGCGAAAAAACGACGGAATCCCGTCGTTTTTCTCGTAGAACGCCCCTTCTCGCCCCCTTTCTGACGGGTGGGAAGAGGGCCTGGGAGGGCGGCTTACGCGGCGATCTTTTCGTCCAGCGTGGCTTCGGCTTCGACGCGCGCGCGGATCATCTCGCAGAACGCCTGGGCCATCGCGGGGTCGAACTGGGTTCCGGCGCCCTTCGTGATCTCGGCCAGGGCGACCTCGATGGGGAGGCCCTTCCGGTAGGGGCGATCGCTGGTCATCGCGTCGTAGGTGTCGGCGACCGCCATGAGGCGGGCCATGCGCGGGATGCGGTCGCCCGCGAGGCCGTCCGGGTAGCCGCGCCCGTCGTACGTCTCGTGGTGGTGGCGCACGCCGGGGAGCAGGTCTTCCAACTGCGGCACCTTGCGCACGATGATCTCGCCCAGCACGGGGTGCGCCTCCATCGTCCGGCGCTCGTCCTCCTCCAGGCGGGCGGGCTTCTTCAGGATCGCGTCGGGAACGCCGATCTTGCCCACGTCGTGGAGCGTTCCCGACCGGTAGATCCGATCCACCTCCTCGGGCGTCCCGCCCATCCAGGCGCACAGGTCGCGCGACATCTCGGCGACGCGCAGGGAGTGGCCCTTCGTGTAGGGGTCCTTGGCGTCGACCGCCGCCGCGAGGGCCTGGATCGTGGCGAGGCTGGCGTCCTGCACGAGGCGACTGACCTCGTAGGGGTCGGCGCCTTCCTCCCCGACGGTGTCGAAGCCCACCGCCTGGTCGCCGCCCAGACGCTGGGCGCGCCCGACGGCCAGACCCGCGGCGAGGGCGAGGCCGCCGGACTCCTGAGCGTCGCGGTGGAAGGCGGCTCCGCCCACGGCGGCGGTCGCGCCGCAGCCGCGCACCGCCTGGGCGAACCCCTCCATCAGGCCGTCGAGGACGTCGGGGCCCACCTGGGGCATGAGGATCGCGAACGTGTCGGCGCCGTGGCGCGCGGCGTGGGCGAACTCGGGGGCCGCCGCCCGGACCGCCTGGGCGACCGAAACCAGGAGGCGGTCGCCCGCCGCGTGGCCGTGGTCGTCGTTGTAGGCGCCGAAGCGGTCGAGGTCGATCAGGACGAGACTCAGGGCGCCGTCCGAGGCGGCGGCGCGCGAGGCTTCCTGATCGAGCCGCTGCTTGAAGCTCCGGTGGTTCTCGAGCTCGGTCAGCGGGTCGCGGTCGAGCATGGCGAGCAGACGCGCCTGATCCGCCTGCATCGAGGCGGTCATGTCGTCGAAGACCTGCTGGAGCAGTCCGACCTCGTCCTTGCGGCGGGTGTTGAAGGGGGCGGGCCACTCGCCCTTCTGAAGAACCTGGGCGGCGCGCACGACCCGGTCGAGGGGGCGCGTCAGCGTCTGGGTCAGGGCCGCGCCGCCCAGCAGGGAGACCGCGGTGACCGCCGCGAGCACGACCACGAAGGCCGACGTGAGCTGGCGGTAGGTCGCGGTCGCGTCGTCCACGCTCTGGAGGGTGACGACGCCGAGGCGGTCCTCTTCGGGCGTCTCCGGCATCGTCGCGTACTGGGCGACGTAGGGCACGCCGCGAATCGTGAGGGTCTGGACCGCCTTGCCCTCTTGGAGCCGGAGGCCCCCGACCGGAAGCGAGGCGCCGAGGATGCGGCCTTGGTGGACGAACGCGACGTCGCCACGGACGCTCTCGCCCGTGGTGCGCGCCATCGTCGCGTCCATTCTCAGGAACGTGGCGATGGCGCCCTTGACGTACTCGCCGATGCGGAACGGGGCGACGGCGATCAGCATGGGATCGCCGTCGGCCTCCGCGATCGTGTGGCCGCTCTGCCCTTCGAACGCCTTGTCGATAAGCTCCTTCGCCGCCGCCTCGGCGCTCTTGGGATCTTTGAAGCCCGCCGCGCCGAGCCGTTTGCGGTCGGCGTTGAACAGGAGCATCCCGTCGACCCCGGCGGTCTCGCGCAGCTCGCCGATCACGTCCTGGGCGCTGACGGCGTCGCCTTCGGTCAGCATCGTGACGCGGGGGCTGGTCGCGAGGTAGCCGGTGAGCTTGGCCTGGAGGCCGCCCCGGTCCCGGATCGTGGTTCGGAGGGCGGACTGGACGGCCTCGCCGTCGGCACGGATCGCGCCGTCCGCCTGCCGGGCCGCGAGGAGCCGGAAGGTGACGAGCACGCAGAGCCCGAAGCCCATGGCCACCATCGTGACCAAGAGGCGCATCTGAGTACCGATGGTGAGGCGCATGGATCTATCTGTGGGTCTTGAGACTCAGGCTGCCGCCGTCGCCGACGGTGACGTCCTCGGCGTCCTTCTCGCCGTTCTCGTGCCAGACCTGGGCGTGGTACTTGCCCGCCGGGACGTTCGGGATGGTGAATCGTCCCTTGCCGTCGGCGGTCGCGAAGTAGGGGGTGTCGACGACGACGACGTAGGCGCTCATCTCCGAGTGGACGGTGCACATGAGGACGGCGATGCCCGCGCGGTCGAAGGTCTGGAACTTCGACTTGCCGCGCGGGTACATCCCGAGGTCGAAGTGCGCGGCGTGGTACTCGGTGAAGACGTTGTGGAACACGGCGTCGTTGTTCGGGAAGCGAACGTTCGTGCCGACGGTGACCACGCTGACGTGGGGGATGAACTTGTGGTCGCGCTGGTCGATGACCACGTTTGCCAACGGGGTCGGTTTGGGCCCGCCCTGGAGGAAGACGACGGCGTTCGCGGCGGGCTTGCCGTTCGCGAAGGTCACGGTTCCGGACGCGCCGGAGGCGACGAGAAGAAGGGGAGCGAGGACGATCATGGCGTTTCTAGAATCGGAGCTGGAACAGGGCGCGGGCCGAGAAGTTGTCGGTTCCGGCGGCGGGGAAGGCGGGGGCGTTCAGAAGGTTTTGGCCCCAGCCGTAGTTCACGTTGAGCTGGAGGTAGTTGCAGACGATCTGGCGCACGCCGACGGTGTGGCGCACGATAAGGTCGCCTCCGCCGCCAGGCTTGAGGTACTCCGACCGGGCGACGAGTTGGGTCCGCGGAAACTTGGGGACGCGGTACTGGGCGTCCACGTAGCCGCCTTGGCCGCCGCCGGGGCCCTCGCCGTTGAAGTACTCCAGGCGACCGATCAGGCGCGGCGCGGTGTAGCGCACGTCGAAGCCGTAGATCCCGCCGTCGTGCCGCAGCCGATGGAGGGCGTCGAGGCCGACGATGAAGGGGCCGACGGGGGCTTGGAGCCGGAGAATGCCGGTATCGACGTTATCGGGGGTGAACTGGTCGCGGGTGAGGGAAGAGTCGACGCCCGCGACCTCGACCTGGAGGTCGCCGAAGGTCCGCGTCACCTCGACGCCCGAATCCTGGCGGGTCAGGGCGACGCCGTCGCTCAGGGGGGCGAGGCGCACGAGGGGAACGCTGTTGAAGCCGTTGTAGAACAGGTTGGCCCAGTCGTTGAAGCCGAACCCGGTTCGCATGCGTCCGACCCGGACGTAGAGCGCGTCCTTCGCGTAAGAGGCGTACGCCTCGTCCGAGATGTGGCCGCCGGGAAAGACGCCAAACGAGTACTTGAGCTGGATCTCCTTCGTCGGGTTCGCGTAGAACTCGCCCCAGGTGAGCTTCTGAACGGCGCCCCGGTCGAGCCGGGTGCTGTAGAAGTAGGTCTCGAGGATGCCGTGAATCGGCGAGTCCTTGATCAGGGTTTGGGCGGGGGCGCACGCCGCGAGCGCCACGGCGGCGAGCGGCACAAGTCGACGCAGGGGACTCATGTCTGGCCCTAATGGTCGGCAGGCTCAAACCCTTTTCCTCAGGGGCAGACCGTAAAAGGGCCCGTTTAGCGCACGAGGGGGCGTACCTTCATCTCCGCCCAGCGGCGGGGATAGCGGGCGTGGGTGGGGGTTTCCTTGGTGAAAAGGGGGAAGACGCGGACGACGTCGGTCTCCGGGAGGGTGCGTTCCTCGCGTCCCGCCGGGCGAAGGCCGAGGGCTTCCCAGAGGGGTTCGCGCAGATCGTCGGCGGGGGTCCGCATCGGGATGAGGAGGCCGCCGACCTTGAGAGCGGGCGCGGACAGTTCGAGTTGGAGGGGAAGGGGGGCGAGAGCCCGGCCCGTCACGACGTCGTAGGCTTCGCGCCGTCCCCACTCCTCGGCCCGAGCCTGCACGATCTCCAGGTTGGGAAGGGATTGGGAGCGGAGGAAGCCGAGCATCTTGCCGCTGGAATCGAGCGCGGTCACCTGGAGGTCGGGGCGGGCGCAGGCCAGGGGCCAGGCGGGGAAGCCGGGGCCGGTACCGACATCGAGAACGGAGGCGCCCTGGGGGATGAGATCCTGGAACAGGAGGGAATCCACGAAGTGGCGCAACCATGCCTCCTCACGCGGGACGCGGGTCAGGTTCATGGTCTCGTTCGCGCGGTAGAGGGCCGTCTCGAAGGCGTCGAACGCCGTCTCGTAGGCGTCGTCGAGCCCGAGAGAGCGGAGGGTGGGGGCGAAGCGGGGATCGATGGGGGAAAGGGTACCGCTCCCAAGGATTCGCTCGGGGCAGGGAGGCGTCTGGATCGCGCTTCTCGCGACTTCTCACGATAAATCTGATCTTGCGCTCAGGATCGCAATAATCCGAGGCCTTTGACAGGCTTTGACGCGGTCTTATCCCTAACGATCCCAAAGGAAGCGGGGGCGCTCTCCCCTCCTCCGCTCCATCTTCGATCGGCCGGCTCCCTTCGGAATATTCCGAACGGGGGCTTCTTTTTCGTTTTCGGCAGGAAAGGGTAGACCAGGGGGGGTGACCGCCCTCGCGCTTCTCGCCGTGCTCGCGCCCGGCCCCACCTTGGAGAGCGTCTGGGAATCTCCGCCGAACGAGGCGAAGCTCCGCGCCTACTGGTGGTGGCTCAACGGCAACGTCACGAAGGCCGCGATCACGCGCGACCTGGAGGGGATGCGCGAGAAGGGTTTCGGGGGAGCGATCCTGTGCGACGCGAACGGGGCCGAACAGGGGGGAACGCACCGGTTCCGCACGGGCCAGACTTCGCCTCGCCGGCTTGGCGCGAGCTCTATCGGCACGCGTTGCGCGAGGCGGACTGGTTGGGGCTGGAGATCAGCCTGAACATCCAGAGCGGCTGGAACCTCGGCGGGCTCTCGGTGTGGGCGGCGGATGCGGCGAAGAAGCTCGTCTGGTCGGCGCCGGACACGTCGGCTCTCCTCACCGACGTTCCGGCGATCGCTGGGGAAGCGGCGGTGGCGTCCGAGGCGGCGGTGGATCTCACCGGGAAGATGGGACGGGGCGGGACGCTCCGATGGACGCCGCCGAAGGGGGCTTGGCGGGTGTTGCGGATCGGCTGCACCGTGGGCGACCACGCCAAGGTCTCCACCTCCAGCGACGGCTGGAAGGGCTACGCGCTCGATCCTTACGACGAGGGGGCGTTCCGCCGCTACTGGGGCAGGGTCGTCGAGCCGCTTCTCGGCGACGCGAAACATTTCCGGAGCCTGCGGTACCTGCATACCGATAGCTGGGAGGTCGAGGCGGCGAGCTGGACGCCGACGCTTCGCGCGGAGTTCCGGCGGCGGCGCGGCTACGATCCCCTGCGCTATCTCCCGGTGATGGTGGGCGCCCTCGTGAGGAGTCGGGACGCGAGCAACCGATTCCTGTTCGACTTCCGCCGGACGATGGGCGATCTCGCGGCGGACCATCATTACCGGCCCTTCGCCGCCCTCGCCCATCGGCACGGCCTGATGATCCATCCCGAGTCGGACGGGCCGCACTCGTCGCCGTTCGACGCGCAGCAGCTTCTCGGCATGGACGATGCCCCAATGTCGGAGTTCTGGGCGCGTTCGTGGACGCATCGGGTGAAGGATGAGGATCGCTTCTTCGTCAAGCAGCCCGCTTCGGCGGCGCACACGAAGGGCAAGCGTCTCGTACTCGCGGAAGGGTTCACGACGATCGGGCCGCACTGGAAGGAGACGCTCTGGGACAACTTGAAACCGAGCTTCGACCGCGCGCTCACGGAGGGGCTGAACCGCCTCGTGTGACACGCCTTCGTCTGTTCGCCGGAGAGCGAGGGCGTTCCAGGGCAGCAGTATTTCGCGGGAACGCACCTGAACCCGATCGTGACGTGGTGGAACCGCTCCGAGCCGTTCCTCGCGTATCTCAACTGTTGTTAGGCGATGCTTCAACGGGGGTTGCCCGTCGCGGACGCGCTCGTCTACTACGGCGACAACGTACCCAGCTTCGCCCAGCTCCGCGCGAGCGATCCGGGGGCTTGGGCAAGGGCTACGACCACGACGTAGTCGCGGCGAACGCGCTGCTCCTCCGGGCGAAGGCCAGGGACGGGAGGATCGTTATGCCGGATGGGATGAGCTACCGCGTGCTCGTCCTGCCCGACCAACCGGCGATCGCCTTGCCGGTTCTGCAGAAGGCGCAGGAACTAGCCCGCGCAGGAGCGCGGGTCGCCGGACCCGCCTACAAGCATGCGGAAGGGCTGCGAGGGGACGACGCGGCGGTGCGACGGATTGCCGCCGCGATGGGTTTTAAGGTCAAGACGGGACTCATGACTCTGTCCGAGGCGGGCGTCGTTCCGGACCTCGATGCGGACGCGCCGCCTAGAGGTGGAGGTGGTGAGCTTTTGGCCCAACCGGATCATCGGGGACGCGGTGAGGGACGAGCGCTATACCAAGACCAACGTGCGAAAGCTTACGAAGGAGACGGCTTTGATGCCCTCGGCCTGCTCGGACTGGTGCGATCGGTCGAGCGGACCGATCCGCGCCCTTAGGAAGATCACGAAGAAGCGGCCTGGAAAACATCGAAATTTTCCCGTGCGCCGGGAACTTCGAGGCCGGGTCCGTCGATTATAAAAATTGGGAGGTCCGCAAAGGACCCCCAAATTACTTAACAGATAGAAGAGGTAAGTCGATGAACACGTTGACCCACCGAAACCCGTTTGCTGAGTTCGATAATCTGTTCCGCTCGGTCGAGCGAAACCTCGAGTCCGCCTGGCGCGGCGCCGCTCCCGGCATCGGGAGCATTCCGATGGACGTCTACGAGCGTCCCGACGCCTTTTACATCCGCGCGGCCGTTCCAGGCGCGCAGGATGAGGACGTGGAACTCTCCATCGAGAAGGACGTCGTCACTCTGAAAGGCAACGTCCGTTGTGACTACATGGGCGAGGGGACGAAGGTGTACCTGTTGGAGACGCCCTACGGGAGCTTCACGCGGTCCGTTCGTCTGCCCGAGGGCTGCGATCCCGGCGGGGCGGAAGCCCATTTCGACCGGGGTGTGCTGACGGTGCGCGTTCCCAAGGCCGAGAAGCCAGCGAGCGTACGGAGCATTCCTATTCGGCAGGCCCTCGACGCTTCGAACCCGTCCGCCCTTGAGGCGAAAGGCACGGCGGAAGGCGGGCCCACCCCGACGGCGGCATAGCCGCGACGATTCGGCGCCCTTAAGGCCTTCGTAGGGTCCGAGGGGCGCCGTTCTGCTTGGCAAATACCCTCTTAGGAATCGAACCGACCAGAGGCTACGGGAGTCGTCGCTGGGAAAGGGGCGTCGCGCCTTACCTTCTCGACGCTCGGGTCTTAAGTGTGGGAAGATAAGGGACCGTGCCGTTCCTCGCCGCCCTTCTCGTCCTTTCGAACTGGAAAGCCTATCCACTAGGCGGTGTGATCCTTAAACTTCCGGTCGCGCCGCGTACGACGACGAACGCGTTCGGAACCCAGATGTGGATGGCGGAAAGTAGCGACAACGAGATCGTGACCGTCACGGTGAGCCCGATGCCCGTTCTCGATCTGCCGGTCGTGACTCTTGCGTCGGCGGCGCAGGGGGCGGCGGACGGCTACCACGGTCGACTCGTCGAGCAGCAGGATCTCGTCGCGAACGGGTGGCCGGGAATCGACGGCAAGATCGAGAGCGAAGGCTTACCGACGGGCCGGATACGCGCGTACCGGGTCAAAGACGTTCTGGTCAGCGTGATCTCGACGATGGACGAGATGACGACCAACGGGATCTTCGAGTCCATCGCGTTCGCCTCACGCTTCGGCAAGGGGCCTTTGACGCAGGCCGGTCCCGTTTGGAAGCGATCCGCTGTCAGGGGCCTTTCGGTCGTCCTGCCCGACGGTCCGAGCGTCGAGTCCGACCGCCTTACCGGAGCCTACGGAAACCGAACCTACGTCTTGGCCGTCTCCAAGGACGACCCGGAAAAGGCGAACGAGGCCGCGCTGAAAGCCAACGGCGGCAAGGTCTTCCTGCGCGACCAGCGCATCCTGGCGGACGCCGCTTCCTACCGGCTTCAGGCGAACGCCCTGGGCAGGACGATGGTGTTTCTCGCCGAGTCTCTCGTGCTAAACGGAAAAACGGCGACCCTGACGGCGCTCGTGCCGCGGGCTCTCCAAGATTCGCCCGAGGTGAAGCGGTTTTTCAGCTCCGTTAGACCGCTGTGACCCCTAGGACGAGACGATGAAGACGACCTTTTACAAAACGCTCTGGGGCATGGGCGGAACGCTCGACGAGAAGCTCGCCAAGATCAAGACAGCGGGATACGACGGGTTTGAGGATTGGGTTTCCGACCACGCCGTGCTTCGTCCGACGATCGAGCGGTCGGGAATCGCCTACCTCGCGATGGTTTCGGGAAATACTCCGGAGCAGTTCAAGCACGACCTCGGTGAGGCGTACGATTGCGGATGCGTCAAGGCGACGGTCCACTTCGGCTCTCCGACCTGGACCGAGGACGCGATGGCCACCTTCCTTGAAAAGGCCCTTCGGATCGTCGAGGACGTTCCGTTCCAAGTCAACTTCGAAACCCATCGGGGGCGGGCGCTCTACGAGCCGATGCACACGGCTCGGCTCCTCGAACGGTTCGACACGCTCCATCTTGTGGCCGACCTTTCCCACTGGGCGGTCGTGACGGAGTCGTTGCTCGGCGGCTACGGCGAGGCGATGGCCCTGGCCCTCCAGAGAACGCGCCATATCCACGCTCGGGTGGGCCACGAAGAGGGGCCCCAGGTCTCTGATCCCCGCGCACCGCAGTGGAAAGCCCAGCTGAACGCCCATCTTGGCTGGTGGGACGCCATCCGCGCCGAGCACGTCAAGCGGGGCGAGAAGGAGATCACGGTCGATCCCGAGTTCGGTCCTCCGAACTATATGCCGACCACAACGGAGGGAAAGCCGACGGCAGACCTGTGGAACGTCAGTCTCTGGATGCGCGACACGCTCAAAGCGCGTTGGGCGTAAGACGAGCGTCGGGTCAAGAAAAGACCGGCGTCGAGACAAGACGCCGGAATCAGAGGACTCGGCCCCGCTCCCGTGGGGCAGATGGCCAAACGCCATCACGATCCTCATTTTGGTCGAGAGGACTCCAACGACGTAGAAGGGAAAACCTTCTAAAATAGCGACGTATGAGGAGCCCTGCCCCCCATCCCATTCTCTTTGCAAGGGCAGGAAGCGTTGAGGACGCGGAGTCGATGGGCAAAATCGCGTACGCGCACCATCCTCTGGAGGACGCGCCGGCACAGTGTGCGCGGATCGTCGGGTCTCCCTTCGGTTTTTCCATCGTCGTCACGCGGCAGATGGGTCGTTCGCATCCTGAGGTCGTTGGAGTTCAGAACGCCGCTCTGATCGCTCCTTGGCTTTCCGAATGGCTTCTTGAGGGAGATGGGGTTTACGTCCACAACAAGATTCGGGACACGAAGCGGAGTCCCTTCCCCACGGAGGTGGAGGTCGCGCGCACCAACGCGGGGGAAGGGCTCGATCTTCTCCTCTCGCATTTTTCCTTGGATCGAAGCCTCGATCCGGCCGAAGCGATCCGAGTGCGCGGCTTGATGATCTCGACCTTTTCCGAGTTCTATGCCGGAAATAAGGTCCGTTCGATCCTCGTCGAAACGAGCGACGCCGGGTATGGGACGGCGGTGGCCGCCGGATTCCAGCTTGTTCGGACTCAGCCGCAAGGGATCTACGTGCTGCGGGTGGATCTGGCCCGGGCGCTGGAGGTTCAGAACTTCCACCTCGCCCGTCTCCTGCACTACCGTCCGCCCGTTTTCGGCTTTCCCCCCTTAGGGCGCGAGGCTCTGCGACTCGCCATCCAAGGGCTGACCGACGCGCAGGTCACGGCTCGTTACGGGATCACCGCATCTTCCTTGGCCAGCCGGTGGAATCGACTTTTCGATATCGTCGAGGACGTCATGCCCGAGCTTTTCACCGAGATGAAGGGCAAGCGGTCCCGCGAACGTCTGCCGCTGCTGGCTTACGTGCGGGCTCACCCGGAAGAGCTCTGGCCCTACGAACCGGACTGAGGCTTCCCAAAGGGCGGAAAGCGATTCGAAGGCGTAAAGCGGAGGCGGCTTAGCGAGGGCCACAATAGCCTTTGTGAACATCGATCTGCTGCGAGAACTGACGGAGGCGCATGGCGTCTCGGGCTTCGAGGACGCGGTGCGGACCATCGTCCGGCGCGAACTGGAGCCCCTCGTGGACGAGTTGCGGACCGATCGGATGGGCAACGTGATCGCCTATAAGAAGGGAAGCGGCGGACCTAAGCTGATGATCGCGGCCCACATGGACGAGATCGGCTTCGTGGTCAAGTACATCGAGAAGGACGGCTTCCTGCGGCTAAAGACCATGGGTGGCTGGGACCCGCGCCAGATGAACAGCCAGCGCGTGATGGTCAGTACCGAAGGCGGGCTTCTTCCGGGCGTCCTCATGTACGGCACAAAGCCTGCGCACCTGCTCTCCGACGCGGAGAAGAAGGAGGGGCAGCAGCACACGAGCTTCTTCGTGGACCTCGGCCTTCCGGCGGAGGAGGTCAAAAGGCGGGTCCGACTCGGCGACGGCGTGACGATGAGCCGCCCCCTGATCCAGACGGGCGAGCTGCTGACGGCGAAGGCGATGGACGACCGCGTCTCGGTCTACGTGATGATCGAGGCGCTGCGTAAGGTCGGCGCCCACGCGGCGGAGGTCTACGCGGTTGCGACGGTGCAGGAGGAGGTCGGTCTGCGCGGCGCGTCGGCGGCGGGCTCCGCGATCGCGCCGGACGTGGTCGTGGCGGTCGACATCACCCTCGCGAACGACATTCCCGGCGTTCCCGAGCAGGACGTGACGACCAAGCTGGGAGAGGGTGCGGCGATCAAGGTACTCGACTCTTCGCTGATCTGCCATCCCAAGGTGGTCGCTCATTTCCGCCGTCTGGCCGAAGCGAACGACATTCCGCACCAGATGGAGATTCTCTCCGCAGGCGGCACCGACGCGGGCGCGGTCCAGCAACTCCACGGCGGCATCCCGGCCTTCACGCTCTCGATCCCGACGCGCTACGTCCACACGGTGAACGAGACGGTCCACCCGACGGACGTGCAGGCGTGCGTCGACCTGCTCGCGCGCTACATCGAGGACTGCGCGAACGGGGACTATAACTACTAGGGCTTATCTTCCGGGAACCGTTCGGAGCTTAGTCTCCGGAGTTTCCTCGCGACGCCAGAAGTTGGTGATGGGAGGTCCGGGAGCTTGATTCGATCGGCGCCGGGAGGCTTTCGATACACGGCTCCCGAACGATAGACCGTCCAGGGGGATCGGGGTAGGGCACGCGCGAAGGGATTCGCGCGTCACCGCCTACTCCGAGGCTTCGCCGAGGTAGGCGGCGATGACCTTTGGGTCGTTCCGGATGTGGTCCGGATCGCCTTGGGAAATCTCCTCGCCGTGGTCGAGGACCACGATGCGTTCGCAGAGCGACATCACGAAGCGCATATCGTGCTCGATGAGCAGGATCGTCTGTTCATGCTCGTCGCGGATCTTGCGCACCATGCCGTTCAGCTCCTCTTTCTCCTGCGGGTTCATGCCGGCCGCCGGCTCGTCGAGCAGAAGAAGCTGGGGGCGGGTCGCCATGGCGCGGGCGATCTCCAGGCGGCGCTGCATGCCGTAGGAGAGGTCGGCGGAGCGGACGTTGGCGACGTGGTCGAGGTCCACGATGCGCAAGAGTTCCATCGCCTCACCCTTGAGCCGTTCCGTCTCCTTGATCGCCGGGGGCAAGAAGGCGAGGGCGGAAGCGAGTCCGGTCCGGTGGCGCAGGAAGCCGCCGACCACGACGTTCTCCAGGACGGAGAGCGACTTGAAGAGGCGGATGTTTTGGAAGGTGCGCGCGATACCCTTGGTAGCGATCTTGTTCGCCGGGGTGCCCGCGATGCTCGTCCCGTTCAGACGGATATCGCCGCTGGTGGGCTTGTAGACGCCGGTGATGATGTTGAAACAGGTCGTCTTGCCCGCGCCGTTGGGGCCGATCAGGCCGAACAGGTCACCCTTGTTCAGCTCGAACGAGACCTTATTGACCGCCACGAGGCCGCCGAAGCGGATCGTGGCGTCTTCGAGCTGGAGAAGAGGCGCGTTCACGCCGCTACCTCCGCGGCGGGCGTCTTCTTGCCAAGCAGCCTTCCGATCCAGCTCCATGAGAACTCGTGGTGGGCGAACACGCCTTGGGGCCGGACGAGCATTAGGACGATCAGGACCACCGCCGACACGACGAGCCGGAGCTTCGCGCCTTCGACCACGCCTTTGAACGGACCGAGGTTGCCGAGGACGCCAGCAAAGATTTCCGCGACGACGACGGCGCCGAGGATGATGCCGACATAGATCGCGGTGCGAATCGCCGGACCCTTGTGCACCCGGGCGGTGACCATGCGGATCGCGGTGACGGCGAGGCCGATCGCCAAGAGCCCGCCGACGATCAGCGCCATGCGAACCTCGCTGATGTCACGCATCTTCTCGGGGATGTAGAAGAGCGCGATCGCGGCGAGGGCGGAGCCGGTGATGGAGCCGGTACCGCCGAGGACGACCATCGAAAGAATCGAGATGGAGACGGTCGAGGTGAAGAGCTGAGGGTTGATCGCGCCAAGGGAGTTGGCGTAGATCGCGCCCGCCGCGCCCGCGAAGGCGCTGCCGAGCACGAAGGCGATCACCTTCGTCGAGGTCACGTTGACGCCCATCGCGCTGGAGGCGACCTCGTCCTCGCGGACGGCGAGGAAGGGAAGGCCATGGGCCGTCTTCAGCAGGTTGCGACAGACGGCGACGCAGAGCACCGCGAGCAGCGCGACGAACATGATCGGTTGCGGCACCGCGTGCGGGTTGACCGCGACGCCGCCCGAGCCGCCCAGGGCCTCCTGGTTCTGGATCACGATGCGGACGATCTCGCCGAACCCAAGGGTCACGATCGCGAGGTAGTCGCCCTTGAGGCGTAGAGACGGCAGACCGACGATGAAGCCCGCGATCGCCGCCGTGACGGCTCCGCACAGGGACATGAGCGTCAGCCAGACGACGAGATTGCCGTGGAACTGGGGATAGAAGCGCGTTCCCAGGTAGGCCGAGGTGTAGGCGCCGACCTGGTAGAACGCGGCGTGGCCGATCGAGAATTGACCGGTGATGCCGTTGATGAGGTTGAGGCTCACCGCGAGGGTCACGTACAGGCCAGCGAAGACGATGAGCTGCTGCGTGAACGAGTCGAGCCCGCGCCCGACCGACTGCAGGAGGAAGCACAGGAGGAACGCGCCCACTAGAGAGGCGATCCGAACGGCCCAGAACCTCATACCTTCTCCACCTTGTTCGAGCCGAGCAGTCCGCCGGGACGGAACATAAGCACGACGATCAGGATCACGAACGCCACCGCATTCGAGTAGCCGGGATAGCCCGCCCACACGACGAGATTCTCCGCGACGCCCATCAGGAGTCCGCCGAGCACGGCGCCGGGGATATTGCCGATGCCTCCGAACACCGCCGCCACGAACGCCTTGAGGCCGGGTAGGACGCCGAAGAACGTGGTGATGTTGGTGCCGCTCTGGAACGTCGCCGACATCATCGCGCCCGCCCCGGCAAGGGCCGAACCGAGCACGAAGGTGAAGGTGACGATCCCGTTCACGCTGATCCCCATGAGGGAGGCGGCGTCGAAGTCCTGCGACACCGCCCGCATCGCGCGTCCTTGCCGGGTGAAGAGCACGAGGTAGGTGAGGCCCGCCATGAGGACGAGGGTCGTGCCGAGCATGATGAGCTGGCCTTTGGGCATGTTAACGGTGACGCCCGAGTTGTTCGCCTTGCCTGTCGCGTCGTTGTAGGCTCTCTCCGCGTCCTGTGAGGCGGTGCGAAGAGCCTTGACGTCGTCCGGAAGGTCGAAGGGGTTCTTGCCCTTGGCCGCCGTCTCGTAGGTCGCCTTCGTCTCGTCGGCCTTCGCCTTGAGAGCGACGGCGGCTTCGGTGAGAGCTTTGTCCGCCGGCCACAGGTGCAGGGTGACGTTGTCCGCGAGGGGCTGGCCGCTGTAGACGGGGCTAACCTTCGGGTCGACGTTCTGAGGCTTGCCGTCGAGCAGGAAGATCTGGCCGCCGTACTGGAGGAGCAGCGAGACGCCGATGGCGGTGATGAGCGACGAGATGCGCGGCTGGGAACGCATCGGACGGTAGGCGAGCCGCTCGATGAGGGCGCCGATCAGGCCGCAGGCGACCATCGAGCCGAGGAGCATCAGAACGAGCGCGCCCCAGTTGCCGTTGTGGAGCGTGTTGGCAGGCGTGTAGCCCAGGCTCCAGGAGATGAAGAGCGAGACGTACGCGCCGAGCATGTACACCTCGCCGTGGGCGAAGTTGATCAGCTTCAGGACGCCGTACACCATCGTATAGCCGAGGGCGACGAGAGCGTAGATGGCCCCGATAAGGAGGCCCGTAACGAGCTGTTGGGGCAGGGCGGAGAAATCCAGCCCCGCCACGAGATGCGGCGCGAGGTCGAGCACAGGGTTACTTGATCCGGTTTACTTCTTGATCTGGTCGGGCGTGTAGGCCTTACGGAAGACTTGGAAGCCCTCGGAGAGGGGTCGGATCTCGACGACGAGCGCCTGCTTGGTGGGGTTGCCGTTACCGCCCTTTAGAGTGATCGTGCCCGAGACGCCGGGAAAAATCTCCGTCTCGTCGAGCGCGGCGATGACGCCGGCGCTGTCGGGGCTCTTCGCGCGCTTGATCGCGTCGAGTCCGACCGCCGCCGCGTCGTAGCCGAGAGCGGCCATCGTCGTACCGGGCTCCTTGCCGCCGTGCGCCGCGCCCCACTTCTTCAGAAACTCGGTCACTTCGGGCCGCTTCTCCTTGTTGTTGTAGTGGTTGCACATGTAGCCGCCGACGATGGCGCTGCCGCCGCTGTCGAGGAGGGTCGGGCTGTCCCAGCCGTCGCCACCGAGGAACTTGCCGGTGATGCCCGCCGCCCGCGCCTGCTGGGCGATAGGGCCGACCTGGGTGAAGTAGCCGCTCATGAACACGCCGTCGGGGTTCTTGCCCTTCATGGCGTTGAGCTGGCCTTGGAAGGTGGTGTCGGAGGTGTTGTACTTCTCCTCGTCCACGATCTTGCCGCCGAGCTTCTCGAACTGGGCCTTGAAGGCCGCGCTGAGTCCCTGGCTGTAAGCCTGCTGGTTGTCGGTCATCAGGGCGACGTTTCGCAAGCCGAGCTCGTCGTAGGCGAAGGTCGCCATAACCGGGCCCTGGAAATCGTCGGTGTAGCAGACGCGGAACACGTTCGAGCCGATGTCGGTGAGGGTCGTCTTCGTGCCGCCGATATCGACCACGGGGACGTTCTTCTCGAAGGCGGAGTTTGCGATCTGGATGGTGATGCTGCTGGAGACCTCGCCGATCAGCTCGACGACGCCCTGGGAGAGGAGCTTCTCGGCGGCCGACTTGGCGCCCTCAGGGGTGGAGGCGTCGTCCTGAACGAGCAGCTCGACCTGCTTGCCGCCGATACCGCCCTTGTCGTTGATCTCCTTGACCGCCATTTTGGCGCCCTCCTGGCTGTCGTCGCCCCAGGGCTTGTTCTCGCCGCTCAGGGAGGCGACGAGGCCGACCTTGATGGTGTCGCCTTCGATCTTCACGGGCGGTGCGGTCGGAGTCGGCCGCTTCGCGGTGGAGCCGCCCTCGGTGGGCTTCGTCGTGTCGGTGGTCGCGGCGGGGGCCGTCGTGCCGTCCGGCGATGCGGCGGGCTTGCCATCGCCGCATCCGGCGATGACGACGCTAAGGGCGAGAGCGGCGAGGCCGCACGGAAAGAAGCGCTTCGGCATGGGATTGTTCATGGAGGGCGGCACCGGGCAGAGGAAAGGCCACGGGCGGGGGGTTCCGCGGTGGCGTTATTATACAGAACCCTTGGGAGCCGTGCCAGGGAAAAAGACCGGAGTCGGGCGCGGGTACCTTAACGTTGGCGTAACGATGGGCGTTGACCCCGACGTTCAGCGCCTCAAAGCTATGGATGAAGCGCCTGTGCCCGCCGAAAACCGCTCCGCGCCTCGGACGACGCTCTTGGGGCTCGGCCCGGCTTGGACCCGCGTGGGCTATGGCGTTCTGACCCTTGCGGTCCTCGCGCTCGTTTTCTGGCAGGTCGTCCATCCCGTCCTACCCGCCCCTAAAGGCGCGACGCCCGCAGGCTACAAGCTGATCGCGAACAAAGACGGCGGGTGGCTGCTGCTCGCCAGCCCGCTCGGCGCGTTCAGCATCTTCCTCCATGTGTTCTCCGCCCTCGCCGGGTTCGTGTGGACGCTCATCGACGTGGTAGATCGGCGCCGGAGGTTCGTCTGGCTGATGCCGCTTTTCGTGTTTCCTTTCGTGCAGGCCCTTCAAGCCTTTCCTCTTGCGCTTTATCTGTTCTACGGGCGCGAAACGCCGGAAGCCGGGACGAACGTACAGTAGAACGGATAGCGCAATGCCTCTTCTTCTTTCCGCTCTTCTCCTTTTAGCCTCCCCTTCTCAGGCCTCTACGGTCGAGGTTCCTTTCCGTCGGGGGGAGAATTCGATCATCGTCGACGCGACGGTGAACGGTCGTCAAGTGGCTTTGATGTTCGACACGGGCTATTCCGGAACGGCGGTCATCGACTCGAACGTCGATCTCGGCAAGGCGACGGGCTCGATCGTCCTGAGGGACTTCGTGGGCCAGATGACCGCCGCGACGGTCAAGCCGAAGAGCCTGATGGTGGGATCTCGAAACATGACGATCAGTCCAGACACGACGATCGTCCAACAGCCTGCCGATTACACCTCCTCCTACGGGCAGCACTGCGACGGCATACTTGGTCTGGAGGCGATGAAGGACAGTGTCTTCACCATCGACTATCAGCGCAACAAGTTCGTCTTCCACCCGGATTCGTACGACATCTCGAAGCGGGTTCCCGATAACAAGACGACGTTCCTCGCCAAGCTCCTGCCGATCGGGCACAACTCCCTGGAGATGTTCGTCTCGACCCCTAGCGGCAAGAACATGACACTAGCGCTCGACACTGGGAACGCGTTCTACGCGACCACTCACCGCGACGTGCTCGAACGGCTCGGCCTTTGGGAGGCGAACAAACCCCACAAATTCGCCAAGCAATCGGGGGTGGCCTCGGGCGCGGTGGAGTCGTGGCAGTTCCAAATGCCTCCGCTCACCGTCTTCGGTATCCCGACGCCGCCTTCCGTGTGGGACATCATCGATCTGCCGAGTTCGTCCGCCGAGGGCGACGGAACGGTTGGGTACGGCTGGCTGAGCCACTTCAACATCACGATCGACTGGAACCGCCGCCGCGTTTGGCTGGAGAAGTTCGACGATCAGCTCTCCAACGTGGAGAACGGCGAGGTCGGACTGTCGGCGGGCTACGATCCTCGGAGCAAGCGCACCATCGTGTACGGCGTGGCTCCGGACAGCCCGGCCGCCGCCGCCGGGATCAAGGCGGGCGACAGCGTCCTGATGGTCGACGGCGAGGATCTCGTCCGCGTGGGCTTCGTGAGGTTTCGCGGGCTGATGGAAGGAAAGGTCGGTTCGACCGTACGGATGGCGATCTCGCAGAACGGTCAGCTCAAGCGCGTGGAACTGAAGCGGGCCGCTCTTGTCAACGTCAACGGCTCTTAGTCCGTGGTCCGGTCCTGAGGTCGGCGCCCTGGCCTTGCCGTGGCGATCGCTAGGCCGGAGCAGGGCCGGGAAGGGCGGGCGGCCCGACTTGGAGGGCGGCTTGCTCCTCGACCTCCGCCGGGATGGCCTTGAGATATCGCCGGATCAGCGGGATCAGGATCAGGAGGCCGAGTGCGGCGCCCGCGACGACGTCGGAAAGCCAGTGGGCGCCGAGATAGATTCGACTGAAGCCGCAAACGACAGGGATCGCGATCAGGACGAGCGTGAGCGGAAGTCGAGTCCGGCGCGGGTCGAGGTGGATCCAGGCGAGCGCGGCAAGAGAGCCGTAGAGCGCGGTGGCGCCCATCGTGTGGCCGGAAGGGAAGGAGGTCCCTGCGGTCTCGACCGTCACGCTCACGAGCGCCGCGTCGGGCCGCTCGCGGTCCCAGAACGTTTTAAGTGCGACGTTCGCGGGCACGGAGAGGAGCGAGCCAAGGATCAGCTTCGCCGCTCGGGGCAGGCCCGCCCGCCGGAACGCTTCCGCCAGGAGGATCCCTAGGATCGGCACGACGATGGGATCGCCCGCGTTCGTGAAGCCCACCATCAGGGGCTCTAGCCGACGGCGGCCCGTCTGGATCGATCGAGTCGCCCTGAGATCGAACTTCTGGAGGACCGAATAGCGGACCAGCGCGCCGAGTCCCATAAAGACCCCGCAGGCACCCGCGACCGCGAGCAAAGCGTGTCGGCCCTCGAATATTCGCTTAGTCTTAACGAGTCGTCGAGAGGCCATGAGGGCTATGACCGTCGGAGAAACGCCGAGGGTTCGTCTAGGCTTTGGAACAAGGGTGAGTTTAGCGAAGGGCTGAGGGAAAATCCCCACATTCTTCTATTGGCGGAGCTTTGGGACGGTACGCACGTCAGAATAGGGGAAAGTCTGAGTCCCACGCCAAGAAATTGCCGAAGCGTGCCGGGCAGGATGATGTCTCCTCTGCATCCCCGTCTGGGCAACCCCTTGAATCCGACCTCTACCCCCCTATTTCTCGACCACGCCTCCTCGCTTTTGCGTTCGATGGTTCTCGCCCGTGAAGGCGACCTTCGGGAGAACCTTCTGGTGAGGCAAGGCAAGGCCTCGTTCCAGCTCTCGGGCGCCGGACACGAGGCGGTCGCGGCTCTCGCGCCGCACCTCCGAGCGGACGACCTCCTGTTTCCCGCCTATCGCGACCGGGCGCTTATGCACTCTCGGGGGATGACGATCGATGAGATGGCGCGCGACTTCTTCGCTCGGGCCGACTCCTCGTCTGCTGGCCGTAACCTTCCGGGACACTTTTCCTCGCGTCGACTCAACGTGTTCTCGATCACCTCGCCGGTCGGAGCCCAATGCCTTCCGGCGGTGGGAGCGGCTTGGGCGTTCCAGATGGAAGGTCGACCTTCGGTCGCGATGTGCCACATCGGCGATGCGTCGACGCGACAGGGAGAGTTCTTCGAGGCGGTGGCCCAAGCGGTTGCCGACCGTCTCCCCGTCGTCTTCGTGGTGGAGGACAACGGCTACGGCATTTCAACGCCGACGCTCGGCAAGACGGCGCTCGCGCTGGGGATGCTGCCGCCCTCAACCGTCGTTCGGGTGAACGGTCGGGATGCGGGAGAGGTGTTCACCTTGGGAGGGGCGGCGATCCGGCGGGCACGGGCGGGAGAAGGGCCGACTATCCTGTGGCTCGAACTCGACCGTCTGGGCAACCACACGAACGCCGACGACCACCGAACCTACCGCTCGGTGGCCGAGATCGAAGCCCTGACGCAGGGTGACCCCCTCGATCTTCTCGTCTCTCGGCTGACGAGAGAAGGAAGGCTCGACGCTTCGGAATGGGACGACATGAGACGGTCGGTCGCGGAGGAGGTTCGAGAGGCCTACGCGCGGGTGGAGCGTGAGCCCGCTCCGTGCGTCGAGTCGATCGAGAGCGACCTCTTCGGGTCGCTTCGGGAAACCTACCCGCCGCTTCGCGCCCTCTCTTCGGGCGACACGATGCTTCGGGCGACCAATGGGACGCTTCGGGCCGGGCTGGAAGGGAGCTCGCAGATCGTAATCTTTGGGGAAGATATCGAAGATCCCAAGGGTGGGGTGTTCGGGCTGACCAAAGGGCTTTCAACGGACTTTCCGGACCGGGTGGTGAACTCGCCTTTGGCCGAGGCGACGATCGCCGGGATGGCGGTAGGGATGGCCGCCGCCGGTTGGCGTCCGGTGTTCGAGCTGCAGTTCGTCGACTTCGTGGGGCCGGCTCTGGCCCAACTGATGGCCCAGGCTTCGAACCTCCGCTGGCGCACGAAGGGCGAGTGGACCTGCCCGATGACGCTCGTCGCGCCGAGCGGAGCCTACCTGCCGGGTGGCGGCATGTGGCACAGTGGAAGCAACGAAGGCCTTCTCGCGGGTATTCCGGGGCTACGGGTGGCCGTACCATCGACCCCCGAGGACGCGGCGGGACTGCTATGGACGTCGATGCACGACGACGATCCGTCGCTCGTGCTTCTGCCTAAGCACCTCCTGCGCGCGGAGGGCCCGCCCCTTTCGTCAGCGAAGGGCGCCACGCGTTGGGGAACCGGGCGAGTGGTCCGGGAGGGGCGCGACGTCACGGTGGTCGCTTGGGGGAATTGCGTCGAGATCGCGATGGCAGCGGCCGAGGCCTGCGCTCGAGACGGTGGCGTCAGCCTCGAGATCGTAGATCCGCGAACCTTGGTCCCATGCGACTGGGCCTTGATCGCCGACTCGGTCGCGAAGACGGGAAGGTTGGTCGTCGTCCAAGAGGACACCTGGATAGGTGGCTTTGGCAACACGGTCGTCGCGGAGATCACGGCCCGCGCCGAACGCTTTGCGACACTCCGATCGGCTCCGGCCTTAGTATCCCGACCGGACGTTCCGGTACCGTTCGCCTCCGCCCTCGAGATCGCAACGCTTCCGAGTGTCGCGGACGTCGTGCGCGCGGTGCGGGCGATCCTCTCCCGTGAGGAGCCGTCCCTTGACGGAGCCGTCCTCAAGTCGGAAAAACCCGACGATGGGTTGACGACTTTGACCGTTCCGCAGCTCGGAGAAGGGCTTCGTCACGTTCGGATGACCGCACTTTTGAAGCAGCCCGGCGATTCCGTCGCGATGGACGAGCCGCTCTACGAGGTCGAGACGGACAAAGCGAACGTGGTCGTCGAGTCGTCTTGCGCCGGGGTCTTGCGAGAGTGGTGCGTCAAGGTGGGTGAGGAAGCCGAGGTCCATGGGCCGGTCGCACGGATTCTTTCTTCGGAAGGCAAGCCGGGGATTTCCCCCGCAATCATCGTTCCGAAACCGAACGGAACGACGTTCGAGGATCTCCCGCTCTCGGATCGGCAGCGCGCGATGAATCGCAGCGCCCTATCCGGCCGATTGGACGTGCCGCTTCCGGCGAGCGTCGGGAGACCGTTGGCATGGAACCTCGTCGAAGAGGCGCGGGCGAGGCTGAAAGAAGCCCACCCGAAGCTCCGGCTTACGGAATTCGGTGTGTTCGCCTGCGCGGCGGCGAGGGCGACGCGGGCTCATCCGAAGTTCCGCTCGTCCCTCGTGAATCGGGGCGAGACGGTCAGGCGGTACGCCCACGTCGATCTCGGCTTCGCGATCGCTCTTCCCGAGGACGAGCTGGCGACAGCCGTTCTGCGAGACGCCGACACGCTTTCCTTCGAGGATTTCGCGACGGAGATGCGGGCGCGACATCGGGAGGCGAAGATGGGCGTGTCGCAGTCGGACGCGCGAACGACGCTCCTCATCTCGAGTCTCGCAGGCCACGCCGTGACGGATGCGGCTCCCGTTCTCTTCCCGCCGGCGATCGCCACCTTGTTCCTTGGGGCGCCGCACGACGGTGCGGGCGGCCGGGAGGCGACGCTTCGTCTTGCGTTCGATCACCGTCTGATCAATGGCGTCGGGGCGGCGGGCTTCCTTCAGGCGATCGAGATAGAACTCGAAGGATTCGGGCGCGAGTAGCCTTCTGCAGGTGGTCAGTCACGGAGCGCTTCGACCGCCTCGTCGAACCTGAATCGAGCGTGCGTCGGAACGCTCGATTCAGGTTCGCCTGTGAAGTGAGCTTGCCGTTTCCAACACGTCGTAAGGGCGCAGAGTCGCTCGGGCATCTCCATCACGGCGTCGATCACGCAGACGGTTTCCCCTCGGTGTTATCGGAGGACAGAGCGAGATGGCCACCCTGCGCGAGCCCCGTCCGATCGCGCAGGGTGGCGAACGACGCATCGGCTTTTACAAACGTTCTACGTGTCGGCGGTGCGGGCGGCGCAGACCACGCTGAGGCGGTGGCTCCAAGGATCGCGTTCGACCGCGTGACCGTAGGACTCGTACTCCCGAGCGACGTCTTCGAGATCCAGTCCGTCAGGCAAGTCGATCTCGAAGCTTCCTGCGCCTCGGAACAGTCGGAGCGAGGCGTGGGCAAACCGATTGGCGAACGTGAGAGGCATGCTTCGTATCCTCAGATGGAAGGAGAATGGGAGGGGCGTTCCACACGATCGCGGAGACTTCGACCAAGCTCGTCCGACGGCGCGAACGCGCCGTCCTGAACAGTAGGCTACGCCGGGACGCCTCACCCCATGCCTGAGGAAGGCGCCGGTTCTTCGTCTAAGACGGATGGGTAAGGGGCAACCGCTTGTTCTCGGCGATACCGTTCACCGCCCTTCGGGATGGCGCGTCCAGGTTTCGACGGCCCTGGTCTTCAAGCTCTTGAAGGCGGACGAAAAGAGGGAGAGGCGTCTCGGGTTCCGTCCAGAGGGTGTTCGACCAACCACGCACGGCCGCGTTTTGGCGCACGGCTACTCCAACGTCGTTCGCGTCGACGGCGCTGGGTGGAAAGCGGGCTTGAGGAGCCTGATGCAAGGCGGTGAAATCGGTCCGCATGATGAGGAGCCGAAGGGCGCCGAGTTCTCCGCTCGTTAGGCGCCAACGGAAGCTCCGCTCGGGTTTCCGGTCGAGTACGGATTTGTAGGTGACGGTGCCATCGTTGGAGACGGCGAGGCGAGCCTGGTGGAACCTGCCGCCGCCCGTCTCCGTTACGACGACCATCTCGTCTTTAGCGAGGTGGGGGATTTCGCCATAGCGTGGGCCATCCCCGGCAAGAAGGGGGAGAAGGGAAGGGAGCATCCCTTCTAGGACGCTTGGGAGGTTTCGGCGTCACTCACTAAATCTGGGCACGTAGGCCGAGGAGATCCAGGGGTGGATTCCCGAACGCGGACGAAAAAAGCCCGAATCCGTGCTTCTCGGATTCGGGCGAGCCACTTCCACTCGGGTCTCAGACGGACTTCCGTGGGGATCCTCTTAAGACGATCCATCAGATACGACGCGTCATCTCAAGAAGAGATTCGCGCACCTTCAAAAATCGGGACTTTCGGCCTTGCGCATCCTCGGAAAGCGCGGCCACAACGCTCACGTTCCTCTTCCGGACGATCTAACCATAAGAAATCGTTAAGAGGATGAGAGAGGGCACGCAACCACGTCGCTCGATCAGCGCGTGAATCTATACTGGAACCTCTAGTATAGATTCACGCGCTGCAGCGGGATCGACAAGAGGACCATGAGCCGTTTCCGACACGCCTTCACCTTGATCGAGCTTCTCGTCGTCATCGCGATCATCGCGATCCTCGCCGCCATCCTGTTCCCCGTCTTCGCCCAGGCCAAGGCCGCCGCGAAGGCGAGCGCGTGCTTGAGCAACACCAAACAATTGGGGCTTGGTATCCAGATGTATCTGGGCGATAACGACGACCGGATGTTCTTCAAGGCGTCTACGAACGCCACCAGCACCCGTGCGGGCATCGCGATCCCTGCCGCCGATCCCAACGCGAGCGCGATGAAGTGGTGGAACGAGCTTTTCCCCTATGTGAGGAACAAGGAGATCTACCGCTGCCCGGCCGATCGTACGCCGAGTGGGGTGGCCGACACCATGATGCAGGTCGATGCGAACGGCGTCAAGACGATCCCGCTCTCCTACGTCGCCAACAACGCCGCCGAGGACCTGACGACCTCCGACGTCGACCGGACCTCGCAGGTGATCGTGATCGGTGAGAAGTGGAACAAGGCTTCGGGCGACGCGAACTCGGGCGAGACTTGGCTGGAGTTTCCCGACGGAGACGGCAACGAGGACCCACTGAACCCTGGTCATATGGCCCGCTTCGCGGATCGCCACGCGGGCGCGATGAACGCGACCTACTTCGACGGCCATGCGCACCGCATCAAGCCGACGCAGATCTGGGCCAGCGTCTGGCAGACCGGCTGCGTCCTCGTCCACCGCTTCCCGGCCGTCCCCAAGCAGTGCGACGCGTCAACCGTGGGCTGCACCGCTACCACCGCCAAGAACCTGTGCAACAAGTTCCTGGCGGCCACGCCCTACCCTGATAATTAAGCCTGCCCGTGCCACAATAGAAGGGTCGGCCGAGGGGCGCTGCACTCCCACAACGGGACCAGGCTCGGTCGATCTCCGCAAGGAACGGCGCCCGTGATGAGACGCATCATGGAGACCGCAAACCCGATCAAGACCGACTTCGTCGTCGCCGACCTGGGCCTCGCCGCTTGGGGCCGCCGTGAGATCGCGATCGCCGAGGGCGAGATGCCCGCGCTTATGGCGATCCGAGAGGAGTACGCCGCGAGCCAGCCCCTGAAGGGCGCGCGCATCGCGGGCTCGCTCCACATGACGATCCAGACCGCCGTGCTTATCGAGACGCTCGGCGCGCTCGGCGCCGACGTGCGCTGGGCCTCCTGCAACATCTACTCGACCCAGGACCACGCCGCCGCCGCGATCGCCGAGACGGGCGTGCCGGTTTTCGCGACGAAGGGCGAGAGCCTCGAGGAGTACTGGGAGTACACCCACCGCATCTTCGAGTGGGCGGACGGCGGCACGCCGAACCTGATCCTCGACGACGGCGGCGACGCGACCTTGCTCGTGCTGCTCGGCGCGCGGGCGGAGGACGACGCCAGCCTGCTCGACCACCCCACGAACGAGGAGGAAACCGTTCTCTACGCCTCGATCCGGAAGCGGCTGGGGAAGGGCTACTACAAGCGGCTTCGCGAGGCGATCCAGGGCGTGAGCGAAGAGACCACGACGGGCGTCAAGCGACTCTACACGATGATGAAGGAGGGACGGTTGCCGTTCCCCGCGTTCAACGTGAACGACAGCGTCACCAAGTCGAAGTTCGACAACCTCTACGGCTGCCGGGAGAGCCTGCTCGACGGGATCAAGCGGGCGACCGACGTGATGATCGCGGGCAAGGTCGCGGTCGTGTGCGGCTACGGCGACGTAGGCAAGGGAAGCGCCCAGGCCTTGCGGTCGCTCTCCGCCCAGGTGTGGGTCACAGAGATCGATCCGATCTGTGCGCTCCAGGCGGCGATGGAAGGCTACCGGGTCGTGACGATGGACGATGCGGCCTCCCAGGCGGACATCTTCGTGACGACCACCGGCAACGTGGGCGTTATCACCCACGACCACATGGCGGCGATGAAGGACGGGGCGATCGTGTGCAACATCGGCCACTTCGACTCCGAGATCGACGTCGCGTCGCTGGAGAGGTACCAGTGGGAGGAGATCAAGCCGCAGGTCGATCACGTGATCTTCCCGGACGGCCACCGGATCATCCTGCTCGCCCGGGGGCGGCTTGTGAACCTGGGTTGCGCGACGGGCCACCCTTCGTACGTGATGTCCTCGTCGTTCGCGAACCAGACGCTCGCGCAGATCGAGCTCTGGAAGCAAAGGGGCGAGTACGCGCCGGGCGTGTACGTGCTGCCGAAGCATCTCGACGAGAAGGTGGCGCGTCTCCAACTCTCCAAGCTGAACGCGAAGCTCACCGAACTGCGGCCCGACCAGGCGTCCTACATCGGCGTCGACGTCGAAGGGCCTTACAAGGCTGAGAACTACCGGTATTGATCGCTCCCATCTACGATCTCCTTCACCGACCGTCCGCAGGCCTTCGAGAGTTGGCCCCGCGGACGTCCGCCGGGCTTTACCCCGCCTAAGGTTGGTTGAGCGCTCGGCCTACGGCGTCGGCCTTGATCGCGCCGCGCCCAAGGGCGGCCGCCTTCGAGAACAAGGCTGCCGCCTCATCGGATCTTCCCATGTGGATGAGCGACATGCCTGCGTAGAAAGGTGCCACCGCGTTCGACGGGGCGAGGTCTTGGACTTTGGTCAACTCGTCTAGGGCGAGGACTTTACGCCCGGAAAAGAAGAGGTCGAGTCCCCGCGCGAGCCGAATTCGCGCTTCAAGATCGCTGGCCTTCGACTCTCCGGGGAGGTCTTTCGGCGAGAGCCGGGCGTCGTACCGGAGGATGCGTGTGCCCGCGTCCGCTTTACGCGCTTGGCTCGCGTCTCCAAGCTTGAGTCGGCAGAGGGCAAGGTCGAGGTCTTTGGAAAGTCCCGTCTTGTCGCCCTGGGTAAGCAAGGGTAAGGATTGCCGGTACTGGCCTTGATCCAGCAGGAGGCGGCCTTTTAGTCGACGCGCATCCTCAAGGATGAGACCTGCCCGGCTCTTGTCGGCCAGGAGCATGGTCCTCTCCAACTCCCTAAGAGCGGCGTCATGGTGGTCCTTCCCGTACAGGTCGTTCGCCCTTCGCCAGGAATCGTTCGTGGGAGCCATCTCGTCCAAGGCGCGTTGGTACGCTGCAGGATCGACGATCCGCGACTTGGTCTCACCCGTCGGCGCTCCGGTTTTCGTTATGGCCTGCGGCGAGGGCCCGTGGGCAAGCCCGGCTGCGGCGAGAGCTGCGGCGGCCAAGCCTCCGGCTAGGATGCCAGAGGCTACCATCTTGTTTTTCTTGTCCATCGTCGTCCTTGTCGCTGATACGGAGCGAGAAGGATGGATGGCGTCAGGGCATCGTCCAAACGATCCGTTCATGTCGGCTGGGGCGGGCAGGAACCTCTCCTTCCCGTTTCCCGTAAGCCATTATGCGAAGAGGTGGTCAGGAGATGCGTTTTCTCACCGACGAAGAGTGCCGAGTTTGGGCTGAGCAAGGACAGCTCGACTCTGACGGCTGGCCGACGCTTGAGGACGAGTACGAGGGCGAAGATCGCGTCCTGTACCAGGAAAGCGGCTTCGGCGCGCCGTACGCGACGGCCCTTCGCCTATCGAGAGCTCTCGATCCGTGGAAGCGGTGCCTGCTGTGGGTGCGGGTTACCGGCGTCTTCGAGGACGGCGGCAACCAGCACCTGTACTACCGCCTGCGCCAAAGCTATGGCGACGGGCGGCTCGTGGAAGACGTTCCCGGTCACCTGTTCCTCGATTACGAGAGAGCCGACTTCGTGACCTTCCTCCAACTTGTCCTGGAGAACGGATGGGACGCCGTCGTGCTGACGAACTACGACTACGGACGGCTTCTCGTGTCCCACGACGGGTACTTCGAGGCGTCGTTCAGCGGACCTGAGTGTCGGGCCGAATTCTTGGGGGAACCCAGCGGCTGGCGATCGGGACCCTAGTCGTTCTACAGGCCCATACGGACGCGGTGGAGGAAGGCGCGGGCCTGCTCGGTGCGACCGCCCGCGTCGACGCGGACGATGTCGTCGAGGTGGACGCTGATGAGTCCGTCCTCCTCGCCGTCCTTACGAAGCTCCCGAATCTCGACGTAGTCCTTGCCGAAATCGTTGACAAGCCCGATGATCGGGATGTGATCGCCGTCGACGAGCGACACGACGATCCGCTTGTCCTTGGCGAAGCGGAGCGCGTTGCCAAGATCGAGCGGGGTGTAGCCGGCCGAATCGGCGGGCTGAGAGTCCATCGTGCCCCGCGCGTCGTGAAGAAGACGCAGGGCCGAGAGGTAGGAGGAGCCCGTCGCGATGCGGATAATGTCTTCGATGCGACCGATCTGACGACCGTCGAAGTCACCGTGCGGTCCGATGGAGAGGAGACCGTAGCCGTCGTGGGTGACGCTCTCCACCTTGCCCACGATAAATCGGTCCAGATCGCGATCGTCGTCGTAGACCTCGACGAGGTCGCCCGAGTCCTTGCAGCGGCGCAGGGTGTCGCGGATCTTATCGAGAAAGTCGGGCATAGGCGCCCTTACGTTGTACCAGGGCTTGGTCGAGGTCGGCGAGGCTCCAGTCCGTGAGATCGTCGATGCGGAGATCGGCGTCGGAAAGGTCAAGGGTCTCGGTAACGGGATTGGGGGTGACGACGGCGAAGAGGCCCGCCGCCTTTGCGGCGGCGAGGCCGTTCGGGGTGTCCTCGATAGCGATCGTCTTCGCAGGCTCGCTTCCGAGCCGCGCGCAGGCGAGGAGGTAGAGGTCGGGAAAAGGCTTCGCGCGTTCGACGTCGTCCGCACAGACGATCGTGTCGAAAAGATCGAAGGCGTCCCTTTTTCGCAGCTCCCGGTCGACCCAGGCGTGAGTGGAGGACGAGGCGACCCCGAGGGGAATCCCGGCGGCGCGAGCGCCCTCGATCAGCTCGAGGGCGCCGGGGCGGAGCGGTTCCCGGTCGATCAGGTCCATGATCCGCTCGTGCTTGTACTCGGACTCCTCGAAGGGGATACCGCAAAGGCGTTCGAGGAGTTTGGCCGGACGCTCGAACTCCTGCTCCGCGCCGCGCCCGATCATGCTGCCCCAGTAGCCTTCGGGCATCCGCACGCCACGATTCTCAAAAATATGGGTCCAAACGGTCAACTCGGGCGTTTCCGTGTCGACCAGAGTGCCGTCGAAGTCGAAGACCAGAGCCTGCACGGTTCTATTAGACCCGCCTTTCATTAAGAGACGTTCCGACGTCATCGGCTAAAATAGGAGCCCCGAGGAGGACATGACGACCACAAACCGCTTCCAGCGCACTCGGGACGACCACCGTCGCGAAAGGGCGGAGGACTACCTTGAAACGATCGCCGCCCTCATCGAGGCGCGGGGTGAGGCACGGGCGGTGGACCTTGCGGAGACGATGGGCGTGACCCACGTCTCCGTAGGCAAAACGATCAAGCGTCTGCAGGACGAAGGCTACGTCACCAGCCTCCCGTACCGCTCGATCTTTCTGACCGACTCGGGACGTGCGGTCGCCGAAGCGGCGAAGGTGCGCCATCTTCTCGTCCACGACTTTCTGGTCTCGATCGGCGTGCCTCATGAGGCGGCGGAAACGGACGCCGAGGGGATCGAGCACCACGTCAGCGAGGCGACCTTGGCGGCGATGCGTCGTGCTCTCGAACGGTAGCGGAACAGGTTTTAAGCCTTGCCCCGCCATGAGGGGACCGAGCGCGTTCGGAACGGACTCTTGGTGTAATAATGAAATTTTATATATTAATATATAAATGTAAAAAACAGTAGACCGAAGACAATAGAATAATCGCTTGCAACGTAAAAATATTTGAACCCAAGTTGGGAAGAGGCCGTCCTTGAAGCGTTTCACATTGTCGGGCTTCTCCATCGATGAGACCCATGGATCAAATCCCTCCTCCCTCGTCCAGCGACTTCTCCCTTCTCTCCCGGCGTGAGCGATCCGTGGTGGAGGCGGCGGTCGAGGGGCTCACCGACGAGCAGATCGCGCGGTCGCTTGGTATTTCCGCCGCTACCGTCAACACCTACTGGGGGCGAGTTCGGGCGAAGTTGGGTTCATTCAGCCGCACCGAGATCGCGACGCAGTACCTTCGGCATGAGCTCGCCGCGCGCTACGCCTCGCTCGAAGCGGAGAACGCGGCGCTTCGAGCACGCGAGCACGCGATCCAGGAAAGGGTCGCCCAGTCCGAAGCCGCGCTACGGCGATCGAGCGACTCGCGGTGGCGGTTCCTGGCCTTGTCCCACCTGATCGTCGCGGCGGTGGTGGTGGCGTTCTCCGGATCGGTTCTTTACGCCAACCCTCGTGCGCGACAATTGCTACGAGGAACGCGGGAAGAGATCGAAGGGCTGCCGTTCTGGGAGCTGGTCACGTCGGAAAACGGAATCGATTGCAAAGAACACCTTCAGGATTTCTTCAAGAACAAGGACGACCGTCGGGAGGTCGCCGGGATCGATGAGACCTACTATGCGAGGCGTCGCGACGGCGTCCTCCAGCGAATCATCCTGTCGGCGGAGTGGTTCGATTCGCCCGACGGCGTCATAGCGGTCGTGGTGCTTCGAGAGTACGACCCGGCGGCCGCCGTGCATTTTCGTGCTTTACACGACGCGGCGTCTCTTCGGTAGCGAGGCTTTCCGGTCGGAAGGGGGACGATGGTGCGGCCCCCTTCCGACGGGGGTGCGCTTAGACCTCGACGACCGTCGGGACCACGAGCGGTCGGGACTGAGCACGCTTCTGGAACGTACGGCGCACGGAGTCGGCGACGGTGTGGCGAACGCGCACCGAATCCTTGAGTTCGGCGGGGCTGAGCTGGCGCAGAGCGTCCTCGATCCAAGAGGCGGCTTGCGCCTCCATATCGTCTGGGCCATGGAAGCCACGCGCCTGGACGATGGGGTCTCCTACCACGAGGCCGCGCTCTTTGTCGACCACGACGGTCACGGAGACGAGGCCTTCCTTGGCGACGGTGAAGCGGTCTCGCAGAACGTCGTCGGTGACTCCCTCGCGTCCCGAGCCGTCCACGAGAACCTGGCCCACGGGAACAGGCTCGCCGAAGTGCGCCTGGGTCTCGTCGATCACGAGAGGGACGCCGCTCTTGAGGGTGAAAATGCGGTGCTCGGGGTAGCCCATATCGCGGGCCATGTTGCTGTAGATGAACTGATGGCGCGGTTCGCCGTGAACAGGCGCCACGTAGAACGGCTTCGTCAGGTTGATCATCATCTTCAACTCCTCCTGGTAGGCGTGGCCAGAGACGTGGATCGGGGTGGGCGACTCGTAGACGACGGTGCAGCCCTGCTCGAAGAGGCGGTTGACGGTGCGCCAGATGGCGCCCTCGTTGCCGGGGATGGGACGAGCGCTGTAGATCAGGGTATCGCCGTCCTTGATCTGCATCCGGCCGTAGGTGCCCTTGCTCATCTGAACGAGGGCGCTCATCGGCTCGCCTTGGGAGCCGGTAGTCAGGATGGCGACCTGATTGTCGGGGAACTGACGGATCTCGTCGAGGCGGACAAGGACGCCCTTCGGAACCCTCACGTAGCCGAGCTGCTGGCAGGTCTCCAGGTTCTGCTCCATGCGGCGGCCCACGACGGCGACCTTACGGCCCGTCTCCGCGGCGGCTTCCATGGCCTGCTGGAGACGGTGGATGTTGCTGGCGAAGGTGGTGAGGAGCACGCGGCCTTTGGCCTCCTTAAAGACCTTGCGCAGGCCGTCGAGAACGATGCGCTCGCTCGGGCCCCAGCCGTTGCGCTCAACGTTGGTCGAGTCGGAAAGGAGACAGATCACGCCCTCTTGGCCGAGCTCGCCGAAGCGAACGATGTTAGAGAGCTTGCTGTCGACGGGCGAGAAGTCGAACTTGAAGTCGCCGGTGAAAAGGACGATGCCGTGCGAGGTGCGGATCGCCATCGACGCGTTCTCCGGGATGGAGTGGGTGACGCGGATGGGTTCGACCTCGAGGGCGCCCGCCTTGATGCGGTCGCCGTGCTTGAAGATGCGCAGGTCGATCCGATCCTTAGGCAACATCTCCTCCAGCTTACGGCGGATCAGCGCCTGGGTGAACTCGGTGCAGTAGACCGGGACCTTGATCTGGTTTAGGAGGTACGAAAGACCGCCGACGTGGTCTTCATGAGCGTGGGTGAGGAACACGCCACGGACCTTGTCCTTGTTCTCGACGAGGTAGGTGAAGTCGGGGACGACGATGTCGATACCGGGCATCTCCTCGTTAGGAAAGCTCAGACCACAGTCGATCACCACGATGTCGTCGCCCTGCCGGACGGCGGAACAGTTCTTGCCGATCTCGCCGACGCCGCCGAGGGCGACGATCTCTACCAATGCCATGGTTAGAGAGGGTACCTGCCAGGGATCAGCCCGGTTCCCCGAACAGCGCTTTAACGATCCGTGCCAAGGAGCCTTTACGCTTGGAAAGGTCCAGCAAAAAGGGTTTACAGGGAGAACGGAGCGATGAGAAGGGGGTCCCTTCGGGTAGGACGACGCGCCACCGGAGCGGCGGCTGGGACGGACTTTCGTGAAAGCCCGTCAGCTCGGCTTCCGGAAAGCCGGGCGTAGAAGCCTGCGAGGTCGGCCATGCTTCCATCCTTTCATCATCATAGGTCGCGGTCTGAACCGCAAGGGGGCCGGCATAGGCCTTGCGAAAGGACCGTAGAGCCAAGTCGAGCTTCGAGAGACGATCTTTGACGAGGGTGAGCCGAGGCTCGGGCGGTGAGTTGTACACCGAGTCGAACGCGGTCGAGTTGATGGCGGCGACCATTCGTCCCGGCATGTGCTCCGGTGTGACGTCGATGGGGTCGTAGCCCGTTCGACGAAGAAACGCCAACCGTGCTTCGAGGGTATAGCCTCGCGGCGGTGCGCCGCTACCCATGTCCGCCCAGCCTCGGTAGCCAGGCGGCGCGGGATCGAGAAGGGCCACGCCGTCGGCGCCGAAGGACGACCGCCATGAAGAGGGAGCGCTGAAGGTCGGTCTTCAGACCGGAAAGTGACAGTCCGTGCTTCGAGACGAGCGACCGGAATCCTTCGTCGTCGAGCAGTCCGATGAGCACGAGGAAGGCGTCGGCTTGCTCGACGCCTTCGAGGGAGACGGATTCGTCCTTGGGCATCCCAAAAAGCGTGCGGGAGGTTGGAGCCAAGACGGTGACGCTTCCATCGCGAGCGACCGTCAGTCCGCCGAGCTTGGCGAGTTCACCCAGCGTCGCAACCCGTGGGGCCGGCTCAGGAAAGAGCGGCTCGAGGGCGGGGGTGACGCCCGTATTGGAGGCCAGACGCAGAACCCCTGGGAGAAACCTTCGGGGGGTTCTGCGTGAGCGCGATCAACGCCGATACGGCGGCCAACACGCGCCCATGTTACCGAGAGGTCCGACGCCGCGGACGCCGTAGAGTCGGGCGAGATCGTTGAAGGTTCCGCGCGGTTCGGTCCACTCGCGGATCGTGCGGTTCGTCTCGGAAGCGTAGTAGATCTCGCGGTCGACGAGACGGGCGTGATCTAAGGCCTTCTGGAGTTCGCCCTTGCCAAGGCCGGGCCGGTGGTCGTCGGCTTTGCCCCGCAGCCGCTCGAACGCCTCGTCCATCTTCTGGATCTGACGCTTCAGGTACTTGTCGTCGTGGTAGCGACCGAGACGTTCTCGAGCGTCGTGCGACTCGAAGTAGGCGCGGAAGGCGTCGCTCTGCCGCTCGGCGGTGTCGATCAGCGGGCGAACGCTCCAGTCGCCCACGGGCGCTGCGATCACCGCGCGGTGGCGGCGTTCGAACTAGGCGCTTGCGTCGGTTGGGAGCAAGGTGATGTCTGCCGCGAACGTCGCGGCGAGCATAAGGGCGCAGGTCTTCGTGGTGTTCAAGGTTCTCTCCGTAAGGCGAAACCAAAGTGGATCGCACACGAAGGCTCGAACGGACGAGCGATGGAAGGTTCATTCGGGAAGAGGACCGAGGGGGCAACTCCATACGCTCCCGTGCCCTGTATCCTTATCCCATGAAGCGGATCGAGGCGTTCGTGCGGGTCAATCGCCTGGAGGCGGTAAAAGACGCCCTGGAGGCGGTGGGCATTCGGGGGCTGAGTTGCGAGGGCGTCCGGGGCTACGGGCGTCAGATGGGGCGCACGGACCTCTATCGGGGGTCGACCTACGCGGTCAACCTGTTGCCGAAGATGCGGATCGAGTGCGTCGTCCGCGACGAGGATCTGGAAGCCGCTCTCGACGCGATCGTGGAAGCGGCGCGAACCGGCGAGGTGGGCGACGGCAAGGTGTTCGTCACGGAAGTGCTCGACGCGATCCGCGTCCGCACGGGCGAGCGCGGGGACGCGGCCCTGACCTAAGGATCTCGGGATCGTGAGGATTCCGGGTGGACCCGGAATCCTCACGATCCCACGTTCTCTTTCCTATGCCGAAAAGTACTCTTCGAGGCGCAGACACTCCGACTTGGAGGGATCGTCGAACACGTCGAGCGCCTGGACGAGCGCGCCCGCCGTGTCAAGGCTGGTGACGCAGGGAACGCCCGTCTCGATGCAGGCCCGACGGATGCGAGCGGCTTCGCTCTCGCTCGTCTCGGTCAGGCTCGGTGTGTTGATCATGAGGCTGACCCGTCCTTGCATGATGTGGTCGAGGATGTTGGGCGAACCGGCCTGGATCTTCTGAACCTCGGTGCAGGGAAGGCCTGCGGCCCGTAGGGCCTCCGCCGTTCCCGGCGTCGCGGCGAGCGAGCGGCCCCGAGCGTGGAGGGCGGTCCCGATCTCGACGGCGAGCGGTTTGTCGCCTTCCCGCACCGAGATGAGCACGTCGCCTTCGCCCTTGAACACGATGCCGCTGGCGACCATCGCCTTGTAGAGCGCGCCAGCGAAGGTGCGATCGATGCCGAGGATCTCGCCCGTCGACTTCATCTCGGGGCCGAGCGAGGGCTCGACCTTACCGAGCTTCTGGAACGAGAAGACGGGGGCTTTGATGGCGAACATCTTCAGGTCGTTCGGCACGACCGCGTTCAAGCCCTGCTCGGACTGGACGTAGTTGCCCTTTGGGGACAGGGTCCAGAGACCGCTCGCGTAACCCAGGTCGGAAAGCTTCTGACCCATCATGGAGCGCGTGGCGAGTTCCACCATCGGGATGCCCGTCACCTTGGAGAGGTAGGGCACGGTGCGGCTGGCGCGCGGGTTGACCTCTAGGACGTACGCCTTTCCGTCGGCGATGACGAACTGGATGTTCATCAGGCCCTTCACGCCGAGGGCGCGCGCGATCTCGCAGGCGCTCCGAACCATCTCGGCCTGAACCTCGGCCGAAAGGGTGATCGGCGGATAGACCGCCATCGAGTCGCCCGAGTGGACGCCCGCGCGCTCGATGTGCTCCATGATGCCAGGCACGAGGGTCGCCTCGCCGTCGGAGATCACGTCGACCTCGGCTTCTTTGCCCAGGAGGTACTTGTCGACGAGGACCGGCTGGCCGGGGTTGGCGTCCTCCGCCTCCTTGTAGAAGCCCGCGAGCTGACCCTCGGAGAAGACGATCTCCATCGCCCGTCCGCCGAGGACGAAGCTGGGGCGCACGAGGACGGGATAGCCGACCTCTTCCGCCACCTCGCGCGCCGCCGCCAGGGAGCGCACGGCGCGGCCCTTCGGGCGCGGGATGCCGAGGCCTTCGAGGAGGGCGTCGAACTGCTCTCGGTCCTCCGCCTTCGCGATCGCTTCCGGACTCGTGCCCAGAACCCTCACGCCCGCCGCCTGAAGGCCTTCCGCGAGGTTGATCGCCGTCTGGCCGCCGAACTGGCACACGACGCCGGTGGGCTTTTCGTGGGCGATGACGTCCAGTACGTCCTCCTGGGTGACCGGCTCGAAGTAGAGGCCGTCGCCGGTATCGAAGTCGGTGCTGACCGTCTCCGGGTTGTTGTTGACGATGATAGCGCGGTAGCCCATCGCTCGCAGGGCCCACACGCAGTGGACGCAGGAGTAGTCGAACTCGATCCCCTGACCGATTCGAATGGGGCCGGAGCCGAGGACGAGGACGGTGTCGGGCATTCCGAGGGTCTATTGTGACAGAACGCTCCCATGGACATCAGCGTCGCGTCCTTTTCTTTTCACGGAGCCCTCGCCGAAGGCTCCCTCGACGTGTTCGGCTACCTGGAGGCGTGCCGCTACCGCTACCATCTGAACGCCGCCGACGTCTGGAACGGCCTGTTGGGGTCGGACGTCGAGACGCAACTCGATCCCGAACGGCTGCGGAAGGTGCGGCGGGCGATGGACGAGCGGGACCTCACGTGCGTGAACTACCACGCCGACGGGTGCCATCCTTGGGAGGACGACGCCGACGTTCGGACGCGCCACCGGGCGCTCGCCGAACGCCACCTGATAGCGGCGGAGATCCTCGGCGCCCGCACCGTGCGGATCGACACCGGCGGACGCGACCGGACCTGGACGGACGAGCAGTTCGACCTTATCGCCCGGACTTTCCGCGAGTTCGCCACCTTCGCCGGAAACGGGGGCTTCAAGATCGGCCCCGAGACGCACTGGGGCGCGACGAACTACCCCGACAACATGCTTCGTCTTCATGCGGCGGTCGCGTCGCCCTACTACGGCATCCTGCTCCACCTGGGTAAGGACATGGCATCCAGCCCTGGCGAGTACGATCGGGCTCTCGCGCCGATCGCGATCCACACCCACCTCGACCAACGGACCTGCTACGAGCGCATCGACGAAGCTTTGGACATCCTCGTCGATGCGGGGTACCCAGGCGCCCTGGGGGTCGAGCATCACTCGGGAAAGAACGAACTGGCGGAGGTCGAGGCGCAGATCGGCCTAGTGCGCCGCGCCCTCGTCCATCTTCGGGAAGGAAGGGGCGGAACGTACGGCGGCAATCCGCTCCTCGACCCGAAAGACGAACGCTCGCACAACTGAACCGGCGCGACGTTCGTCGAAACTCGGACCTATTCCTGAGAATCCTTTCGTAGAATGGGTCTGAAGGTCGCGCTATGGTTCTGCTCCCGCTTATCCTCGCCGCCACGCCCCGGATTCTCGTCGTCGGCGGGGGGCCGAACCGTCGCTACAATCAGGTCGCGATCGAGAGCAACGTGCGCTACATGGGGCGGGTGGTTCCGAAGGGTTGGCCCCTGCGCGTCCTCTTCGCCGACGGCGACGCGGATCGGGCGACCGTGCGCTACACGCCGGACGGGCAATCCGTCGGACGCGACGACAAATACCGGGTTCCCCAGCTTCCGAGGTTGGATGGCCCCGCGATGCTGGACGATGTGCGCAAAGAACTGGCCCAACTCGCGACGGTGGGGAACCGGACGCCGGTGTTCCTATACTTCACGGGCCACGGAAGCCTGGCCGCCGACCTGACGCCGGACACCAGCCAGTTCGATCTCTGGAGTCGCCAGCGGATCACCGTGCCGCAGATGGCTGATTCCTTGGCGCGCTTCAACCGGGACGTTCCGCTCGTCCTGCTGATGGTCCAATGCCATTCGGGCGGCTTCGCGAAGCTTCTCTTTCCCAACGGCGACCCGAAGCAGCCGCCTTTGGACAACCGCTTCTGCGGCTTCTTCGCCAGCGTCGAAGCCCGTCCCGCCGCTGGGTGCACACCCGAGGTCAACGAAGCCGACTACCACGACTTTACGGGATACTTCCTCGCCGCTCTCGTGGGGCAGGACCGGCTGGGGCGTCCCGCGAAGGGCGCGGACTACGACGGCAACGGCAAGGTCGGCATGAACGAGGCGTTCTGCTGGGCGATAGCGAACGACGACTCGATCGATACGCCCGTCTGCACCTCCGACGAGTTCCTGCGGAGTGTGGTGAAGATGGAGGATCGCGAGGTGTTCGCCACGCCTTACGCCAACGTCCTCAAGTGGGCGAGCCCGGCGCAAAGGGGCGCGATCGAGTCCTTGTCGAAAACGCTTAAGCTGGAGGGCGAGGATCGTCTCGCCGTCGCCTACGGGCGCTACATCGCCCTCCAAGAGGACGACGGGGATCTTGACAAGGTGCGCGGTTTCCGGCTTATCCGACTCTGCAAGAGCGTGGTTCTCGGCCATGCGGTGGCGTCCCTCCCCAACGCGTCTCTGAAGAAGCGCTATGCGACGCTTCTCAAGGACGAGGCGGCGAACCCTCTCCTTCCTTGACCGTATACCCATGGACCTGCGATAGAATGGGGGCGCAATGACGCCTGCCCTTCTTCTCGCCCTCGTCGCCCAGACCTCGCCGCAGATCCCGCTGTGGGCTGGGGGCGCGCCGGGGTTCGAGAGTCGCCACAACGAGCCCGAGATCGCGAAGGACTACTACGTTCGCAACATCCACAACCCATCGATCACCGCGTTCCTCCCGCCCAAAGCGATCGCGAACGGCACGGCGGTGATCGTCGTGCCCGGTGGCGGCCACGGGCTGTTGGTGTACGACGCGGAAGGCGTGCAACCGGCCAAGTACCTCAACAAGCTCGGGATCGCCTGCTTCGTCCTAAAGCACCGGCTGGGGCGGGAGGAGAACTCGCCCTACAAGATCGAGATCCACGCGCGTCAGGACATGGAGCGGGCGGTCCGTCTCGTGCGGAGCCGCGCGTCGGAGTGGGGCGTGGATCCGAAGCGGGTTGGCGTCCTGGGCTTTTCCGCCGGGGGCGAGACGGCCGCGTTCGTCTCCTACGGGGACCTTCCCGGCGATCCCAAGGCGAAGGACCCGATCGACCGCCTGAACGCGCGGGCCGACTTTTTCATGTCGATCTATCCCGGTCCGATCGGCTACCCGGTCCTCGTTCCCTCCGATGCGCCGCCCGCATTCATGGTTTGCTCCTGGGACGACGAGTTCCACGCGAAAGTGATCGAGGCCATGGTTCCCGAGTACCGGGCGGCTAAGGTCCCGCTCGAGGTGCATCTTCTCTCAGGCGGTGGTCACGGCTTCAATATGGGCGACCGGTCGAAACTCGCCGCCGTCAAGGGCTGGCCCCAGCGGATGGTCGACTGGATGTTTGACCGAGGTCTGCTTACAAAGGGATAGCGTCCGCCCTACTCCGCCTTCGGAACCTGGGGCCAGCCTTCCTTGTCCCAGGTGATCTTCGCCTTTTGGAGCTTAGGAATCCCCTTGTCCTGGGCGTCGTAGGCGTGATAGATCAAATAATCGTCGCGCCCGTCGTGAAGAACCGCCTCGTGGCCCGTGCCCTTCCAGCGCGCTCCGCTCTCGACCACCCGCGTGCCGCCACCCTCTGATAGCGACTTGCCATCACGGTCTCGGTAAGGCCCTTCGACCGACTTCGAGCGTCCGACCCGGACGTTGTAGGTGCTGTTCGCGCCCCGGCAGCAGAAGTCGTAGGAGGCGAACAGGTAGTACCAATCCGCATGGCGCGCGATGAACGGCGCCTCGATCGCGTCCGGCGGCTCGGGCCGCTGAGCGATCCGGATCGGCTTAACGGCGGGGTCGGCGAGGCGTCCGGACTTGTCGAGCCGGACCAAGCGGAGGCCCGCCCAGAACGACCCGAACGACATCCAGGGCGTGCCCTTGGCGTCGAGCACGACGTTCGGGTCAATAGCGTTGAAGTCGTCCGTCTGATAGGACTGCACGACCGGCCCTTCGTCGATCCACCGGTACCCTTTCCCCTTGGGATCGAGGGTGACGTTGGTCGCGTGGCCGATAGCGGAGCGGTTCTTTCCAAAGGTCGAGATCGAGTAGTAGAGGTGCCACTGGCCGCCGAAGCGCGACACGTCCGGGGCCCAGATGTGGTCGCGAAAGCCCGCGATGGTCTTTGGCGCCCACTCAGGCGGCGAGTCGAACACCCGTCGTTCCGAGCTCCATGTCTTGAGGTCCTTGGAGGTTCGCATCGACACCCCGCGCCCGGTGGCGAAGAGGGCGTAGAGTCGCCCGTCCTTGGCGATCATGGGGTCGTGGACCACCGGTTGGGCCGTCGGCGTGGCGTCCGGCTCCTGCGGGACAGAGCAACCGCAGTCGGATTTCGCCCGCGGGATTCCGATCCCCCCCAGGGAGACGATCGTCGTCGCCGGCACGCCCCATCGCATCGCGTTCATGGGCCTATTCTACGGCGAGAAAGGTTATTCCGTAGAGATCGTGGCCGCTAGTCGCCTTCGAGCAGCTTTCGAAGTTTTTCCTTGTCTGCCCGCTCCTTTTCCCGCTGCTTCACCTCATCGAGGTAGGCGTCCTGCCGGGCCTGTTCTCTCCGCTTGACCGCTTCGACTTCCTGGCGTCGCTTCCGATCGTCCAGCATCTCGCCGAAGCGGATCCCGCCGCTCGTCGCGAGGGTCTGGTAACAGGTCAGGAGGCCGACGAAGGCGAACAGGCTGAAGAAGCCGCCGACGAACAGGCCGTAGACGAGCAAGGGAACGGCGATGACCAGCCCGATGTGCGCGGCGGCCCGCGTCGCCTTGAAGGGCGGCATCCGGTGGGCGAGGAGCGCCTGGAGGGCTTGGCCACCGTCCCAGGGGAGGACGGGGATCAGGTTGAGGAAGCCGAGCAGGATGTTGACCCGACCCAGGCTGTAGACGAGCGACGCTTGGTCGAAGGCCGTGTCTCCCAAGGCTGGACTTTTTAGGGCCAACGTGCCGATCCCGAGAAGGAGCAGACCCAGGGCGAAGGTCGCGCCCGGTCCGGCGAGCGAGATCACGAGCGATTGGCGCGGCGAGCGCGGGCCGCTCGAGGACGCGAAGCCGCCAAACCCGTGCAGGGTGATCGAGAGCCCGGTCATGCCGTACCGCTTGGCGGTGAGAGCGTGGCCCAGTTCGTGGATCAGGATGCTGAGGACGATCCCGACCGCGTACTCCAGCCCCCAGAGGAAATCCGTCCGAAGCCGCGTGAGGGCGGGCAGCAGGAAGAACAGGATCGTGATGTGGAGCTTGATCGGAATCCCGAACAGCCGCCCGACGCGCGCCGACAGGTTGAAGAACGGGGAGCTGAAGGGATTCACGCCACCTCTATGATAGTCCTAAGGCAGAGAGACGAGGTCGATCGACCCTCAACGGAAAAGTCCGCACAGATCTTGCGATCTGTGCGGACTCGTAAGCTGGACTCCTCTGCTGAAATTTGGTCGGGATGAAAGGATTCGAACCTTCGACCTCTGCGTCCCGAACGCAGCGCTCTACCAAGCTGAGCCACATCCCGATGGCGAGAAGATATTACCCCGACCGCAAGCGAAATGGGCACATCGGCTTTGGAAAGTCGTCTTATACTGAAGAGAGGGGAAAAAGACATGCCGCACAACCGAACTCGAACGTGGGTCGGACTGGCGATCATCGGGGTCACCATTCCCGCCGTCGGGCAGTATATCTACCGCCCGGGGACGAACGACGAGCGCGCGCAAGCCGCGATCCAGCAGGCTCGCTGGAACGCGACGAACAGCGTCACCGCATCGCGCAGCTCTGCGATGCGCCTGGCCAATAGCCCGGCGAACCGCGACTACTTGGCCGAGGTTAACGCCGCCGTCGGTCGTCAGGGAACCGTCTTCGCGGGCGGTCGGGCCTACCCGTACGACAACGGACCTGACTACCCTTACGACAGTGGTCCGGCCAGCGGCTACCCTGCCGCCGACTACAGCGATCTTCAGGACGAGATGTTCGACATCAACCCGCTGAACGGTCCCGTCTACAGCGACGGTCGGCTTTCCGATCCGGTAAGCCTTAGCGCGCCCGGCTCTGAGAATCCTGATGCGGACGCTGTCGAGGCGGACGATCAGGCGGCGGACGTCGCACCGGACCAGACGACGGCGGACGAAGCCACGTACGCGAACGGCCTGACCGACGAAGCGGTTTACGCGACGGTCGTGAACAACCTGCCGCCAAACGACCGCCAGGAATTCCTTCGGGCCTGGGGCGCGATGACCCCTGACCAGCGAGCCGACCTGATGGACGGCTTCCGCGAGAAGCTCGAAGGCAACGGGCCCAACTAAGGGGCCTGAACTAGGTAGCCCTAGACGAGCGCGAGTCGCCAAAGCTCGCGCTCGAAATCGGGGAAGCTCGTCGCGATCGACTCCGCCCCGTCGATGAGTGTGGTCCCTCGGGCCACCAACCCGGCGATCGCGAAGGCCATCGCGATCCGGTGGTCGCCCGCCGCATCCACGTGGGTCGCCGTCAGAGGCGTGGGACCGACGATCGTCAAGCCGTCCTTGTGGGCCTCAATGGTGGCCCCCATGCGGCGGAGACCGTCGGCCATGACCGCGATACGGTCGGACTCTTTGACCCGCAGCTCGGCGGCGTCGCGGATCACCGTCGTTCCGACGCACTGGGTCGCGAGGACCGCCAGCACAGGAATCTCGTCTACCAGGCGTGGAACGAGCGGCCCTTCGATCTTGAACGGCCGCAGTTCGCGCGGCGCGCGGATCTCGACGTCGGCGACGGGTTCGCCCAGCTCTTCGCGCTCGTTCATGATCGCGTAGGGTACGCCGCATTGCGCGAGCACGTCGAGCAGGCCGGTTCGGGTCGGATTGACGCTCAGATCCCGGACGGTCACCCGGCCGTTCGGGAGGATCGTGGCGGCAACGGCGAAGAAGGCGGCGGAACTGATATCGCCGGGAACGGTGAAGCCGAACGGCTCGAGCTGGCGCGTCGGCTCGAGGGAGACGGCGTGGCCGCCGCCTAGCACGACCTTCGCCGCGTCGACCTTCACGCCCATCGCGCGCAGCATCCGCTCGGTATGGTCGCGGCTCGGCGCGGGCTCGATCACGGTCGTTCTGGTCCGGGCGCGGAGTCCGGCGAGGAGGACGCAGGACTTGATCTGGGCGCTGGCGACCGGGCTTTCGTAGGTGATGCCCTCCAACTCGCCGCCGACGACGTGAAGGGGCGGGGTCTCGCCTTCGACCTTCGCGCCCATCAGGCGCAAGGGCTTGGCGATGCGGCCCATCGGGCGGCGCGAGAGAGAGGCGTCGCCGATCATCGTCACGTCCATCGGGCGCGAGGCGATAAGGCCGCTCATCAGGCGCATGGTCGTGCCGCTGTTACCGCAATCGAGCGGCTCCATGGGCTCGGCCCACTCCCAGAGGGGACGAAGGCGGATCTCGTCGCCCTCGCGGGCGTAATCTAAACCCATCGCACCCAGGCAGGAGAGGGTCGATTCGCAATCCTCGCCCCGGAGCGGATTCCGCACGACCGACTCGCCGCGCGCCAAGGCGGCGAACATATAGGAGCGGTGCGTGAGAGACTTGTCGCTCGGCGGGCGGAACTCGCCTTCGAAGCCCGCCGCCGGTGAGATTTCCAGTCTCAACGTCGTCCTCGCTTAAGGGTTTTCGTCGTGTCGGGCGCGGTCTGCGCCTCTTTGACCCGCTTGGTGTGCTCCAGCATCGTCTTCAGCTTTTCCCGGTCGTCGGCTTCGAGGACTTCCCGAAAGGCGGCGAGCCCGCCTTCGTACTCGCGCAGGATCCGGGCCAGCTCGGTCCGGTTGCGCATCATGATCTGCGTCCAGAGGTCGGGATCGACGCCGCCCACACGGGTCATGTCGCGCCAAGAGCCGCCCGCCACGTCGTTCGACTCCAGGTTCTCGCCTATAAGGACGAGGGCGGCGGCAAGGACGTGGGGAAGGTGGCTGACGGTCGCGACGTGGCGGTCGTGCGCCGCCGCGTCGATCCGAACCGGCGTCGCGCCCATCGCCTTGGCGAGGGCTTCGATTCGTCGCGTCGCCGCCGTCGTGGTCGACTTGACCGGCGTAACGATCCAGCGGGCGCCGCGGAACATCCAGGCGCTGGCGTACTCGGCGCCGCCCTTCTCATGGCCTGCCATCGGGTGGCCAGGCACGAACCGAGTGGCCTTCGTGCGCCGAGCCCAGTCGGCGACCTCGTTCTTCACGCTCGCACAGTCGGTCACGACGGTGTTCTCGTCCGAGGCCTGCATCACTCGCTCAACCATGTCGACGGTTACATCGGGGGGAGCGGCGACGAAGACCACCTCGGCCCGCGCGACGTCCTCGAAGGTTCCGAGGACGTCGACGCACAGGCGGTCGCGAGCGGTCGACGCGGCCTTGGGGTTCGGATCGTAACCGAGGATCCGCCGTCCAGGTTCACGGAGGGCGAGGCCGATGCTGCCGCCGATCAGGCCGAGGCCGACGATCCCGACGGTCGTCGGAAGATCGTTCGGAGGGCGCTCAGAGGCCATTCGCCCGGATCGCCTCGCCCAGGAAGCGCGCGGAGTCTTTCGGCGTCCGGACTTGGGTGTCGTAGTCCACGTGGACGATCCCGAAGCGAGGACGATAGCCTTCCGCCCACTCAAAGTTGTCCATCAGGCTCCACGCGAAGTAGCCCTGCACGTTCACGCCTTGATCGATAGCGTCTAGAACGCCTTCCAGGTAGGTTCGGTAGAACTCGACCCGCTGCGCGTCGTGGACCTCGCCGTTCTCGATCGGATAGTCGTAGGCGCAACCGTTTTCGGTCACGACGATCTTGGGCGGGTCGTACCTTCGCTGGCTCTGGACCAGGCAGTGGGTCAGGGTTTCGGGCACCCGGTTCCATCCCATCTGGGTCGGGTTGTCGACTCGGAGCGGGGAGGACTCCGCGTCGTTGGGCGCGCCCTCCTTCCACCGGACGACGGGCGCGTCGTAGAAGTTGAGCCCCATAAAGTCGGTGGGCTGGGAGACGAGGCGCGACTGCTCCTCGGTGAACTCAGGCATCGCGTAGCGCGACTTCATGTAGTCCGAATAGTCGCCCTTGTAGATGGGATCGAGAAACCAACCGGCGGTCCAAGCGTCGCTCTGGCGCAGGGCCTTCTGATCCTCTTCAGAGTCGGAGTACGGCATCCCGTAGGTGTGGTTGGTGGTGAGTCCGATCTCACCGTCCAGGCCAAGGGCGCGGAATCGGGCGAGCGCCTCGCCGTGGCCGAGAAGAAGGCCATGTCCGACTTCGTAAGGCCGGGTCTCGCTCACCTCGCCGGGGGCGTGGATGCCGATGCCGTGGCCGAGGAACGCGAAGCACCAGGGCTCGTTGAGGGTGATCCAGCGCTTGCAACGGTCGCCCAGCCGCTTGAAGACGATCTCCGCGTAGTCGCCGAACCATTGGGCGGCGTCGGGATGGCTCCAGCCACCCTGATCCTGAAGGATGGTCGGGTAGTCCCAGTGGAAGAGGGTGATCGCCGGGGCGACGTCGTTCTCGACGAGGGAATCGAGGAGGCGATCGTAGAAGTCGAGTCCTTTCTCGTTGACGGCGCCCACTCCGTTCGGCAGGACGCGCGGCCAAGCGACCGAAAGGCGATAGTTGGGGATGCCCAGCTCGCGGATCATGCGCGCATCCTCGGCGTACCGGTGGTAGTGGTCGCAGGCGATTTCTCCGCTCGCCCCGTTCGCCACTTTGCCCGGCGTTCGGCAGAACCGGTCCCATACGCTGTCGCCGCGACCGTCCTCGTTCACAGCGCCCTCGATCTGGTAGCTGGCGGTGGCGGCGCCCCAAACGAAGCCTTCCGGGAACTTACGCATCGATCTTGACGATACCCTCCGGGCCTTCGATGCGTCAGAATGGGTTGTGGCGAATCTCGCGCTGATCGTGTTCCTGGCCCTCGGGCAGGCGACCCAGGGGTCTCAGCAGGCTCCCCCGGTCCAGGACCCTCAGACGGCTCCGGCGGCCACGACGACGTTCACCGATCCCATTCTCGGACTGTCGTTCACCCATTCCCCGACGTGGGTCCGGGTCGCGACGCCGGTCGCGACGGGGGAGAAGCCGAAGCCGCGTCGATTGACGGACATCTTCAAGCGGCGAAGGTCGGAAGAGAAGAAGGCTCCCGAAGGGGCGGTCACCTTCTCGATTCCCGGCGCGGGCGGGGTCGCTCCCGCCGAGCTTACGATCGTCCGCGCGAGTTTCTCCGCCGCGCCCGAGAAATGGCAGGAGATCCAGGCCGACGCGAATCGAAACCTTCACCGTAACGTCGAGCGCCAGTGGCAGCAGGAGATCCTGAACGTCCCTCTCCTCCTGACCCGTATCTCGTACGCGCAGGACGGCGTGCCGACCACCACGGTCACGGGACTGCTCTACAACGCCGCGCCCGATAAGCTTCTTTTCCGCCTGACGGGGCCGACCTCCGCCTTCGACGCGACGCAGTACGAGTTCACCCAGGCGATGGAGACCCTGCGAACGACGAGCGATACCCTGCCGTCGGCCCAAGAGCCGGGCAAGGAGCTCGTGCGTCCGCCCACAGAGTCGCCGGACGCCAAGCACAACGTCTTCGCGCGTCCGAAGGCCGTACCGCCCAAGGTGGCGCCCCTGAGTCTCGCCGTCTCCATCGGCGGACGCCGCATGGTCCTTCGCGTGCCGCAGGACTGGACCCTCGCCAGCGTGAGCGGCGATACGGCGAGCCTTCGCCATCCCGATCTAAAGGAACCGGTGACGGTCACGCTCTTCTCAGCGGCGACCGCGCCCCGACCGACCGACGCCCTGACCGAAGCTTCCAAAAAGACGCTGGCCGAGTACAAGACGGTCGCCCTGCGCGAAGACACGCCAGGGACGCCGAACAAGGCGGGTAACCCCGTGCTCGCCGTCTGGCGCCGGGGCGAGGGGCCGTCCGGCCCTCTCGCCACGCTCGACGCCATCGCGAGCGTCGGTGACTACTACCTGATGTTCAGTTTCCGTCCGAGAGCGGGCGACGACTTCAAGGACGATCGCCGGACGGTGCAGACGATGCTGGACGCGGTCGGTCTCGAGCCCGCCCCGTGATCGCGGCCTTCAGCACAAGCGGGCCGCGCGCGAGCGTGGCCCTTCTGGACGGCTCCGCGGTTCTCTTCGCGGGCGACGAGTCGGCCCAGGGAAGGGCGGGCGAGGCCTGTTTGCGGCTTCTGAAGGAGGGATTGGCCGCGTTGGGAGCCACGCTCGATAGCGTGTCCCTTTTCGCGACGGACCTCGGCCCGGGAAGCTTCACCGGGGTCCGGGTCGGGATCGTGCTGGCGAAGAGTCTCGCCTGGGCGCAGGGCGCACGGTGCGCCGGAGCCGACGCCTTCGATCTGGTCTCGCCTTCGGAGACCGTCTGTCTGCCGAGCCGGCGGGGCGAGTGGTTCGTCCGGACGCCCGGCGTCGGCGTCGAACGAACGCGCGAGGAGCCGTCTTCGGTCGGCGTTCCGCTCGCGTCCGGCTTCGCCCGCCTCGCTTTGACGCCCCTCACGCCTTACGAGCTGGTTCCGGCCTACCTTCTGGAGCCGTCGATCTCGACGCCGAAGGAGCCCTTTCGGAGGAACGTCTGACCGTCGAACCGAAGCCGCGCGTCGATCTCCGACCGTACACGACGCTGCGCGCGGGCGGACCCGCCGACTTTTTCGTGAGAGCCGACGACGTCGACGTGCTGGCGGAGGGAGCGCGGTGGGCCTGGAAGCGAGGACTGAAGGTGACGCCGATCGGCTGGGGAAGCAACGTCCTGCCCGCCGACGCCGGGGTGCCCGGCTTGGTGGTCCTCAACCGGACGCGCCGGATCGTCGTTGGGGAAGACGAGGTCGAAGTCGACAGCGGCGTAGGTTTCGGCGACCTATTCGTTAAAACGGCCCAGTACGGCTTCGCGGGCCTGGAGTTCGCGGTCGGTATTCCGGGCTCGATCGGTGGCGCGCTGGTGAGCAACGCGGGCGCCTACCGTTCCAGTGTGGCGGAGTTCCTCACCGAGCTTGAGGTGGTCACACCCGCCGGACGGGCATGGGTGGGGCCGGAATGGATGGGCTTCGCCTATCGCGATTCCGTCCTGCGGCGTCCGGGAGCGCCGCCCGCCTTGATCTTGCGCGTGCGAATGCGTCTTCCCCACGGCGAACCCAAGCGGATTTACGACGAGGCGCGCGAGTACCAGCGTCAGCGGATCTCCAAGCAGCCGCCTAGTCCGAGCGCGGGGTCGTTCTTCAAGAACGTGACCGATCCTGAGTTGGCCCGGTCGATCCCAGGCTTGACCGATGGCATGCGCGCGGCGGGGGTGATACCGGCGGGCTTCCTGATCGAGGCGTGCGGGCTCAAGGGGCACCGAATCGGTGGGGCGGCTCTCGGAGTGCGGCACGCGAACTTTCTGCTCAACGTGGGCGAAGCGCGCGCGTCCGATCTGCGCGCCCTGGCCGAGCTGGCGCAGGAACGGGTGCGGGAAAAATTCAGGGTCAGCCTTGAGCCCGAGGTGCTCTACCTGGGTCGATGGAGCTGAGGCAAGCCGATCCCTGTTCCTGCGGTCCACGGTATACTCCTCTCATATAACAAGGCGCCGATGCGAGAGGTGGCTTAAAGGCCGCCTTTTTTTGTCGGGACCTTCTGGAGATTCAAAGGCGATGGACATCCTACAACAGCTCAATCAGATCGCCATCGAGCGGGACATCCCGCTCGCGCAGCTTCAGCTTGAACTTGAGGACGCGCTCGCGGCCGCCTATAAGCGCTATGTGGGTGCGGCGGGCGACGTGTCCGTCAAGATCGATCCCACGAAGGGTTTCGACGCGAACGTGGAGAAGGAGGTCGTCGGCATCGTGAGCGAACCGAGCTTCCAGATCGGTCTGCTGGAAGCTCGCAAGAAGAAGCCGGACGCGCAGGTCGGCGACTTTATCCCCGTCAAGATCGATCCGAACCTGTTCGGTCGCATCGCCGCCAGCACTTTCAAGCAGGTTCTGAGCCAGAAGCTTCGCGAGGCGGAGACCCGCCGCGTCCACGACGTCTTCAACGAGAAGATGGGCGAGCTGGTCACCGGCACGGTCAGCCGCAAGGAAGGCTCTTCCGTCTACATCCAGGTCAACCGCGTCGAGGCCGAGCTTCCGCGACGCGAGCAAGTGCCGACGGAACCCTACCGAGCCAACGACCAGCTCAAGGTGTACGTCTACAAGGTCGACGATTCCCGCCGTCAGCTCCGCGTGATCGTCTCGCGGACCCACCCGAACCTGCTTCGCAAGCTGTTCGAGCTGGAGGTTCCCGAGATCGCCAGCGGCGTCGTGGTCATCAAGAGCGTCGCCCGCGAGCCGGGCCAGCGCTCGAAGATCGCGGTCTACTCCACCGACGAGCGGATCGACCCGATCGGCGCCTGCATCGGACCGCGTGGCGCCCGCGTCCAAGCCATCGTGGACGAGCTGAACGAGGAGAAGATCGATGTCGTGCCCTACAGCGAGGACATGAAGAAGTTCATCACCGACGCCCTCTCGCCCGCCAAGGTCAACTCCCTGAAGATCAACCCGGCGGAGCAGAGCGCGTTCGTCGTGGTTCCCGACAACCAGCTTTCCCTCGCCATCGGCAAGGGTGGGCAGAACGTGCGCCTCGCCGCGAGGCTCACCGATTGGCGGATCGACATCCGTAGCGAAAGCCAAGCCGCTGCAGAGCGGGGGGCTTAGGATGGCCTTTTATGCAAAAAGCCCTCCCGCTTCGCACCTGCATCGCCTGTCGGCGTAAAGAAGAGTACACCGCGTTTCTGCGCGTCGCGCGAGACGCCACCGGACGGCTCGGCCCTTGGAAAGGGTCGGGCCGTAGCGCGTATCTGCACCCCACCGCGGCCTGTCTCGAGGCCGCCCTCCAGAAAGGCCGTCTGGAGCGGGCCCTCAAAGGACCTGTCACCGCCCTGGAAAGGGAGGCCCTCAAGAACGAACTCGTATGCCAACTGAGGTAAAGAAGAAATCGATGCCGCACTCCATCGCCGACCTAGCCCAAAGCTCTGACGTCAAGCCCGGGCACGTTTTCCACGTGCTGAACGAGCTGGGCGTCGAGCACGACGGGCTGGCGTTCGACGCGGACCCTGAAACGATGCAGCTCGTCGAGGAGTCGCTCCTCGACTACACGGGCTCCAAGACCGTGCCGATCAAGAAGAACGCGACGCCCCGCGACGTCGCCGCCGCCCTCGATCTGCCGTCGAACGACGTCCAGAAGACGCTCATCACCAAACTGAAGACGATGGCGACCGCCACGACGCCCCTCAAGGACGACGTCGTCGAGAAGCTGTTCGCCCACTACGGTTTCGAGGCCGACCTCAACGCCGCCCCCAAACTCAAGAAGGCCGCCGCCCCGGCCGGTCCGATCAAGGGCGATCAGGTTCGCCCGCCCGTCGTCACGATCATGGGTCACGTCGACCACGGTAAGACGAGCCTGCTGGACTACATCCGTAAGGCGAACGTCGCGGCCAAGGAGCACGGCGGCATCACGCAACATATCGGCGCGTACCAGGTCCAGAGCGGCGAGAGCACGATCACGTTCCTCGATACGCCTGGCCACGCCGCCTTCACCGAGATGCGCGCTCGCGGCGCCCGCGTCACCGACATCGCGATCCTCGTGGTCGCGGCGGACGACGGCATCATGCCAACGACCATCGAGGCGATCCAGCACGCGAAGAACGCGCAGGTGCCGATCATCGTCGCGGTCAACAAGATCGACAAGGACAACGCCAATCCGGACCGCGTGATGCAGCAGCTTCCGCAGTACGACCTCGTTCCCGAGGCCTACGGCGGTCAGACGATCACCAGCCACGTCTCGGCCGTGACCGGCCAAGGCGTGAACGACCTTCTGGAGATGATCGCGCTCCAGGCGGAGGTCATGGAGCTCAAGGCCGATCCGAAGGGAGCCCTTCAAGGCTCCGTCGTCGAGGCCAAACTGGAGAAGGGAAGAGGCCCCGTCGCCACGATCCTCGTCCAGAATGGCACCCTCAAGTCGGGCGACGCCATCGTGGTAGGTACCACCTTCGGTCGCATCAAGGCGATGACGGACTACCGAGGCGAGCGGATCACCGAAGCGGGGCCGAGCGTTCCGGTCGAGGTGCTCGGGCTCTCCGAAGTCCCGGCGGCGGGCGACAAAGTGGAGTTCGCGGTGGACGAGAAGACGGCCCGCGAGATCGCTCAGACCCGCGCCGACGAGGAGCGCGCGCAGACCTACGTCGTCAAGGCGCGCGGCCTGACGCTCCGTGGCCTACGTGATCGACTTCGCGAAGAGAATCTCAAGCATCTCAATCTCGTGATCAAGGCCGACGTGCAAGGGTCGGTCGAGGCGGTCAAGGGGATGCTGGAGAAGGTCCGCAACGAGGAGGTCGAGGCGAAGGTCATCCTCGCGGGCGTCGGCGGCATCTCGAAGGCGGATATCGACCTCGCGGCGGCCTCGGAAGCGATCGTGGTCGGCTTCAACGTCAAGCCCGATGGCGAGGCTCGCCGAGAGGCCGAGAAGCGTAGCGTCGAGATCCGCACCTACAACATCATCTATGAGCTGATCGAGGACATCGAGGCGGCGGTCAAGGGCATGCTGGAGCCCAAGTTCGAGGAGCAGCACCTGGGCACGGTCGAAATCCGCGTCCGGTTCCAGTTCTCGAAGAAGGGGATCATCGCGGGCTCCTACGTCACGGAGGGCAAGGTCACGCGCAACGCGCTGTGCCGCGTCACCCGAGGGAGGGAGCAGGTCTACGCCGGTAAGATTTCGACGCTCCGCCACCTCAAGGACGACGTTCGTGAGGTGACGCTCGGAATGGAGTGCGGCCTGACGTTCGACGACTGGACCGACTTCAAGGAAGGCGACGTCGTCGAAGCCTACGAGATGATCCAGGTCAACCAGTAAGCGGCGACCGAAATCCCGCGCTCCGTGAGGGGCGCGGGAGGGCGTGGGTAGGGCGTACAATAGCCGCACCCATGTCGAATGAACCTTCTGGCTACGCTGAGTATCCGCGCCCGGGCGGCGGATCGGGACCGGTCCTCTTCGGACGCGGTCCCGGCGTCTATTTCGATACGATCGGCGAGTCGTTCAACCTGGTCAAGCAGGATCTTGGCCAGTGGGTGGCGGCGACGGTCCTCTACGGGGCGGTGATTTTCGCTCTCTCCGTACCCATAAGCATCATTACTCAGCCGATGGTGACGCCCAGAAATCCGGGCGAGTTCCCATCTTGGCACTCCTGTTGCAGCTCCTTCTGAACCTCATCGCGACCGCCATCGAGGGGTGCATCCTCGTCGGCATGATGGCGATGGGGGTGCGCAAGTCGCGCGGCGAGTACATCAACGTGGCGATGGTGTTCGAGCCCTTCCGGAGGTTCGGCGCGATCCTAGGCACCAACCTCCTCTACTATCTGATCGTCTACGCCTCGATCGCCGCCTGTATTCTGCCCGTGTTCTACTTCGCGCCGGTGCTGTTCCTCGCGCCGCTGGTCGCCTTCATGCAGAATCTTGGCCCCATGGACGCGATCAGAACGACCTACAACGCCTGCAAGTCGTATTGGGCCGGGCTGTTCGGCCTCAGCTTCGTCATGGGCCTCGTCGTATCGCTCGGCGGTTGCGCTTGCCTCGTCGGTGTGCTGGTGACGTTCCCGATGTACTGCGTGGTCTTTGGGATCCACTACCGCGCGTTCTTCGAGTCGAGCCAGGCCCCTGCCCAGAACTGGGGATAGAAGTCGGCCAGGAACTAGGACCCTGACAAAACTCCCTCGATTCTCGTCCGTCTAATCCTTGGTAAGGCCCCGTTGAGGGGCCTCTAGGAGAGAGATGACCCAAGGACCCAAGATCGCCCTCGCCGCCCTGTTTATGGCGGCCCTTGCCACCAGCGCGGCGGCTCAAGTGGACACCCGACGTTGGGACGATCGCGACCGTAATCGCGACCAGTTCCGAGGTCGCGACCGAAGCCAGGATTGGAACTGGGATCGCGACCGCGATCCGCGCGGCTCCTCGAACGAGTGGCTCGCCAAGCGGGCTGAGCGGGAAAGCAACTCGTTCCGCGCTTGGTTCGAGCGGAACTATAGCCGCCGTCAGCTTGGACGCGAGCGGGACAACCGGTGGCTGAAGAACGAGATCCAGAGCCTGGACGAGGCGATGGAGCGCGTGCGCCGCAAGGCGGACGACCGGCGCCCGGCCCGGGGAAGGGGCGAACTCGAGGACGCGATGGACCACGCGCGGCGCATCGATCGCGAACTCGTTTTCAACGGCGACCGCGACACGCGCTTCACCGTGCCGGAGTGGATCGATCTTCGACTCACCCTGGATCGGTTGGCCCGCGTGTACGGCGTGCGGAGAATCTAGAGAGAAAAAGGCGTCAGGATGGAAGGAAGGGCCGGTCCAACGGAACCCTTAACCTGCCTCTAACCTCCTGACTCCCTAATCTCTTCATTCTTCCGATGCCCCTTCGCCCCGCTCCGCTTCTCGCCTTCGCCGCCGTCTGCTTCGCCATCCTTGCGGGGCTCGCGGGCGCTCATGCCTGGTGGCTCGCGCTGCTGGCCTTGCTCGTTTCGGCGGTCTTCGGGAAGGCGGCCATGGGATCGGCCCGGGCCGATCGAGAGGATCTCGATTCTCTCGATCGGTTGCAGAGCGAGACGCGCGGGCTGGAGGCGCAGCTTTGGGACCAGCGACGGGCGATCGACGCGCTCGCGGACGGTCTCGACGCCGCCCTGTTCATGTGCGATCCGCACGGCACGATCCTCTACGCGAATCCGCCCGCCCACCGCCTGTTCGGAAAGGAAACCCTGCGCGGCAGCCGCATGGGTGCGGCGACGTATAACCAGGCCCTCGAAAGCCTGGTGGAGGAGACCGGAAGGGCGGAGATCGCGTTCTCCTACCCTCGCGAGTGGATCGGCCTCGCTCACGTTTGGCGAGATCCCGCCGACGATCGGACGTTCGTCTCCGTTTACGAGATCACCGAACTGCGCCGCTTGGAGCGTATGCGCAAGGATTTCGTGGCGAACGTCTCCCATGAGCTTCGGACGCCCATGACGATCATCCGGGGCTATGCGGAGACGCTCCTAGACGAAGATCCCCCGTCGCGTGAGACCGCCGGTCGAATGCTGCCGCGCATCATCTCGGAGGTCGATCGCCTCTCGACCATCGCGCACGACCTGCTGACGTTGAGCGTGGCGGAGTCTAGCCCGGTTCGCAAGTCGCGCTGCGATCTTGCGGAAGTGACGCGCGGCGTCGTGAGCGGCCTCTGGGCCAAGGCGGCCGGGAAGGGGTTGGGCATCTCCTACGAGGGCGAGGAGTCGCTCCCCCTCCACGTCAATCCCGTTCAGATCGAGCAGGTCGTGCTCAACCTCGTGGATAACGCGGTGAACTACACCGCCCAGGGCTCGGTCGAGGTCTCCCTCGAACGGGACGGGGACAAAGCGATCCTGATCGTCCGGGACACGGGCCTCGGCATCTCCCCAGAACACATCGAACGGGTATTCGAGCGCTTTTACCGCGTGGATCGAGGGCGGAGTCGCGCGACGGGTGGCACGGGACTGGGGCTCAGCATCGTGCGGCACATCGTCGAGGCCCACGGCGGTCGCGTGGGCCTTGAGAGCGTCCTTGGCCAAGGCTCGGTCTTCCGGGTGGAACTGCCCCTGGAGTAGACGCTAGGGCGCCTGTGCGCCGGGCGAGAAGTACGTCGGAGCGGACACGTTCCCGCAACGGTCGACCGCCGCGACGGCCAGCGGACGAAGCGTCTTGGACTTCGGGAAGCCGTGAACGCTTCCGGGCATGACCCGGACCGCAATGCGGCCTTGAGCGCCCTCCTTGATCCAGAGCACGTAGCGAAAGGGGAGGTCGGTGGCGTCGGTGTCCTTCCATTCCATTCCGATCAGGATCGGGGCTTTCGGTGGGACGTTGTCGAGCCAGGGACAGGCGGGCGGCAACGCATCGTCGCCATAGAGCTTGCCCCGTAAGGTGTCCGCGACGCCGCCGGAGTTCTGCGACAGGGCCTTCATGCTGAAGTGGATATGACCGGCGTCGGCGGTCGCTCGCGGACCGACTTTTCGGGTGAGCTGAATCTGACGCACGATCTCCGTAGGACTGTAGCCGCCGCGCGGTTCGCCCGGAAGAAGCCGACTCGTATAGAGTCCCGGCCAGACGTGGCGTCCTTTGACGTTCTCCGAGCGCCACCAGTCGAGGAGCACAGGAAAGCTCTGGGGCCTTTGGGCGATGGCCCAATAGAGTTGCGGCGCGATGTAGTCCAGCCAACCCTCTCGGAGCCATCTGAGGGGGTCGGCGTAGAGAGTCGCGTACTGGTCGATCCCGGCGGCGATCGTCGACGGAACGCCCGGACGGTACACGCCGAAAGGCGAGATTCCGAAGCGGACCCAGGGTTTGATCTTGTGGACCTCCCCGTAGGTGGTTCGTACGAAATCGTCGACGTTCTTGCGCCGCCAGTCGGCGAGGGTCAGCCCCTTGCCGTACTTCAGGAACGTGTTTCCATCCGGAAAGGGCGCGTCGTTTTCCGGGTAGGGATAGAAATAGTCGTCCATATGGACGCCGTCGATGTCGTAGCGGCGCACCACGTCGAGGAACACGTCGCGAGAGCGCTGTTGCACGATCGGCTCGCCCGGATCCATCCATAGTTGCTTGCCATAGGGTTTGACGACGGCGGGGTTGGTCCGAAAGAGATGGTTCGGCGCGAGGGGGCCCTTGGCGCTAGGATGGCGGGCGCGGTAGGGATTGAACCAGCAATGGAGCTCGAGACCCCGCCGGTGGGCTTCGGCGACCGCGAACTCCAGCGGATCGTAGCCGGGGTCTTTCCCTTGGACGCCGGTAAGGTACTCGCTCCAGGGCTCCAACTTCGAACGGTAGAACGCGTCGGCGGCGGGGCGCACTTGGAGGACGATCGCATTGAGCTTGAGGGTCACCGCCCGATCGAAGATCCGGATCAGCTCGGCCTGCTGCCGCTCCATCGGAAGCCCACGCTTGGAGGGCCAGTCGATGTTGTCGACCGTCGCCACCCAAGCCGCGCGGAACTCGCGCGGCACGAGGGGCAAAGGGGCTTGGAAGGGGAGGATCACCCTCTGATGATGCCCGATCGGACCGTCACGGGGTGGTCTTCTTGAACTCTTCCAGTCGGCCCTGCAGGTCCTTGAGGGTCGTCGGATCGATGTTCTTGTCGGTCTTCGCCAGTTCGACCGCCTTGGTCTGCACCTCGATCGCCTCCTGGGTCTTGCCCGCCTTGAAGAGGGCGTAGCCGTAGGTGTCGAGAATGCTCGCGTCCTTCATGTCGCTCGCCTTCGCGGCGGCCTCGGCGAGCACGACGGCGGCTTCGTAGTTCGGACTCGGGACTTTCGACTGCGGATCGACGAGCGACCAGGCAAGCTGGTTCATCAGCATGGCGTTCTTGCCCAGATCGCTCGCCACGATCTTCTTCGACTCGTCGAGGATAGCAGGGTTGCCGCTCATCGCCAACGCGTTGAACCGCATCGCCGAGACCTGCATGTTGATAATCGGATTGTCCGATTTGACCTTGTCCAGCTCAACGAGCGCGTCGTCGTACTTCTTGGCCCGGAGCGAGGTCATGGCGGGCGTCAAGAGGCGGACCATCTCGGCCTGCGCCTTCTCCTGGGCTTCGGCCTCGGCGGCTTGCCCATCGAACTTCGCCTTCGCGGCGGCGACGTTGAACTTGCCGTTGAGGACTTGGCCGATCGCCTCGTCCAGTCCGTCCATCGGGTGTCCGATCCAGAGCACCTGGCCGTTCTTGACGAGGAACGCGCTCGGGATGCCGTTCTGCTTCGCCGCCTTCATGAAGCCGTTGTCCATCGCCTTGGGGGCGCCGTCGAAGGCGACGTTGTAATCCATCTTCGGTCCCATCGCGGCGACGAACTTCTTGACCTGCCCAAGCTGGTCGGCCCCGTTCTCCCACACGGACACGCCGGTAAAATCGACCTTGCCCTTGTACTTGTGGGCGAGTTCGGTCAGGTGAGGGATGCTCACCTTGCAGGGGCCGCACCAAGTGGCCCAGAACTCGACGACGTGGACGCCCTTGCTGAGGTCGACTTTGGAGCCCTTGACCATGGTCGCCACGCTGAAGGTCGGGGCCTTGCCGCCGATCGTCAGTCCAGCGGCCATGGAAACGGAGGACAGGGCCATAGCGGCGGCGAGAGTCAGAGTTCGCATACGTGGCTATCTTACGGCCAAACTCCCCTGATGGATGCGCCGAGACTCAGACGTTCGGTTTTTTGAACTGCTCCAGACGGGCCTGCATCTCTTTCAGAGTGTCGGCATCGACGCGCTTGTCGGTCTTGGAAAGGTCGACCGCCCTCGTCTGAATCTCGACCGCTTTGGTGCGGTCGCCGCTCTTGAAGAGGGCGAGAGCGTAGGTATCGAGGATCATGCCGTCCTTCATCTCGCTTTTCTCGGCGGCGCGCTGGGAAAGGAGGAGGGCGGTGGCGATATCGGGGGTCGGCCACTTCATCTCGGGGTCCACGATGGCCCACGCGAGGGAGTTGAGCGTCTCCGCATCGTCCTTATAGTCCTCAAGGTACTTCTTTCCGAGCGGTGCGACGGGCTTGCCCGCGCTGAGGAGAACCTTGAAACGAAGCTCCGCAAGGTCGGACTTCACGTCCGGGCGCTTCGCCTCCACCTTGTCCAGCTCGGCGAACGCGGCGTCCATGTCGCCGCCCTGCATCGCCTCGCCGAAAGGCTTCATCAGTTCCTGGAGCTCCGCCTCTTTGCGGATCGCCTCTCGAGCGGCGGCGGTGAGCGCGTCGAAAGCGGCCTTCGACTTCTCCAGGTCGAACTTGCCGCTCAATGACTGATCGATCGCTTCGTCCAGCCCGTCCGCTGGGTGGCCGACCCACTGCACCACGCCGTCCTTGATAAGGAAAACCGCTGGGGGGGCAACGGGGCCGAACGCCTTCAGGTAGTCGGTCTCCATCGCCTTCTTGTCGCTGTCGTAGGCGAAATTCACGTCCGTCTTCGGCGTGGAGGCGACGAACTTCTTGACCCCGTTGATCGCCTCATCGTCCTCTTGTCCCACCGCAACCTCCGTGAAGTCGACCTTACCCTTGTACTTCTTCGCGAGGTCGAGCACCTTGGGAAGGGCCGCGACGGACGGGGCGTATTGGGGCGCGAAGAAGCCGACGACGTGTAGACCCTTGTCGAGGCTCACCGCTTGACCTTGCACGATGGCTCCCACCTTGAGGGTAGGGGCCTTGTCGCCGATGCCGCTTCCCAGGGCGAGAGCGGTGAGGGCGAGCGCGGAAAGGACGAAAAGGCGTCGCATAGGGCACTCTACGATGGAATCGTGAGAATCGCGTGAAGATTTCTCGGGGGTTTAACGAACATAACGCTATGGAAAACGTAGTTAACGCTATGGAACTCGCCGTCTTGGGACTGCACCACGTGACCGCCGTGACCGCCGACGTCGTCGGCAACCTCGCCTACTACACCGGCCCCCTCGGCATGCGGCTGGTCAAGAAGAGCGTAAACCAGGACGACGTAAGCGCGTACCACCTGTTCTACGCGGACGCCGTCGGCACCCCAGGAACCGACCTGACCTTCTTCGACTGGCCCTCTTCGCCCTCGAACCGGCCCGGACCTGGCGCGGCGGCCCTGACGACGATGCGCGTTCCCGCCGGCGCGCTCGACTTCTGGGCGTCGCGCCTGTCGGGATCGGTCCGGGACGTCGACGCGCAGGGAAGGGACCGCCTGACGTTCGCCGACCCCGAAGGACAGGCCCTCGCCCTGATCGACGACGCGGGACTGCCGACGGACGCCGTTTCGTGGGACCGAGGCGTTCCGGCCGAGTTGGCGATCCGAGGCCTCTACGCCGTCGACCTTCCCTCCGCCCGTCCGGACAACACGTCGCACGTCCTAAAGGATCTGCTCGGTTTCACCGATCTTGGGAACGGCCTCTTCGAGGTTCGGACCGGGACGACGGTGGGCCAAGCGCGGGTCGTCGCCGCGACGGGCCAGTCGCCCGCGCGCGTCGGGGCAGGCGGCGTCCACCACGTAGCGTTCCGCGTGCGGGACGAGGCTCACCTGCTCGCCCTTCAAGAGCGGATCGAAGCGTCGGGCCTTCGGACGTCCGGCGAGGTGGATCGCTACTGGTTCCGGAGCCTCTACTTCCGGGAACCGGGCGGCACGCTCTTCGAGTTGGCGACCGAAGGTCCGGGATTCGCGGTGGACGAGTCGGCGGATACGCTCGGGGAGCGAACCACCCTCGCGCCTTTCCTCGAGCCGCACCGCGCGGAGATCGAGGCGAATCTTCGACCGCTTCCGCCTCCCGCGTACGCCGTCGAGTAAGCGACGGTATCCTGTTACGCGATGTCTGAAGCCTCCGACGATCCGCCGGTGACGGGCATCCTCGAGGTGTTCGTCCAGCCGGGGCGGCAAAGGGCGTTCGAAGAGCAGTTGCGCCTCCTCGCGGAGGCGTCGCTCCGGCAGCCCGGCCACCTCGGGCTCAGCACTCTCCGACCGTCCGGTCCAGGCGAGCCTTACCGCGTGATCTACAAGTACGACCGCCGCTCGAACTACGACCGCTGGCATGCGAGCGACGAGCGGCAGGTGTTGTTCGCGGGGGTCGAGCAACATGCGGCGCGGGCAGTGGCGCGCCAGGAGTCGGGGTTGGAGAGCTGGTTGGAGTTCGACTCGCCGGGCGGGCCGCCGAAGTGGAAGAGCACGATCGTGAGCTGGTTCGGGATCTATCCGGTGGCCTTGGGCTGGACCTACGCGATGCAGGCGGTCGGGCTTACGGGGCTCCCGATCCCGATCCGCATCTTTCTGCTCAGCGTGCTCGTGCTTCCGGTCACCGCCTACGTCGTGGGACCGCGTATCGCCCACGCGATGCGCGCCTGGCTTTACCCGAGCACCTGAGCCTGAGCCTTCTAGCCCGCGCCCAGGAGGTGCGCCCTCGTTCGTCGCAAGGGAGAAGGGGTAAGAAAAGGCGGAAGGGCATCGCCCTTGCCCACGCCTATGTCCCCCTCGCCGGAACGGAAAGCCTCGATCGGAAGCCACCTGTACTTCCAGGTCCTCGTCGCGATCGCGCTCGGGATCCTGGTGGGAGCGGTGTGGCCGAAGGCGGGCGAAGCGATGAAGCCGCTCGCGGACGGCTTCGTTCGGCTGATCAAGGCCGTCGTCGCGCCGATCGTGTTCCTCACCGTCGCGAGCGGCATCGCCCACATGCGCGACCTGCGCCGATTCGGACGCGTGGGCGGCAAGGCGCTGCTCTACTTCGAGGTCGTCTCGACGCTCGCCTTGGCGATCGGGCTTCTCGTCGGCCTCGTCGTCGGTCCCGGCCGGGGGTTCGGCGCCGACCCGGCGAAGCTCGACGCCAAGCCCGTCGCGGAGTTTATCCAGAAGGCGCAGGACGACTCTTTCGCCAAGCACCTTCTGGGCCTGGTCCCCGAGTCGATCGCGGGGCCTTTCGCGGGCGGCGAGCTGGTGCAGGTCGTCGTCCTGGCGATCCTCGTCGGCTTCGCCCTGGTTCGCATGGGGGAGGCGGGTCGGTCGATCCAGGCCGGCTTCGAGAAGGCGTCGGCGCTGTTCTTCGCTATCGTCGGGATCGTCGTGCGGCTCGCCCCTCTGGGCGCGTTCGGAGCGATGGCCTTCGCGGTCGGGAAGTTCGGCCTCGAAGCCTTGCGTCCCCTGGCCGCTCTGGTCGGCACGTTCTATCTCACGGCGGTCCTGTTCGTGCTGCTCGTGCTCGGACTGGTCGCCCGGACGGTGGGCTTTTCCATCCTGCGCTATCTCCGCTACATTCGGGAGGAGCTACTGGTCGTCCTCGGAACCAGCTCGTCCGAGTCGGTCCTTCCGGCGATGATGGCGAAGATGGAGCGGCTCGGCGCCGCCCCGGACGTGGTGCGGCTCGTAATCCCGACCGGCTACAGCTTCAATCTCGACGGCACGAACATCTACATGACGCTGGCTACCCTTTTCCTCGCCCAGGCGACGGGCGTCCATCTGGGAGCGGGCGAGCTGGCGGCGCTGCTCCTCATGGCGATGGTCACCTCCAAGGGGGCGAGCGGTGTGACCGGCTCGGGCTTTGTCGTGCTGGCGGCGACCTTGGCCGCCGTCCCGAAGATTCCCGTCGCCGCGCTTTCGCTCGTCTTCGCGGTCGACCGCTTTATGAGCGAATGCCGGGCCTTGACCAACGTGATCGGCAACGGCGTGGCGACCTTGGCGGTCGCCCGGTGGGAAGGCGCCCTTGATCGCGAAACCTTGGCGCGGGAGCTCAGTTAGAGGGGTTGGGAGGAGGCGACCTTCCAGACTACTCAGGCGTCCCGCACGAAACGCACGTAGTCCCGGAGCGGGCCGTTCGAGACGAGCGCGTACCAGCGCCAGTCGGCGGTGACCAAAGGGACGCCCTCCCGGACGGCGAGGGTGAGGTAGGCGGCGTCGTGGAACGAGCGTTTACCCCTCGACGCGAGGCCGACCGCCTCGACCGCGAGCTCGGTCGTCGGCACCTGGATCAAGGGGAGACGCATGAGCGTCGCCATCGCCTGCTCCGTCCAGGAGGGCTTGAGGTCTCCCGTACGAACCCGCTTGGCGAGTCCCGCACCGACCTGGGCGACGAGGAAGTCGGGCACGACGATGCGCTCGTTCCGATTCAGAAGGGCGAGGCACTCGTCGGAGTAGGCCTCGGGCAACAACCATTTGATCGCGACCGACGCGTCGACCACCAGACTCAACGCTCACGCACCAGATCGCTGCTATCCGGCAGGCGCTTGCCGCCCAAGGCTTCGCGGAGCTTCAGGATCTCCTCCTTGGGCTCGGCGACGGCGTGCTCTAAAATGGAGCGGAGTTCGGCTTCGAGGGAACGACCGTGGCGGGCTGCCTTGGCCTTAAGCCGTGCGACCGTCTCGTCGGGGATTTGGCGGATAAGGACTTGGCCCACGATTACGGAAGGATAGCATTTTCGGGCCTCGGAAGAGGCGCCGCTCCCGGAGCGATCCGTCTCGTTAGAAAGAGGATGAGCGAGCCGAACGTGTCCCGCCGCGCCATCCTGACCGCCGCCGCGGCCCTGCCTCTTGCCCGACTGGGGGCGGCCTCGCCCACCATCGAGGCGGGGGAGCCGATCCAGACGGGCGGCCCGTTCAAGCTGCCGCCCCTGCCCTACGCCTACGACGCCCTCGAGAAGGCCATCGACGCGCAGACGATGACGCTCCACCACGACCGTCACCACGCGGCCTACGTGACGAACCTCAACGCCGCGATCGCGAAGGCCCCGCCCGAGTGGCAGACGAAGCCCATCGAGGAGATCCTGACGCGCCTCGACGCGCTGCCCGCCGACATCCGCGAGGCGGTGCGCAACAACGGCGGCGGCCACGACAACCATTCGATCTTCTGGACCCTGATGTCGCCCACGGGCGGCGGCGTTCCGATCGGTCGGATGAAGGAGATCGCCGACGCCGACTTCGGCGGGTTCGACGCGTTCAAGGCGAAGTTCGAGGAGCTCGGGACCAAGCGGTTCGGCTCGGGTTGGGTGTGGCTGGTGCGGAACGCGGAAGGGAAGTACGAGCTGATCTCCCGACCGAACCAGGATTCGCCTCGGATGGAAGGCTTGACGCCGATCCTCGGCAACGACGTGTGGGAGCACGCCTACTACCTGCGCTACCAGAACAAGCGGGCGGACTACCTGAAGGCCTGGTGGAACGTCGTCGACTGGGCGGCGGTCAACGACCGCATCCGGTTCGCCGAGACGAAGACCGGGTAGGCGCTAGGCGAAGGCCCAACGGAGCGGAGGCGGGAGGTCGACGGCGGCGTACTCCAGATGGATCACCCGCCGCCGCGTCGGTTTCGCCGCCCGGGGCGAGGCGTGGACGACGAGCGGGCGCATCAGGACCGCCCCGCCCGCCGCGACGTGGCACTCGACGAAGGGGCCGTCCGGAAGCTCCGCTTCGGGGATCCGGCTCCGGTGGGTGCCGGGGACGATCCGGAGCGGCCCGTCCTCGGGGCCACAGTCGTCGAGGTGGAGGCGGATCGTGAGCATTCCGCGCAGGACGTCGAGGGGCGGGATCGCGTGGACCACGCCGCCCTTCACGGACCACGGTCCGAAGCCGGGCACCTCGTGCCGCTCTGCGAGCGCGACGTTCAGGTCCTGGTGGGGCGGGACCGCCCAGTTCGCGTCGACGGTCTTGTCGAAGAGGATGCCGCGCACGACGCGCGCCTCGCCCACGTAGGTTCGCAGGCGCGGATCGTCCGCGAGTCGGCGCACCTCTGGGTCGTCCAGGAGGTTCCGCCGCCCCGCCCGGACGGGCGCGTCGAACCGTTCGCGCAGTTGGGCGGCCTCCTCGGGGGCGAGGAGGTCCGGGACGACGGCGAAACCGTCGCGGTCGAGCATCACCCCTCCAACTTCGAGAAGTCGCCCGCCTTCAGGAGCAGGGTCGAGGCGGCCCAGAGGAGGGTGAGGCGCGCGTAGCGCACCTCGGGCTGATCGACGAGGATCATGGTGGCGTCGATGAAGCGGTTGATCGGGGCTTCCAGCTCCCGGAGGAGGCGGGTCGTCGCTTCGACGTCCTCGCGCCCGATCGCCTCGTCGAGAGGGGCGCGCCGTTCGTCGAGCTCCTGGAGAAGGTCGAGCCCTTCCGCCGACTCCAGCGCGCTGTGCTCCAGCCGGTGGAAGGGGTCGTCGGTCCCCATCTCGAACCCCTTCTTCGCGGCGGAGGCGACGAGGTTGAGGGGGCGGGTGGCGGTCGCGACGAAGCCCGGGGCCTCGGCGACGATCCGCTCGACGACCTGGGTTCGGAAGCGGACGCCCTTGGGTTCGAGGAGCGTACCCGGGGTCTCCCGCCGCAGGGCCGCCTCCATCGCGTCGTGGCGGACGGCGGGGAGCAGGGCGGGGTAGCGGGCGGCGAAAAGCTCGGTGAGGGCGGATAGGGCGGCGCGGGGATCGACGTCGACGCCCTCGTAGCCGTCGAGGGCCGCCGCGAAGAGGGCTTCGTAGTTCAGAGGCTCGGACCAGGCCCAGGCGGCTTCGATGAGGTAGGTGGCGGCCCGTCGCAGGGCGTAGGGGTCGCTGCTGCCGGTGGGAACGAGGCCGATGCCGAGGTAGCCCGCGAGCTTGTCCAGCGCGTCGGCGACGACCAGCCGCCAGGCGGTGCGCGCCTCGGGGGTCGTGGGGGCGCCGATCCTCGCGGGGTCGTACTGCCGGGCGATGGCGACGGCGACGGGCTCGGGCATCCCGGCGCGGCGGGCGTACTCGCCGCCGATGATCCCCTGGAGCGACGCCAACTCGGACACGAGGCCGGTGGCGAGATCGGCCTTCGCGTAGCGACCGGCGGAGCGTGCCAGTTCGGTCTCCGCCGCGTCGGCGCCGGTCGCCTCCGCCACGCGGGCGGCGAGGCTGGCGAGCCGGTCGGCGCGCTGGCGGACGGTGCCCAGGCGTTCGGCGAAGAGGATGCCCTCCGTCTTGACGAGGAAGTCGTCGAGCGAGAGGCCGGCGTCCATCTCGGCGAAGAACTTCGCGTCGTTGAAGCGCGCGTTCAGGACCCACTCCGCGCCCTCGCGGACGGCGTCGTCCTCGCCCGAGTTGCGGACGAACACGAAGCGGTTGGTGAGTCGGCCCCCTTCGCGCACGGGGAACATCTTTTCGTGCTTCGCCATCGCGGTGACGAGGACGGGCTCCGGCAGGCCCTGGAACGACTCCCGGAAGGCGCCCTGGATGGCGGTGGGCCACTCGGTGAGGAAGGTGTTCTCCTCGACGAGGGCGTCGGGCAGGTCCGGCTCGCCGGGGGCGGCGGCGGCCTTCGCCTCGGTCTCGATCATCCGGCGCCGCGCGGCGGGGTCGGGCTCGACCTTGTGCTCGCGCAGGGCGGGGAGCAGCTCATCGAGGGTCGCCGCCGTCAGGGTGACGGCGGCGTAGAAGCGGTGACCGCGGCTCTGGTCGCCGCTCGCCACGCCCTCGACCTCGAAGGGGACCACGGTGCCGCCGTAGGTGGCGAGGATCCAGCGCAGGGGGCGGGCGAAGCGCATGCGCGAGGAGCCCCAGCGCATCGACTTCTCGAAGGTGAGGGCGCGGATGGCGGCGGGGAACTCCTCCCGGAGCAGCTCCTCGGTCGCCCGGCCCGGGATCTTCTTGTCGATCCAGACGTACTGCCCGTCGTCGCGGACGTCCGCGAGCTCGGCGCCCTGGCCGCGCAGGAAGCCGAGGAGGGCGCCGGTCGGCGCGCCGTCCTTGTAGGCGGCCTTGACGCCGGGGCCGCGCGTCGGCTTGACGGCGTCCTCCTGGCGCGCGGGCACGTCGGGGATGGAGACGATCAGCCGCCGGGGGGTGCCCATCGCCACGGGCTCGCCGCCCTCCAGGCCCAACTCCGCCAAGCGGGCGGCGAGCTTCTGGGCAAGGTCGGTGTAGGCCTTGCGGACGAACGTGGCCGGCAGCTCTTCGCAGCCGACCTCGAGGAGCAGTTCGGGCATCGGAACAGAAGGATACCGATTCATGCGGGAGGCCCATCCGGGAGGGCGGGGGGCTCGAGGGGGCCGAGGTCGGCGACGAAGCCGCGTCCGGGGGTGCGTCGGTAGCCCGCGCTGAGGGTGCCGTCGACGTTGATCGCCCGTCCGCCGAAAAGGACGAGGGGCTCGGGGCCGACGTGGCGGGTGTGGCCGTGGACGACGCGCTCGGCGCCGAAGCGCTCCAGGTGGCCCTGGACCGCCGCCTCGGCGCGGCCTTTGGCGAGGATGCCTTGGGCGTCCCAGTCGCGGCCTTCGGTCATGGCGTAGAAGATCCGCCAGGCTCCCGGGCCGCTTTCGGCGAGCCGCGCCCCGGCGGCGTTGACCCCTTCGACGTCGGAGCCCAGGTCGCGGTAGAAGCGGGCGGAGTCGGCGTGTTGGAAGAGGGTGGTGCCGTCGAGGATCATGAGGGGGCGCTCGCGCATCCAGTCGAAGAGGGCGTCGTCCTCGGCGAGGGCCTTGGCCTCGCGGTCGCGCCCACCGTTCAGGATGAACAACTCGCGGCAGTCGGGGTCGGCCCGTTCGCCGCGCCACTCGTAGGCGCGGGCGAGGATCAGGGCGTCGTGGTTGCCCATGAGGGCCTCCACGTCACCGTCGCGCTGGAGGGCCTGGACGAAGCGGATCGTCTCGATCCCATGGTCGCCCCGGTCGGTGAGGTCGCCGGTGAGGACGAGGGCGCTCTCGCCGCCGTCCCAGCGTCCGTCGGCGTCCACGAGTCCCGCGTCGTGCAGCAGCTCGCGCAGGCGCGCGACGTCGCCGTGGACGTCGCCCACGGCAAAGAGGTGAGGCTCGCCGGGCTTCATGGGCATCTATTGAGGCACATTCGCCGCCGAGCCATCAACGAATGGACGAGGACGACGAAAACCGCAAGATCGGCGGCGCGCGGCCCGACCGTCTGGGCCGGAAGGAGGGCGGCTAGCAGCCTGCGATTCTGTCCGGAAAAGCGTCTCATTTCGCGGTCGACACGAGAAAAACATCGGGATAAACGCGTTTTTTCGAGCGCCGAGGGTGGCGCGAAAAGGGTCGGGAAAAGGGAGCGGCGGCAGAGGGAGACGGCCATGAGGACAATCTCTTTTAACCGCGGTAGGTGGCCGGGGTTATCCCACCAGGTTGAAAGCGTTCTACCTATCTTCGTCGGGGATCACCGCTATCCTAACTTGGCTGTAGTACACAGGACATCCGCACAAGGCAATAGATAAGGTCGTGCCACCCTTTGCATCGGCTCAGACTTTCTGCAACTCGTACGGGATTCACATGGGCAGAATTCAAAAGGTTCAACGATTAATCTACGTTTACGATAAGCTAGCATGTAGACACTTATCATGGCTTTTAAAGGAAAGACCGAACTCAAAACATATGCACCACTCGATGCCCCGTTGACGGATCCTGAGGACGATCTTCTAGAACGGCGTGGCTTCGCCAGACTAATCGCTAACGCTATATCAAGTCCCTTAGCCGAAGGAGGCACTACATTCGCGCTATGCGGCCGCTGGGGTGCTGGCAAGAGCACTGTTGCGAATTTCGTCGCCAGCTACCTGCAAGATAGGGCGCAGGTGGTTAGGTTTGAACCCTGGATGGTCGGTACGTCCGAGGCGCTTGTTAAAGAGCTTTTCATCGAGATTGCCAAGCATGCCCTTGGTTCGGGCAACACACCGGAGGATATCAAGCGGCGGGGTAAGTACTGGAAGTACGCCACCAGTATCCTTAGCGTGGTCAAGACAACAAGCACCGTCCTTGACAAGGCGGGGGTGCCGATTGCGGGTCTTGTGGCTGGTGCGGCAGAACACATAGGAGATGTCGCCAAAGACGCGGGTGAGGGGCTTGAGGCGGTGGACGAGGCAAATACTCTAAAAGGCGCGCGTGAAAGCCTCAAAAAGGATCTTGCTGAAGCCGCAAAAGGCTCACTTCCCATCGTTATGGTCATTGACGACGTGGACCGTCTTGAAGATGAAGAGATTCGAACTCTCTTCAAAATGGTCCGAGTTTGTGCGGACTTCCCCAACGTTCATTACCTACTTCTTTTCGATAAACGTCAGGTTGCACGCGCTCTCGCTCCAAAAGGGGGCGAGGAGGATGGTGCCGAGTTCATCGAGAAGATCGTCAACGTGGCGTTCGATCTTCCTGCGGATACTGCCGACATGAGGAAGGCGTTGTTGCGGGAGGAACTCGCTCCTATTCTTGCCTTAGCCCGGGATGATAGTGCTAAGACACGGGTAGATGAAATTGTTGATAAAGTGCTTTGCAAGGCACTTGATACCCTGCGCGCTGTGAAGCGCTACGCTGCTGCCGCTGAATCATTGGGACTAGGAATGGTGGATGCGTCGGGAGCAAACTACGATCCCGCAGACTTCCTCGCGTTGGAGTTCCTTAGGTCCGAACATCCTGTTGTATACGAGGTGATGCTCTCTTACGAGTTCAACCCCGTAGAGGCCATCCTGAAGAAATATGACCCCGATGCACCTGTAGGAAGTCCCTGGCTTCTGCGGTTGAGTGCCGTTATCGAAGCAACTCGCGACAAGAAAATCGTCTGGGATGTCGTCAAGGAACTCCGTCCGGAACTCGATTTTACGACCGGCGAACAAAAAGGAGTTTCCCGCTATTTCGGTGATAAAGCGAACCGTTTCTTCGACCCTGCTTGGCAACCGGTGTATGTAGGATTCGACAAAAGCCGCGCCGTTTTCGGAGAGGAGGCATGGGGATTGTTTGCTGCCGAACTAGAAGGACAACAAGACTCAGTCCGCCTACCCAGAGCTTTTACCCGCGATCCTTATCCAGGGCTCGTAGGCAGGACCATCATGTTCCGACTCCAGACACTCTCTGACCAGGCGCTTGCTCGACTACTGACTGCGCTGTTGCGCTGGGGGGAGCGACGCTTGGAGACGGAACGCTTTAGAAGGAGAAAAAAGGCGGAGCGTAGCGCGAGTGCTGTCTGGCTAGCGGAAGCTGTCTTAGATGAATGTTGGATGCGAGGAGGCAACGCAATGGCCTTGTTGGACGATCTTAGTGAACAGAGCAGAGCGAGCGTAATGCGAGTGGTCCTTTTGGATGGTGTCCGCCGTTACATCGAGCGACACAGAAAGGATTACTGGACCGAGGCGGAAAGCGTAGAAAGCCGCTTTCAACAGGTAGTAAGCCGCGTCGAATCGTTACAGGCGAGCAAGCGGATCTGGGAGGAGAAGGGCGCACCAGAACTGCTCTCACTATGGTCAAGTTCTGTATCAGACGAGATTTCAACCGCATGGTGGAGCGAGATGTATGACGATCCTATTCTGTTGAGTTCGTATTTAGAGCACGATGCCCCCATGCCCGAAGGCGAGCGAAGCGTCACTAGCGGTCCCAGACTATCTACTGCTGCACAGAAGATCGCCTCGGCTTCGACTAAGACGCTTGGTCCTCGAGGAAGACAAATTCAAGCTGCCTATCAGCGATTAATATCCGAATACGAGAAGAGAGAAATCCGGACCAATCGCATGCGATAGCTCTGTTTCCGGGCGTGAAATCTTAAACAACGTGATCGGTGCTCAGGAGTATCCAATCCGTAACGGAGTATGTGGCTATCTCGGGACATCCCGCAGAGTGCCGCTACCGCAGCGCTGCGGTGAGCGACATTGAGATCACGGTCCAGTTGGAGGACGTGTGTAGTACGGCTCGGATGATATGAACGCCGTCACCATCGACTAGGCGGATGTAATCTCGACCGACCGCGTCAGGCTAGCGCTTCGATTCCGGGTTCTCCGGAAAAGGCGCGTGGCGACGAACCGGCGGGGATGACGTACTTTCCCGTGTATGCCTTTCGCCGCGCCCGACCCCGAGCTGCAGGAGATCGCCGCCTACGCGGCGGAGATCCTGGGCGTTCCGACCGCCCTCGTGACGCGGCTGGGGGAGGATCGGCAGACCTTCCTCGGCAACGTCGGCTTCGGGAGGACGGAGACGAGCCTTCAGGAGGCGTTCTGCGCCCACACGGTGCGGGGCCAGGGGGTGTTCGAGGTGGCCGACGCGAGCGTCGATCCCCGGTTCGCCGACAATCCGCTCGTGACGGGCGAGGACCACGTGCGCTTCTACGCGGGCGTCCCCGTCGTCTCACCGAGCGGCGAGGCCGAGGGGGCGCTGTGCGTGCTGGACTCCAAGCCCCGGCAGCTCACCCCCGAGCAGCGGCGCACCCTCGCGTTCCTGGGGCGGCAGGCGGAGACGCGGCTGGCCCTGCTCGACCGGGTGCGGCGGCTGGAGGAGGAGCGGGTCCGGGCCGAGGCGGCGCTGGCCGAGAACCGGCGCGGCGGCGAGTTCCTGCACGTCGTCACCGACCGGCTGCCAGTGCGCGTGGGCTACGTCACCCCCGACCTGCGCTACGTCTTCCTCAACGGCGAGTACGAGCGCACCTTCGGCTTCGCGCCGGGCGAGGCGTGGGGGCGCACGGTCGAGGAGATCGTCGGGGCCGACGCGTGGCGGGCCGCCGAGCCCCACATCCAACGGGCCCTCGCGGGGGAGACCCACACCCAGGAGTTCACGGTGCGCTACCCCTTCGGGGAGCGGCGCATCCAGGCGACGTACGTCGCGGACCAGGCGCCCGACGGCTCGGTGCGCGGCGTGGTGATCCAGGCGCTCGACGTGAGCGCCCGCTTCCAGGCGGAGCGCGACCTGGAGCGCGAGCGCGACGAGACGGCCCGCTCCCTGGAGGCGGCGGACGTGGCGGTCTGGATCCTCGACCTACGGACGAACCTCGCCTATACGAGCCCCCGGCTGCGCTTCCTTTTCGGGCTTCCGGAGACGACGCCGCCCTGGGCGCCCGCCGAGCTCTACGTCGACGCGATCCGGGAGGAGGACCGCGCCGGGGTCTACAAGGCCCTGGCCCGCTCGGCGGCGGACGAAGGGGCGGGTTTCGCGGTCGAGTACCGCGCCACGGGGGCGGACGGCAAGGAGCGGTCCCTCGTCTCGCGCGGCGTCACCCTCCGGGACGAGACGGGCGCGCCCGCGCGGGTCTCGGGGGCGGTGATCGACACGACCGAGATGCGGCAGGCCGAGGCGGAGCGGCAGACCCAGGCGGAGCGCTACAAGGCGGTGTTCGAGGCGATCGAGGAGGGCTTCTGCATCGTGGAGATGATCCCCGCCGAGGGGGGCAGGCCCGCGGACTTCCGCTACCTGGAGATCAACCCCGCCTTCGAGCGCATGACGGGCATCGACGCCGCGACGGCCCTTTCCGGGCGCACGGTGCGCGAGATCATCCCCGGCTACGAGGACTCCTGGGTGGACGCCTACGCGGAGGTGGCCCGGACGGGCGAGGCCTTCGCGACGACGAACGAGGTGAAGGGGCTGGACCGCTGGTACGACGTCCGGGCGGCGCGCCTGGGGGGCGAGGGCAGTTCGAAGGTCGCGATCGTGTTCGACGACATCTCCGCGCGCAAGCGGGACGAGGTGGCCCTGAAGCGCAGCGAGGCGCGCAACGCGGCGATCCTCAACACGGCGCTGGACTGCATCGTGGCGATCGACGCGGACAGCCGGGTGGTCGAGTGGAACCCGGCGTCGGAGCGGACGTTCGGCTACGCGCGCGACGAGGCGGTGGGGCGGGACCTGGCCGAGCTGATCATCCCGCCCGCCCTGCGGGGGGCGCACCACCAGGGGCTCGCCCACTACCTCGCGACGGGCGAGGGGCCGGTCCTGGGGCAGCGCATCGAGGTTCCGGGGCTTCGGAAGGACGGGCGGGAGATCCCCGTGGAGCTGGCGGTGCAGCGCATCGAGGGCTCGGAGCCCGCCGCGTTCAGCGCCTACCTGCGGGACATCGGCGAGCGCAAGGCGGCGGAGGCGGCGCTGGAGACCCACGCCCGCCTCGCGAACCTTTCCGGCGACGTGGGGCTCGCCCTGACGCGGGGCGACGATCTGCGGACGACGCTCCAGGCGTGCGCGGAGGCGCTGGCGCGCGATCTGGGGGCCTCGGTCGCCCGCATATGGACCCTCGACGAGACGGAGGAGACGCTGGAGCTGCAGGCGAGCGCGGGGATGGACACCGACCTCGAGGGCTCGCAGAGCCGCCTGCCGGTGGCGGCCCACAGCATCGGGCGCATCGTGCGGGACGCACGGCCCAAGGTGGTCCATCTCGATCCCGTCGATCCGAGCTTCGGCGAGCCGGAGTGGATCGAGCGGGGGAAGATGGTCGGCTTCGCGGGCTATCCGCTTCTGGTGAACGGCCGTCCGATGGGCGTGGTGGGGGTGTACTCGCCCGATCCGCCCCTCGCGCAGGACGCCCTAAAGGCCCTCGCGACGGTCGCCGACGCGCTCGCCCTGGGCGTGCACCGCAAGCACGCGGAGCGCGAGCTGGAGCGGGCGAAGGAGGTCGCGGAGGACGCCAGCCGGACCAAGAGCCTTTTCCTGGCGAACATGAGCCACGAGCTTCGGACCCCCCTGAACGCGATCCTGGGCTACTCCGAGATGCTGCAGGAGGAGGCGGAGGACCAGGACGTCCCGGACTTTATCCCCGACCTGGAGAAGATCAACGGGGCGGGGCGGCACCTGCTCGCCCTGATCAACGACATCCTGGACATCTCGAAGATCGAGGCGGGGAAGATGGAGCTGTACGTCGAGGAGTTCGACCTGGAGACGCTCCTGAACGAGGTGGAGGCGACGGTCAAGCCCCTCGTGGAGAAGAACGCGAACGCGCTGCGGGTGGAGCGGGCGGCCTCGCTGGGCACGATGCGGAGCGACGTCACGAAGGTGCGCCAGTGCCTCTTCAACCTCGTTTCGAACGCGGCCAAGTTCACGCAGAGCGGGACGATCGGGCTGGAGGTGTTCCGGGAGCCGATGGAGGGGGTCGCGGACGACCATCCGACCGACTGGGTGGTGTTCCGGGTGACGGACACGGGCATCGGGATGAGCGCGGAGCAGATCCTGAAGCTTTTCCAGGCGTTCACCCAGGCGGACGCCTCGACCACGCGCAAGTACGGCGGCACGGGGCTGGGCCTGACGATCACGCGCCGTTTCTGCCAGATGATGGGGGGCGACGTCACGGTATCCAGCACGCCGGGCAAGGGGAGCGTCTTCACGATCAAGATCCGCGCGCAGGTGGCGGAGGCCGAACCCGCGCCGCTCGAGGGCGCCCCCGACCGGCCCGAGAGCGCGACGGCGTCCGAGCCGCCCGCGCCCGGCACCTGCGTGCTCGTGATCGACGACGACGCCACCCAGCGCGACCTGATGCGGCGCTTCCTGGTCGCCGAGGGCTTTCCCGCCGAGACGGCGTCGGGCGGGGAGGACGGCCTGCGTCTGGCCCGCCAGCTCCGTCCGCTCGCGATCACCCTCGACGTGATGATGCCCGGCATGGACGGCTGGAGCACGCTCGCCGCGCTCAAGGCCGATCCCGACCTGCGCGACATCCCCGTGGTGATGCTCACGATGGTGGACGACCGCCGCCGGGGGATCGCCATGGGGGCCGCCGACTACGCCACCAAGCCGGTGGACCGGGTGCGTCTCGCCCAGATCCTCCAGCGCCACGCCTGCCCCGAGCCGCCCTGCACGGTCCTGCTGGTCGAGGACGACGCCCCGACCCGTCACGTGATGAGCGCGATGCTCCGCAAGGACGGGTGGACGGTGCGCGAGGCGACGAACGGCGTCGAGGCGATGGCGAACGTGCAGGCGAAGGCGCCGCACCTGATCCTGCTCGACCTGATGATGCCGGAGATGGACGGCTTCGAGTTCGCGGCCACCCTGCGCGCGAACGAGGCGTGGCGGGACATTCCGGTCGTCGTGCTCACGGCGATGGACCTGACGGAGGAGGACCGGCGGCGCCTCAACGGGCGGGTGCAGAGCGTCGTGAGCAAGTCCGGCCTGAGCCAGGACGAGGTGCTTCGGCAGGTCCGGGACCTCGTGGTCGCCTGCGCCGTTCCCGCGTCCTCCGAAGCCTAGCGGCTCAGGAGGATCCGGGCGACGAGGGCGGCGTACATCGCGAGGGCGCCGAGGGGGGCGTGGTACTCCTTGTGCTTGAGGTAGAGGGCGCGGGAGAAGCCGCCTCCGCCGCCTTCCAGGCGGGCGGGCCTCAGCCTCGGGATCAGGCGGGGAACCTTGCGCGTGTACGCGTCGAAGTCGGGGAACTTCGAGCGCAGGAAGCGCTCCTCGTTGAGGATGGTGGGGGTGTAGACGGCGGCGAAGAGGACGGCGAGCCCCGCCGCGACCCATCCGTTCCACCCGGCGACGGCCTGACCGACGCCCAGGATCGCGGAGCCGAGGTAGAGCGGGTTGCGGGTGTAGGCGTAGGGGCCGGTGGTGGCGAGCTCCCGGTTCTTGCTCAGGTAGCCCGAGGCGTAGCCGCGCAGCCAGAGACCCGCGACGACGAACGGAAGGGAGAGCAGGAGCGAGCGCCAGGTCGGCTGGGCGAGGACGAGAAAGACCGCCGTGGCCGCGATGCCGAGGGGGATTCGGGCCCGCTTGATGGCCTTTCCGGTCACGCGCCGATCGTCCTTTTCCGCAAGGCGGGCAACCGAGGGCAGACGGAGAGGTTGAGGGGCAGTGGCGTCTCGATGATGAGAGATATTCTGCCGTTCCTCATGGGCGCCCGTCAAACCCTACCCTTTCGCTGAACGCTTTCTCAACTGCTTCTCGGGGTCGTTCTGCCGACTTCGGGGGGGCTACTTCCGCTCGGTCGAACGGGCGTAGACGCCGGGGTAGGTCCGCGCGATCCAGGTCCGCAGGTCCTGGCCGGCGGCGGTCTGGCGGTAGAGGTCGAAGAAGCGATCCATTCGCCACGTCCCGAAGGAGGGGAAGTGGCCGTAGCGCCACGTGAGTTGGTCGCGTTCGGCCCGGTCGAGGGGGACGCCCTCGTAAAGGTTCTGGTAGATCGTCGAGGCGAGGCCGGAGCGATCCGCGCCCTGCTGGCAGTGGACGAGAACCGGTCGGGGCGCCTGGTCGAGCGCGGCCAACAGCTCGCGAAGCTCCTTGGGTCGGGGTAGGCGGTAGGCGCTCGTGGAGACGTCGAAGTGGGCCACGCCGAGGTTCCGGCAGACCGCGACCTCGGAGCGGTAGTACGCCTTCGTGCTGGAGCCGCGCAGGTTGATCACGCTGCGGATGCGGTAGCGGCGGAGCACGCCATCGAGGTTCGAGCCCGAGAGTTGGGCGCTTCGGTAGAAGCGGCCCGCCTCGACCTCACGGACGTTGCCCCCGAGCACCCCGATCCACCAGAGGAAAGCGAGGATCAGGGCGAGGGCGATCCCCGCGCCGTAGAGCGCCTTCCTCCGGCTCCGTCTTCGGGGCCGGGAGATCGCAGCGGTGAGATCGAGGGTTTTGACCATGGTCAGGTTTGGGGTCGCCGTCCCTGGAAAAGGGCGGCGTAGAGGACGGGGCCGACGAGCAGGGTGAGGAAGGTGGAGAACGCGAGGCCGCCGACGACGGCGACGGCGAGGGGCTTCTGCATCTCGGCGCCCGCGCCGATGCCGAAGGCGAGCGGCAGGAGACCCAAGATCGCGGTGAGCGTGGTCATCAGGATCGGGCGCAGGCGATGCTCGCCCGCCTCGATCACGGCGCTCTCGACGTTCGCTCCGTTCTCGATGGCGTGTTGGGCGCGGTCGAGGAGCAGGATGCCGTTCTTGACCACGATGCCCGCGAGCATCACGACGCCCATGAACGACGACACGTTGAGGGCGGTGTGGGTGAGGAAGAGGGCGATCGCCGCGCCGAGGAGGGCGAGGGGCATCAGGATCAGGATCGTGATCGGCGCGCGGAACGAGCGGAACTGGAACAGCATCACCACGAACACGAGCAGCACCGAGGCCGCGAGCACGGTCTGGAGGTTGCGGAACGACGCCTGCTGGCTCTGGAACTGTCCCGCGATCTCGGCGGTGACCCCGACGGGCAGAGCGGTCTGGGCCAGGGCTTTCCGCACGAGGGCGACCGCCGCGCCGAGGTCGACGCCCTCAAGGCCGGCGGTGACGTTGACGAGGCGGCGCTGGTCCTCGCGCGAGGACTGGCCCGATCCCGGCACGAGCTCGATCCGTCCCAGGTCTCGAAGGCGCACCCGCCCCGAAGGGGTCTGGATCGCCATGTTCTCGATCGTCTCCAGTCCAGAGCGATCGCCCTGAGGGAGGCGGACGCGGACGGGGATCTGGCGGTCGCCTACCAGGACCTGGGTCGCGACGGCGCCGAGCATCGCGGTCTGGGCCTGGGAGGCGACGGTCTCGGTCGTCATCCCGACGCGCCCGACGAGGCCCGGATCGAGGTCGAGCCGGATTTCCGGTCCCGCCTCGATGATGCCCGACTGGACGTCGGCGAGCCCTTTGAGCTTCCCGAGGCGCTCGGCGAGATCCTTCGCCACCGTCTCGACCTGCGCCTTGTCCTCGCCGAACAGCTTCACCTCGATGGGGCTGGAGCTTCCGGCGAGGTCGCCGATCAGGTCTTGGAGAACCTGGATGAACTCAGGATCGAGGCCGGGGCCGAGCGCCTCGACCTTGCCGCGAACCTCCTCGATCACCGCCTCGATGGGGCGTCGGCCGTGCTCCTTGAGCTGGACCGCGTAGTCGCCCCGGTTGGGCTCGGTGATGGCGAAGCCGAGCTCGGTGCCGGTCCGGCGCGAGAAGGTCTGGACGTCGGGCGTGGCGAGAAGGATCGCGTCCACCTTCCTTAGGAGGCGATCGCTCTCGGCGAGCGAGGTGCCGGGAGGCGTCCGGTAGTCGAGGACGAAGGCGCCTTCGTCCATCGTTGGCATGAAGCCGGTGTCGAGGCGCATGGCGAAGAAGGCGGTCGCGGCGACGGTGGCGGCGACGATGGGGACCACGACCCACTTGCGGCGTAGGAGGGCCTTCAGGACTTTCTCGTAGGCGCGTAGCGTCGCCCGGAAGAACCGCCCTTCCTCCGTCGCGGAGTCGCGCCGGAGGAAGACGGCGCAGAGGGTCGGACTGACGCACAGCGCGAGGGCGAGGGATACGATAAGCGCGATCGAGAGCGTGACCGCGAGGGCGGAGAAGAACGCGCCGGAGACGCCTTCGAGAAAGGAGAGCGGGAGGAAGACGACGACCGTGGTGAGGGTCGAGGAGACCATGGGGGCGGCGATGGTCGACGACGCGCGCCGGACGGCTTCGGGGACGCTCGCGGCGTCGCCGAGGTTCTGGAACACCGCCTCGACGACCACGATGGCGTCGTCGATCACGAGGCCGATGCCGACCGCGAGCGCGCCGAGGGTCATCAGGTTCAGCGTCAGCCCCGCCAGCCGCATCAGGAGGAACGTGACGAGGAGGGTGATCGGGATGATCGCGGCGGTGACGAGGGTCGCCCGGACGTTGCCGAGGAACAGCATCAGCACCACGACCGAGAGGATCGCGCCGATGCCGACCGCGTCGCGCACGCCGCCGACCGCGTCCCGCACGAGTACGGACTGGTCGTAGAACGTGCCGATCCGCACGTCGGAGGGGAGCTCCTTGCGCATGGACGCGATCTCGTTCCGGACCGCCGCCGCCATCGCGACGGTGTTCGCGCTGGGCTGGCGCACGAGGTTGATCAGGACCGACTCGCCGCCGTTCGCGGAGACGACGGTCGTGCGGTCGGCGACGGAGTCGCGCACGTCGGCCACTTGGCGAACGCGGATGGGCGAGCCGCCCTTTTGGGCGACGACGATCGCGCCGATCGCCTCGGGCGTCGTCGCCTCCCCCTCGACGGTGACCGCGAACTGCTGGTAGCGCCGGTCGAGGCGGCCGACCGTCCGGACGGCGTTGGCGTTCGAGATCGCCTGGACCACGTCGTCCAGGGACAGCCCGGCGGCGGCGAGGGCGGAGGGCCGGACGGCCACCTCCATCTCGGGCGTGCTCCCGCCCTGCACGATGACGCGCCCGACGCCGGGAACGCGGGCGAGGCGTGGGCGCAACGTGTAGTTCGCGAGGGTCCAGAGTTCGGTGGGGGTCAGGGACTTGGAGTTGACGGTGAGGCCCACGACGGGAAACACCGTCGGGTTCATCCGCTGGACCTCGGTCGTGGTCTCCGGTGGAAAGTTCCCGCGCAGGGCGCCGACCTTCGCGTTCACCTGCGACTCGGCGGCGACGATGTCGGTCCCGGCGGCGAAGTCGACGGAGACCTCCGCCGAGCCGCGCTCGGTCGTGGAGCGGACGCGCGTCACGCCGGACAGCGTCGCCAAGGCTTCCTCGATGGGACGGGTGATGGCGACCTCGACGCCCTTCGCGGGGCGGTCGCCCGCGTCGGCGACGATCACGACGCGCGGGAACGCGACGTCGGGCAGGATCGAGACGGGAAAGGTGGAGTAGAGGAACGCGCCGACGAGACAGAGCACGGCGGTGAGGAAGAAGACGGGGCGGGCGTTGCGGATCGCCCACTCGGTCAGCCTCATGGCCCTTTGGCCGCCTCGACCTTCGCGCCGTCCGAAAGCTCGTGGCCGCCGAGGACCACAACCTTCTGACCCGGCGACACTCCCTTGCGCACCGCGACGAGCCCGTTCCCTTCCGGTCCCAACTCGACTTCCGTCAGGTGGGCGGTGCCGTCTTTCGCCACGAAGACCACGTCCTTGCCTTCGCGCGACAGCACGGCGCCTTTCGGCACGACCGCCGCGCCCCGGAGGGTCGAGCGCACGATGCGGACGGTGGCGAAGCCGCCCGCCTTGGCGACGCCGGAAAGATGCGCGCGAATCGGCGCCAGTCCGGTGGCGGGGTCGGCCTCGCCGACGGACGCCACCCTTCCGCCGAGTTCGCCGAGGAGGACCGCCATGCCAGGGACGATCCCGCTCGCCTCGCCTGGTGAGACGCTCCCGACGAAATCGGCGCCGGGTCGCGTCGCGGAGACGGCGAGAACGGGCGTCGTCGTGTCGGCGACGTCGCCCACGTTGAGGTATCGCCGGACGACGTAGCCGGTGACCGGACTGCGAAGCTCGCCCGTCGCGATCCCGGCGGCGGCGGCGCGGGCATCGGCGGCCTTCTGTTGGGCGGCGAGGCGGGCGGCGGCGGCTTCCTGACCTTTGGCGGCGACCCCCAACCGTCCCGACTCCGCTTGGCGGAGAGCGGCCCGGGCCTGATCGATCCGCTTCGCGGCGAGCTGGCGGGCCGAGGCGAGGCGGATCTCGCCCGCCCGGACGTCCTCGGGGCGGTTGCCCGCCTCGACCAGATCGAGCGACGACTGGGCCGATCTGAGCGCCGACTCGGCGGTCCGGAGCGCGGCGGCGGAAGCGTCGGCCTGCGAGCCGGCGACGAGGCCTTCTTTGAGCAGGCGAGCGTCGCGATCGGCGTCGAGCCTCGCCTTGTCCCGTGCGATGCGGGCCTGATCGACCCCTTGCTGAGCCTGGGCGATCTCCTGAGGACGCGCGCCCGCCCGAAGCCGCCGGAGCTCCACCGCGGCCTGATCGACGGTGGATCGTCCGTCGGCGACGGCGACGTCCAACGCAAGGCGGGCGGCCTGGACCCCCGAGGCTTGGTCCGCCTGAGCGGCCCGGAGGGCGAGGTCGGTCTGGGTCGCCGTCGCGGAGGCCGAGGCCGCCCCGGCGGCGGCGCTCTGGCTCTGGGCGACGAGGGCGCGGGTGTCGATCCGCGCCAGAAGTTGGCCTGCCGCTACCCGGTCGCCTTCTTTCACGCGCACCTCCAGGAGCCGGCCCGCGACGCCCGGCGCGAGTTTCGACGACGCGCCCTCGGGCAAGACGAGCGAGCCGTCGACCGAGAGGGTGTCCTGAACGTCCCGGCGTTCGACGTTCGCCAACTCGACCGTTACCGCGACGGGTTCTTCCGCCGCCGCTTCGGCGGTCGGAGCGGGCTTGCCGCAGGCGGCGAGGAGAAGGGCGAAGGGAAGTAGGCGCCTCACTTCGGCTCCTCCAGGAAGCGGCCTTGGGAACGCAGGACGGCTTCGACCGCCAAGTCCCGGCGGAGTTGCGCGTTGACCGCCAGCTCCTGCGCGTCGGAGAGCGCGCGGCGGGCGTCGAGGACGTCGATCAGGGTGTTCGCGCCAAGCTCGAAGCCGCGCTGGGTGCGCTCCAGGAGGGTCCGGGCGCCGTTCGCGAGCTTCGTATAGTTCGCGACCGATCGCTCGGCGGCGGCGAACTCGACCTGCGCCGCCGCGACGTCCTTTTGAGCGGCCTTCACGCGGTCCGCGAGGGCGGCGGCGGCGGCCTTGCGCCGGGCTTCGGCTCCGCGCACCCGGTTCCGCGTGGCGCCGTTGTCCCATAGGGTCGCGGTGAGCTGGAGCCGGGCGCCGTACTGGGGCGCGTCGTTGAAGGAGTTCCGTCCCGCCTGGATCTCAAGATCGGGGAGCAGGGCCTGCTTGGCGACCCGCTCGTCCGCGACCGCCTGGGCCTCCTCGGCGCGCAGGGTCAGCAGCTCGGGCCGGGTGGCGGTAGGGTCGCCCGGTGGGGCGGGCGGCGATTCCAAGGCGCCGAGTTGGGTGTCGATCGCCAGCGCGTCGGTTCCGAGCGCACCTGAGAGGCGGAGACGGGCGGCTTCGACGGCGGCTTCCCGGTCTTTGACGAGTCCGTCTGCCCTTTCGACCTCGAGTTCCGCTCGCGCGGCCTGGAGCTCGGGCAAGTCCCGCGCTTCGACGCGCTTCGCGGTCGAGATCCGCACCGATTCCGCGAGATCGCGCTGGGCCTGGGCGAGGGCGAGCAGCCGCTGGGCGGAGAGGAGGTTCGCGTAGGCGGTCAGCGCCTCCTGTTGTACGTCGAGGGCGCCCTGTCGGAAGGCGGCGAGGGCGGTGGCGACCGCCGCGTCGCCCTGTCGTCTCAGGACGCGGGCCTTTCCGAACACGTCCAGCGGCTGGTAGACGAGCAGGTCCGCGCTCCCCATGATGTCGGCCCGGTTGAAGAGGTCCTTTCCAAGATCGAGCCTTGTCGCGGGATACGCCCCGGCGGCGACCGCGTTGCGACGCGCCTCCTCCAGCCGCTGACGGTTCGTCGTCATCGATCCCCGGCTGGCGAACGCCTGTCCCAGGGCGTCCGCCGGACTGAACGCGGTCTGTCCCAAGCCCAGGGACGAGAGCGTGAGGAGGCCGAGCAGGGCGGCGGATCGTCGCGGCATAGAACGATCATAAGTCTCCCCAGTCCTGGGGCCGGAGAGTTGGGAAAGCGTTCAGGGACAGATTAAGGTTTTCTTATCGAGTAGCAAGCGAACCGTTCAGGTCGCTTTTCCCTCCGTCTTGACGCAGCTCCTCTCTACTTTCCTTTCGCTTTGGAACCGCCCTTCTTCTCGGCCTTCGACTCGCGGGCCTCCTCTTTGGCGGTCGTGTTCTCGACGTTGCCGATCTTTCCCGTATCCGCGTTCACGTTGACTTCCTTCATCGTCTTGCCCACGCGGAGAAGGACCTCGTACTGCCACACGCCGTCCTCGTGCTCGATCTTCGGGGTACCCATGAGCTTGCCGTGGTACTTGGCCTGAGCGATCTTCGCGGCCTTGGACGCGCTGACGCGGTGAGGGGCGGCGGAAACGCACGCGGCGAGAACGAGCAAGGCGAGGGTCGTAGCGGTCCGTCGAATCATCGTCTGGTTCCTGGCCGGTCTGCGGACGACCGGATCTTTCCTATGTTGCCAAAACCTTCTTTGGAAGCGCAACGAGCCTGAACGCAATCTCAACCTCTTTCATGTTGTTCCCTCGGCTGAGGGGTAATTCAGCGAAAGGTAAGACGATTCTCAGTCCAGAGGGCGTCCGCAAGCCGAACACTGCAAAAGGCCGACGGGTCTTAAGCGGCGAACCGAAAGACGACCATGATTCAGAACGTGCTGATCGACATGCTGGGACGCCGAAAGGACAAATCCGATTGGCGATGCTCCCAGCCTTCCGTCGACCTCGCCTCCGTCGAGACGTTCTGCATCCTTCATCACAACAACAAGGCGGGAGACGCCATCCTGATCTCCCTGCTCGTCGACGCGCTCGCGCGGGCTCGGCCCGAGCTGAAGATCTACGTCGGGGCCACGGCGGAGTTCGCCGCCTACTGGTCGAAGCATCCCGACGTGGCTGAGGTGATCGTCTACGATGCGGGGCGACGCCGCCCGGCACTGCAAAGGGCGAGGCAGGCGCTTCGCGCCGCCTTCGGATGGCGGGACCGCTTCGACGTGGCGGTCCTGTTCCAACCGTTCGCCCGCTTGGAACACTTCGCGCTTCTACGGTTTCTCCGCCCACGCATCCTGATCGGATTCAACAAGGACGTTTACCGCCTCTTCGACTATTCTCTCGAAGAACACCGGCAAGGGGTCGACCTCCAGCCGATCGCCATGCGAACGCGGTCGATCATGCGGGTCTTCGGCGTCGAGGTCGACCCCACCGATCTGCGCCCGCACGTGCCTTTTGGGTCGGAGGACGAGGCGCGGGCTCTCGAAGCGCTCGCCCCGTCGTCTCCGGGGCCGCGTTTGCTTCTGAACGCCTACGGAGCCGCCCCTTCGAAGCGGCTCTCGCCCGCCTCGGTCGCCCGGATCGTGGCGGAGGCGCGGCACGCCGGGCACCGAGGGCCGATCTTCGTCAGCGTCCCTCGCGGCAAGGAGCGGGACTACGAAGCCGCGCTCGGGGAGCCGATGGGGCGAGACGTCAAGGTTCTGGGGCCGATGGAAGGGCTGTCGCCCCTTTGCGCGCTCGTGGCGTCGGTGGATCTGGTCGTCTCGCCCGACACGGCGGTCGGGCACATCGCCGCCGCGTTCAGGAAGCCGCAGGTGTGCCTCTTCGCGTGCCGAGGGAGCGTGCCGGTGACCTGGCGTCCGCTTAGCGACCTTTGCGTGACGCTCGTTCCACCAACGGGGGACGACGTGAACGGCATCGACTGGGACGAGTTCGGCCAGGCGATCGCGACGACGCTCTCCTTGGTCGGCGCTTCTCTGAGGGAAGAGCCCCTGGGCCGGGAAGTCCATCCTGCGTAGAATAGAGCCAAGCAGATGAATCGGCAAACTCTTCGAACCTCGATCTTCTCCGGGGTTGTGGCGGGGACTCGCGGAACGGCGAGGAACGCCGCGACGGCAGGAGGTTAGCCCATGGCACGCAAACCGAGGGTGCTCGTCGTCGAGGACGAAGAAGAGATGGCCGGACTGCTCGAACAGGCGCTTCGAGAATCCGACTTCGAGGTGTCGCTCGCGAGCAACGGTCGAGAGGGTCTTCGGCTCGCGGCCAGCCAAGACGTGCTGGTCGTCGACGTGATGATGCCGTTTATGAACGGTTTCGAGATGGTCCGCCAGCTTCGCTCGTCCGGCGTACGGGTCCCGGCGCTGTTCCTGACCGCGCGCGACGCGGTGGCCGACCGCGTTCGGGGGCTCGAGATCGGGGGCGACGACTACCTGCTCAAGCCTTTCGCGCTCGATGAGCTCATCGCCCGCATCCGCGCCCTCGTCCGGCGCGCCCGGGAGTCGCACGACGTCCTGGAGTACGCGGACCTATGGCTCGATCGTCGCGACCGGAAGGTGCGGCGGGGCGAGGAGTGGCTTTTCCTTTCCAACACGGAGTTCGCCGTCTTGGAAGCGTTCATGCTCTCCCCCGAGATACCGCTCTCGAAGGCCTCGCTCCTGCGGGACGTGTGGCACGAAGGGAGTGGGCGGGACGACAACATCGTCGAGGTCTACGTGGGCTACCTGCGCCAGAAAACGGAGTTTATGGGGCGTCCGCGCCTTCTCCACACCGTGCGCGGAACGGGGTACGTCCTGGAAACGCGTGAGCCTTAACCACCGCGCCCGGCTGGCCCTGGTTTCGGCGACCACGACCGGCCTCGTCCTGTTCGCGCTCTTCACCTCGATCGTGTTCTTCGCCCGGCGCGACGTTCTGACCGACAAGCGGGCGGAACTGGTCGCCGTGATGCAGAGCTTCACCCCACCGACCGATTCGTCCTTCGACATCGACGAGTTCCACAGCGCGCATCCCGAGCTTTCGGCCACTTTGTTCGACGCGAAGGGGCGACGGCTCGGCAGCGTGGGACGCATGCCGCCTCGGTACCGACTCGGCTTTCACGAGCGCGACCGTCAGCTTACGCTCGGACGCCCCTACAAGGGACAGTACGTCGCGATGTCCATGGGCCTCCGGGAGACCGACCGAGGACTTCGGGCCCTCGTGATGGGCCTCGTCGCGGCGTGGTTCCCGCTCACCCTGATCGTTGGGATCATCGCCTGGGCGTCGGCCCACTCCGTATTCCGACCGCTCGAGCGGCTGAGCGCCCAGGCGCTCGCGATGGGCGGGAAGAACCTTTCCGAGCGGCTCGTGACGCCCGATTCCGCGGAGTTCGGCGCGTTCGCACGAGACCTGAACCAGATGCTGGACCGCGTCGAGGAGACGGTGCGTCGAGAGGAGCGCTTTTCCGCCGACGCCGCCCACGAGCTTCGGACGCCGCTCGCGATCCTCCGGACGCGCTTGGAGACCACGCTTCTGCAACCTCGCTCCCAAGCGCAGTACGAGGCGACGCTTCGCCGTTCCGTGGAGGAGATCGGGCGTCTGACCGCGATCACCGAAGCGCTGTTACGATCCGCGCGGGGCGAAGCGGTTCCCGCTCCCGGCCTCGACCTAGAGCCGCTCGTCCGTGAGGCGGTCGAACGCTGGACCGAGCGCTTCACGGTCCGAAACGTGCGTCTCGAATCGGAGACCGTCGCGGTCGCGGCTCCCATCCTTCCCGACGAGGCGAGGGTCGTCCTCGACAACCTGCTCGACAACGCCCTGCGTTACGCCCCGGAGGAGACTTCGGTCCGCGTCCGGCTGTCGTCGGTGGAAGGTACGGCGCGGCTGACGGTCCGAGACGAGGGGCCGGGGGTGCCTCCCGAACTCGGCGACAGGATCTTCGACCGCCTCGTCCGGGGCGACGATAGCCGTAACCGCGCCTCCGGCGGGGCAGGGATCGGCCTTTCGGTGTGTCGGCAGATCGTCGAAGAGCGGGGCGGCCGGATGTTCGTCGGCGACGGGCAGGAAGGCGGCGCCGAGGTGGGTTGCCTCTTGCCGCGAACGTAGATTGGAAAGACACGCTTTTGTGAAGCCCATCTACGATGTCGGATCGGGTTCTCTTTACGATCAAACCATCCTCCGCGCGAAGACGCCTCCTGGGACGTACCGGACGCGTTCTCGTTCAGTGAGGCCGAGGTTTCTCCGGTAAGGGCGCGAGCCACTTGCCTAGGAGGTCCTCCCACCGCGCGGACGGGACGCGCGTGAGGTCGAGGGCCACCGGCGCCTCGGCCTTGGGGACCATGCCCCGGTACGCGTTCCCCGAATCGTCTACCCCCAGCGCCCGGCGTGGCTCCGGCACGACGATCGTCGGCACGCCGTTCGGAAAGTCGAAGGCGTACTGCCCCTCGTACGACGGCGGCTCGCCCGCCTTCTCCCACGGCGCGATCACCCTCACGTTCAGCGGCACCTGCGTCACGCTCGCTCGGCGCACGTCGATGAGGTACGGAACCCCCGGCGTCGCCGCCCGCAGCTCCGCCAGGGCGCGGGCGTTCGCCCGCGCCCGGAACTCCCTCCACCGCGCGTCCAGCTCGTCGAGCGACGGCGCGCCGCCTGCCCCTTCGCGGGGGAAGAAAGGCGCCTGCACGTCCGCTATCCGGCGGTAGATCGGCGGCGACACGTCGACCGGATCGACCCCGTGGGCGCGGAAGAACGCCAGCCGCGCCCGCTCGTCGTACCCGAGCTCCCAGGACTCGCCGAGCCACCGGGCGTACGACCCCACCGTGCTGCGGTCGTCCCCCGCCTCGTAGCCGTGCGGCGCGGCCTCGCTCAGGACCACGCCCGCCAGCCCCGGCGTGCGCGCCAGGGCCGCCAGCGCGCTCCGCCGCGCGGGCCACTGCGGGTCGAAGGGCGACATCGCGTCGCCGTCCACGAGGACCGGCCCCATGCGCGGCCAGCTCTGCAGCCGCACCATGCGGATCAGGGGCTCCCAGAGCGGCGACCCCTCCTGCCGCGCCATCACGCCCCGCCCCGTCTCGCCCAGGACCGTCCGGTCGGAATCCGGACGCGCCGCCCGCAACGCCCAGGGCCGCGCGAAGAGCCGCGTCGGGAGCCCGCCCGCGACCGCCGCCGCCAGCGCCTCGGCCCGCTCCGTCTCGATCCACAGCTCGGTGAAGCCGTACCGCCGGGCCGTCTCGACCGCCCGCCGAGCCTCCTCCGCCGTTTCCGCGCGAAGGGCCAGGGGCCGCCGCGCTCCCGTCGGGATCGCCGCCCCGGGGTTGACGGGCGGCTCGCCGTAGCTCTTCGGCGCGGTGCGCGGACGGAACTCGTAGTCCTGCCCGAGGTAGCCCTCGGGCGCGAGCGCCGCCCCGCCGGGCAGGACGAAGGCGTACCGAAGCTGCGACGCCACGGCGATCCGGTCCCGCTGCACCGGCTGGTTCTTGTACCGCTCGGCCTGACGGTCCAGGAACGCCCGCTGGGCGGCGGACAGCTCGGACGTGGGGAAGTACTTCCCGTACCCCTCGTCCCAGGGCGAGACGCCCAGGCGCGACGCCAGCCCGTCCTTGGGGCTCAGCGGGTCGTCTTCCGGAAAGCGGGCCGCCGACGCCAGCCCCGACGCCGCGATCCCCTCCAGCCACTTTCGCGTGCGCCGGTGGACCTCCGCGTCCAGCTCCTCCTGCCAGAGCGTGAGGCGCAGCTTGCGCGTCCCCGCCCCCACCACGTCGGCCACCAGCAGGTACGTCCCGTCCACTCGCCGGTAGGTCCCCTCCACCGCCAGCGCGAGCGCGTCGAGCAGGTCGCCCGCCCGCGCCGCGCCGCCCGCCCAGGCCACCGTGCGCTCCCGCACCCGCGCGTCGGCGAGGATCGTGCGCCCGCTCGCCGCGCCGACGCTTGCCAGGGCCGCCCCCACGGTCGTCCGCGCGGGCAGCGTCACCGAGGCGTCCAGGCTCGCCGTGTCCAGCTGCCCCTTCTTGAGAACGTTCGGCACGTCCGCGCGCAGGGTCACCCCGAACGCCTCCGTGGGCTCCTGCTCGTCCGCCGTGTCCCGCCGCAGGGTCTCGTGGCCCGGCTCGCCCCCTTCCATGTCGGGCGAGCGGAACGTGTAGCTGTGCTCCTGCCCCTCCAGCGGCACGTGGAACTCGATCTCGCGCTGCACCCGCAGCCGCGTCGCCGCGCGGTCCCGCTCGTCCGCCTCCCCGCGCCCCACGACGTTGCCGCGCAGCCGATCCTCCCCCGCCCGTTCCTTCGTCCAGGCCAGCCGCTTGGGCAGGAGCGAGGCGAACACGTCGCGCTGCTCGCCCCGCAGGTCGCCCAGCCCGATCCCCGCGCCCCCCGCCTTGCGCCACTGCGCGGCGTCCAGGGCGCTCAGCAGGTACAGGACCTTCGCGTCGCGCGGCATCCCGTCGTAGAGGTTCGGCGTCTTCGCCAGCGTCTCGTCGAAGGCCACCGCGCGCAGGGGAACGATCGCCGTGACCGTCCCTATCCGCACCGCCTTGCGGCCGTAGCGCGCCAGCCCGGCCCCGTTCGGCAGGGGCGGGCGCTCCTCCGCCGACACCGCCAGCCCTCGAGCCTCGGGGTGGCCCTTCAGGTACGCCGCCAGATTCGGCGCGTCCTGCGCCCCCGCCGCGCCCGCCGCCAGGAAGAACGAGAATGCGTTCGCCGCCCTCATCCGCCCCATTCTATCGCAAAGCCGAGAAGTGGTCCATGCTCGACTGTGGATACTGCTTACCGAGCCCTCTTTTTGGTTGTTCGGAGGTAGGCGCAGCGGGCACCATCCTTACCCCAACCGGCCTCGCAGCACAGGGCGCACAGGACGTTTGAGCCCTTCCCGACCTCGGCTCCAGGTTCAATACTGACGGCAAAGGACGGATAGGATAGCGGCCTGCCAGACTGTTGGTCAGCGGGTTCCCGAAAGCGCGAGCCTTCTGGAGCGCTCGAGCTCAACCCGCGACCCGAATCCTAGCTCTGTTGAAAAACGGTCGCCAAAAACCAATCAACACCAGAAGACGCACCAACTTAGACGAAAAGCCCCCGGTCCTACTTGGACCGGGGGCTTTTCAGGCTCGAAATTTGGAGCGGGCGACGAGATTCGAACTCGCGACAGCTTGCTTGGGAAGCAAGAACTCTACCACTGAGTTACGCCCGCTTAGAGGCGCCAGCATCGACCGGCCGGGGCGGTTTTGGAGCGGGCAGCGAGAATCGAACTCGCATGATCAGCTTGGAAGGCTGGAGCTTTACCACTAAGCTATGCCCGCTTACCTCCACTATTATGGCCTAAAAACGATCGGTCAAGGCAAGCGCGCGGAAATCCCCCGAAAGTCGACCGGGCACTAGCCCGGCGTACATAAAAACATGATGCGCAAAAATGCGATGTACCGCGCAAATTTGACGTATAACTAACCGAAGCTCCGATCTTTCGGCGTCAAAGGACGCTTGTTCGAGTTCACGCGCCCTTTGCGGGAGCCTCTGGAAAAGGGCTTCCTCAGAGGGATCAAGAGGAATGAAAACGGACTGGATCGTCGTCGGCGCCGGCTTTGCGGGAGCGACTCTCGCGGAGCGGATCGCCACTCAGCTCGGACAGAAGGTGCTGCTCGTCGACAAGAGGAACCATGTCGGCGGCAACGCGTACGACGAGCCCGACGAGAACGGGATCCTCGTCCACAAGTACGGCCCGCACATCTTCCACACGAACGCGAAGCGGATCATGGACCACCTCTCGCGCTTCAGCGACTGGCGGCCCTACCATCATCGCGTCCTCGCCTCCATCGACGGCCAGTTCGTTCCCGTCCCGTTCAACCTGAACTCGCTCTACCAGCTTTTCCCCGAGCGCTACGCCGGACGGCTCGAGGATCTCCTGATCGAGAACTACGGCTTCAACGTGAAGGTGCCGATCCTCAAGATGCGGGAGTCGGCGAACGGCGACCTGAAGTTCCTCGCCGACTACATCTACGAGAAGGTGTTCTACGGCTACACCACTAAAATGTGGGAGCTTGAGCCCGAGCAGCTTTCCGCCGCCGTTACCGGACGCGTCCCGGTCTACATCTCGCGCGACGACCGCTACTTCCAGGACACCTATCAGGCGATGCCCGCGCGAGGCTACACCGCTATGTTCCAGCGGATGCTCGATCATCCGAACATCCGGGTTATGACGAACGTGGACTACCGCGAGGTCGTGGAAGAGGTCTCGTTCAAGAAGATGGTCTACTCCGGACCGATCGATTCCTACTTCGACTACATGCACGGCGAGCTCCCCTACCGCTCGCTCCAGTTCGGATTCGAGACCAAGGACCAGAAGACCGTTCAGCCCGTCGGCACGATCAACTATCCGAACGAGTACGACTTCACCCGCATCACGGACCAGAAGATCCTGACCGGACAGGAGTCGCTCGCCAAGAGCACGATGATCACCGAGTACCCGCAGGCCTACGTGCGCGGCGTCAACGATCCCTACTATCCGATCCCATGCGACGCGAACAAGGAGCAGTACGCGCTCTACGCTCGCGAGGCCAAGAAGCTCGAAGGACACGTCTACTTCGCGGGACGTCTCGCCGACTACCAGTACTACAACATGGACCAGGTCGTCGGTCGCGCCCTGGCCTGCTTCGAGAAGGAGATCGCCGCGGACGGCCTTTCGTCTCCTTCCTCGAACGGCATCGTGAAGAACAAGATCGAGATTCTTTAGAGACGACTGGGCCGAAAGGCCCAGACTCTTCAAAGAGTCTTTACAATGGCCGTTGTGGTCCCTCGTCGAGTTTGGTGGGTCGGAACGGCGACGCTCTTGACGGCGGTGGGGGTCGCCGCCGCCGTTCCGTGGCTGAAGCTGGCGCGTGAGACGGCGCTGGCGCGAGAGATGGGAGTTCCGACGGAGATTCCGTCGACGAAGTCCTCACTTGAGTTCGCGAGGCTCTCGAAGCGGTGGCGACCGATCGAGCGAAGCGCCTTCGAACTCCCCGTTCGGGTCGCTCTCGTCCGCCTCGTCGAGGGAAAGGCCGCTCCTCAAGATCCCACGATCGCAAAAGGCTGGATCCACCGCGCCGAGCCTTCGTTCGCCGCGTGGCGGACTCTGAGCCGAAGTCCACGCCTCTCTCTGGGAGGCAAGGGGGTCCTCGGCGATCCTTGGTACTGCGTCGACGCCGAACGGGTTCGGGAGGCAGGGCGCGCCCTTGTCACGGCGGCGGTCCTCGGGCATGATAAGCGGGAGAATCTGCTCGCCGCCGCCGGCCTCTCAAGGCTCCTGAGGTCGGAGCCGGGGTTCACCACCGTCCTCAAGGGGGCCGCGCTGGGGCGCGAGTGCCTGCGGAACGCTCCGCCGGGCCTGCGGCGCGAGGTCGAAGCGGCGATGGGCCCGGCGACGGACTTTCGCGTCGCGCTCCGCCCTACGTTGTCCCGTCGACTGTTCGAGCTGGCCGAGGGGGAGAAGCGCCGACCCAAAGGATGGCGCGAGAGTCTGCGACGACTCAGTCCGCTCGTGTTCGATCCGCGCCTTGCCGCGTTCGTTCGCTTTCGAACGCTCTGGCAGGAGCTTCCGGGGGATTCCCACGACTTCGAGGGGGCGGCGCGGGTCGTTCGAGTGCGGATGACCGACCTTACGAACGTCCAATCGGACGGAACGGCGCCTTCGTTCAAGGACAACGAGCTTCCCACGCGCTACATGTCCGACGGCCTCCTCGCGATGGGACGCTTCGAGGCCCTTCGCCAAACGGTGCGGCGATGAACCGCCGTCGCGCATGGTTCGGGGCGACCGGGCTGCTGCCGGTCGCGACCGGCACCGTCCTGTTCGTTCCGGGCTGGCGACTGACGCGCGAAAAGGCCGCCGCGCGGTCGGAAGGCTTGGCCCTCACGATGGACGAACGGCGAGAACCTTCTCGCCGCCGCCCGGATCTCCGCGCTGATGCGGAGCGAGGGAGAGATCCACGCCGCCTCGCGGGGCGCGGCGCTCGGTATCGAATGCCTGCGACTACGAAGGCGCCGCCCGGGTTTGCGACGCCCACCTGCCCCGCGTCATGGAACCGACGCGGATCGATGGTTCGCCGCTAGGCCATCCGATGCCTGGCTTCACGATCAAGCTCGGAGGAACCGGGCTGGACGTTGGCCGCTCCCTTCGCGCCATCGGCCAGTTCGAAGCCATGCGGAAAGCGGACGAGAAGCCCTGAACCTTTCTAAGGTCGTCTGTCACTTTCTACTGTGGCGCATCGAATGGTAGTCGTTTCCGCTCTTTCCATCGCGTTGGGTCCTGGCGTCCTGAGGGCAGCGATGCCGGGCTCTATCCTTGAGCAGGAGCGCAAGGCGGCGATCGCGGAGGGCCTCTCCGTGGTCGCCGGGGTCGGGCCTTCGTCCCGCCACGACCCTCTTGCGCAGGCGGCGTCGATCTTCGGACGGACGTCCATCGCCGGCTTCCCAGCCAGCGATCTCGCGATCGCCGGCACGGCGACCCGCTCGGACCGGGCGAAAGCCGCGGCGTTGTCGAAGCGGCTCTCCCCCTCGTTCGGGGCGCTTCGCGCGGCGGCATCGGGGCCGTTCGCCGGCGTCGTCGGGTGGTGGGAGGCGCAGCAAGTGGCACACGCCTCGAAGTATCTGACGGCGGCGGTCGCACTCGGCATCGCTCCACGATCGGATCTGATCGTAGTGGCCCGTCTATCCCGCCTGCTTGGCGCCGCGCCCTACGTTGAGGTACAAACGATGGCCCTGAGAACGGGCCGCGACAGCCTCGTCGTCGCGCGTCGGCTGGGAATGGGAAGACCGGCTGCGCGGGCGCTCGGGTTGGCTCCCCCCGTCCGCTCGCTGCTGCGTCCCCTGCTGCCCCGCCTTCTCGACGGGATTCGGCAACGAGAGATGTTTCTCCGCTGGGCCGACCCTAGGACTCAGTCGATCTTCCGCCACCCGAACGCGGAGACCCAAGCGATCGCCGGATGGCGACGCATCTGGCGTCGTCTGCCCGCCGATCCCTGGGACTACGAGGGGGCGGCGAAGCTTCTCGACGCGGCGTTGCCCCCGTTGGAGAGACTTGGGGTGGCCGACTTCGGTTACTCCTGCTCCGCCTGTCCGATCCCCTTTCGACCTTCCGAGGCGGCGGTGACCCTGCGCGGTTTCGCCCGCCTTGAAGCGATGCGGAAAACCCTACGCTAGGAGCCTCGTGCTGGGGTACCTTCGTCCCTTCATGGATGGGCATATCGGCGTCGACGAATCGGGCAAGGGCGACTTTTTCGGTCCCCTGGTGGTGGCGGCGTGCTACGTCGGCCCGGAGCATCTCGCGGAGCTGGAAGGCGTCCGGGACTCGAAGAAGCTGACGGACGCGATGGCTCTGCGTCTGAGCGACGCGATCGCGCGCACCTGCCCCCACAGCGTCCTGTCCATCGGTCCCGCGAAGTACAACGAGCTCTACGCCCAGTTCAAGAACCTGAACCACCTGCTGGCGTGGGGCCACGCACGGGCGATCGAGAACGTGCTCGAGGTCCAAGAGGCGAAACTCGTGATCTCCGACCAGTTCGCGGCGGGCGGGGCGGTGGTGAAGAAGGCCCTGTTCGAGAAGGGGCAGGCGGTGGTGTTCGAGTCGCGCGTTCGCGCGGAGGCCGACATCGCGGTCGCGGCGGCTTCGATCCTCGCGCGAGCCGAGTTCCTTCGCCGTCTCCGGGCTCTGGGCTCCCAGTACGGAACGGAGCTTCCTAAGGGCGCGACGAACGTGATCGGCCCGGGCAGGCGGCTCGTGGCGGCGAAGGGGAAGGACGTGCTGCCGGCGGTGGCGAAGATGCACTTCAAGACGGCGGCTCAGGTCCTTTCGTAGTGGGCGCGCAGGGCCGCGTCGAAAGCGTCGCGGTCCATCGGCTCGGCTTCCTCCAGAACGACGAGCAGCCTGGTTCCCGGTGCGAAGGGAACAGCGGGCAGGAGGAGCGTGCCGTCCTCGGCGACGGTCGCTTCGATCGAGAACGGTTCCACGGCCCAAAGTATCCCTCCATCCGGACTCTCCAAAGGGGCGATCGAAAGGTATCCTCCCGTCTACATGGCGGATGGGTGGCTGGTCGTTCGGAACGCGCGGGGCAACAATCTCAGAGGAGTCGATGTGGCTTTTCCTCTGGGGCTGTTCTGCTGCGTCACCGGCGTCTCCGGATCGGGCAAGTCGACGCTGATCCAGGACACGCTCTATCCCCGCCTGATGTTCGAGCTCCACGGCACCCGGACGGTGTGGGAGCCGCACGACGCGGTCGAGGGGGCGGACCAGTTCGACAAGGTCATCGACATCGACCAGTCGCCTATCGGTCGAACCCCCCGCTCAAACCCGGCGACCTACACCGGGACGTTCGACATGATCCGCGAGCTTTTCGCGCTCACGCCGGACGCGAAGATCCGGGGCTATAAGAACGGCCGGTTCTCCTTCAACGTAAAGGGCGGACGGTGCGAGGCCTGCAAAGGCGACGGCGTGCTCAAGATCGAGATGGTGTTCCTGCCGGACGTGTACGTGCCGTGCGAGGTCTGTAAAGGCAAGCGCTACAACCGCGAGACCTTGGAGGTCAAGTACAAAGGGAAGAACGTGGCCGACGTGCTGGCGATGACCATCGACGAGGCGTGCGACTTTTTCCGGCCGATCCCGAAGATCTTCCGCAAGCTGGAGACGCTCCAGGAGGTCGGCCTCGGCTACGTTCGCATGGGGCAGCCCGCGACGACTCTCTCCGGCGGCGAGGCCCAGCGCATCAAGCTCGCTGCCGAGCTGAGCAAGCGTGCCACAGGCAAGACGCTCTACATCCTTGATGAGCCCACGACCGGTCTCCATTTCGAGGACGTGCGCAAGCTTCTGATGGTCCTCCACCGGCTGGTGGACACGGGCAATACGGTCCTCGTGATCGAGCATAACCTGGACGTGATCAAGACCGCCGACTGGCTCGTGGATATGGGGCCCGAGGGTGGTGGGGGCGGCGGGAGCGTCGTCGGGATGGGAACGCCGGAGGAGATCGCCGCGATTCCCGCCAGCCACACGGGAGCGTTCCTGCGCGAGATCTTCGAGCGCAAGGGCCACGCGCCCGCTTCACCCCCCGTCCCCGAGCCGAAGCCGAAAAGAACGCGGAAAACCAAGGCCGCGGTGGCTTAGATCACAACCATCATCGTTTCCTAACAAAAACCATCGTACAATCCTTGAACGGTCGTCGGGCGAAGTAGCTCGGCGCCAGAGGTATTGCCGTGAAAAAGCTTCATCGCGTGGCTCTCCTGACCACGCTCGCCGCTCTGGTGGCGCTGGTTCCTGCCCAGCAGCACCGCCGACACGTCTGCCCCTCGCGCGGTTCGCCCCCACGGGCGCTTCTAGCGCCTTCGCCGGAGGAGAAGCCTCCCTACGCCGGGGCCATCGCCTTACTGGTCGGCGCACTCGGACTCGTCGCCCGGGCGAGGCGCCGATGAAGCGGGGGAAGCGGGTTCGTTGTCGATCCTTTCGCAAGGTCGACGGTGTCGCGCAAAAGACCTACCCGGCGGGTTCCGCTGGCCTATAGTGTCCTTTGATGCTTCAGGCCAGCGGTCTTCTCAAGCGCTACGGCGACCACCTGGCTGTCGACGGGGTCGACCTTTCGATCCCGAAAGGCTCGTGCTTCGGCCTGCTCGGGCCGAACGGGGCGGGCAAGACCACCACGATCTCGATGCTCGTCGGCGTTCTTACCCCGGACGCGGGCACGATCGCGCTCGACGGGTCTCCCGTGTCGAAGCGGCGGGTCGGCTTCGTGCCGCAGGATCTCGCGCTCTACGACGACCTGAGCGCCGAAGAGAACCTGCGCTTCTTCGGGATGCTCTACGATCTCTCCGGAGCGAAGCTGGCGGGACGGATCGAGGCGTCGTTCGAGATCGCCAACCTTAAGGATCGTGCCAAGAGCCCGGTAAAGGACTTCAGCGGGGGCATGAAGCGGCGCCTGAACATCGCCGTCGCCCTCCTCCACGATCCCGACCTTATCGTGCTCGACGAGCCGACGGTCGGCGTGGACCCCCAGAGCCGCAACGCGATCTTCGAGGCCTTGGAACTCCTCAGGCGGGAAGGGAAGACCCTCCTCTACACGACCCACTACATGGAGGAGGTCGAGCGGCTCTGCGACCGCATCGCCATCATGGACCATGGCAAGATCGTCGCGGAGGGCACCCTCCAAGAGCTGCAGCGGAGTATCCCCGGCAAGCGGCGCGTCAGCCTCGATCTGGAGTCGGAGCCGAACGGGGTCGTCCACGCGCTTCGCGCGCTCCCTGGGGTGGTCCACGTCGAGGCGAGGGATAGGAGCCTGGCGCTCGACGTCGATTCGCTGGAAGGCTCCCTTCCAGAGATTCTCGCGACCCTCGCGTCCCATCGCGTTCGCTACGGCGCCCTGGCCTCCGACCGCCTGAGCCTGGAAGAGGTGTTCCTCCAGAAGACGGGCCGAAGCCTCCGAGACTGACCATGAACCGCGTTCGCGCCCTGCTCTGGAAAGACCTCCGCCTCTTCTTCGGAGACCGAAGGGCGGTCTTGATCACGTTCCTCGTGCCCATCGGTATCGCCTCGTTCTTCGGTTCCATCTTTGGGAACGCCTCCGGACCTTCGGCGTCGACGAAGATTCCCATCCTGGTCGTGGACAACGACGGGAGCGCGCTGACGAAACGGATCGTCGAGAACCTGAAGAAGGACTCGATGGCCGTCCCCAAACTCGCAACCGAGGTCGACGCCGACAAGGCGGTGAAAAAAGGGGACTCGGGCGTTGCCGTCGTGTTTCCCAAGGGTTTCGGCGAAGACGCCCCGACAGCGATGTTCCGGGGCGCGGCCCCCACGGTCGAGATCCGCTACGATCCGTCGAAGAGCCTCGAGATGCAGGCCGTCCAGGGTTCGATCACGCAGATCGCGATGCAGACGGTCAGCCAGAGCGCCTTCTCGACGAGGCAGGACTACACGCAGCCGATTCGGGAAGTCGAGTCGTCCTCAAGCCTGTCGCCCGAGCAGAAGCAGGGCTACCGCTCGCTCTTCAGAGACCTCCAGGGATTGAACAGGCTCGACGGCAGGAGTCCGGTGGCTGGGGGGCAGGGTGGAATGGGCCAGCCTTTCGTCCTCAAGGCGGTGGCGCAGACGGCGGTCAAGAAGACGACCGACGACTACAGCCAGGTCGCGCACTCGTTCGCGGGGATGGCGATGCAGGGCGTTCTCTTCTTCGGGATCAACGCGGCGATGGCGATGCTGACCGATCGGCGGAAGGGTATCTGGCGACGCCTGCGCGCCTCGCCCGTCGGGCTGAGCGAGCTGCTGATCGGGAAGGCGCTCTCAAGCGCGCTGATCGGCACGTTCGTCCTCGCGGGCGTGCTGGGCTTCGGCATGCTCGTCTTCCATATGCGGGTGGCGGGAAGCTGGCTCGGACTGGGCTTGGTGGTCGCGGCGGCGGCCCTTATGACCGCCGCCTTCGGGCTGCTCGTCGCCTCACTCGGGCGTACGGAGGAGCAGAGTCGAGGGCTTTCGATCCTCGCGGTACTCGCGATGGTGATGCTGGGCGGCGCTTGGTTCCCCTCCTTCCTCATGCCGTCCTGGGTCCAGCGGCTGTCTCTCGCCGTGCCCGTGCGCTGGGCGCTGGACGGATTCGACTCGATGCTCTGGCGCGGCGGCGACCTTGGCGCCGCCCTGACGCCGGTCGCGGGCCTGCTGGCGTTCACCGTCCTCTTCGGAGCGATCGCCGCGTTCCGATTCCGAACGATGCCGGAAACGGCCTAAGAGGACAGAACGGGTCGGAGCAGGATGTTCAGCCTTAGACGAGTGGAGGCCTTCCGCAGGTCGGAGGCGACCTTTTCGAGGCGCGCGTACTCCTCTTCGATCCCTTTCAGGGCGGGGGCTTCGGGAAGAAAGTCGAGCCGGGCTTTGTCGCGCTGCTTCCGGGCGGCGGCGAGGTCCGCCTCGGCCTTCTGGAGCTCAGGGCCCGTCGCATCGACGCTGCCGCCGTCGCTCAGGATGGCGCGGTCGCCGAGCGCTTTGCGCAGGGCGGCCCGGATCGCGTCGCGGGCGGCGGGTAGGGTTTCGGCCACGAGCGTCCGACCGATCTTGCCGGTCGCGTCCTTGGCGTCCGCGCTCGACACGATCTCGCCGCCGCCCTGGAGGACGATGCGTCGCGTGAGGGCCTCGTCGGCGTTGAGGTCGGCCACCGGAGAGACGGGGACGTCGGGCGTGAGAGCGATCCCCGGATCGCCTGCGCTGGTCGTCGGCAGGTTCGGAAGGTCGCCGACGATGACGGAGGGCATCGGGGTCCCGATCGCTCCCGTCCCGCCGGCCCCGTCGCTCGATTCGGGCGGAGGAAGCTCGAAGGCGGGCTTGGGGTAGTCCGGAAAGCGCTGTGGACGCGCTCGTGGCATCGTGGCCACCCGAACCGGCCGCTCGACGATCTTGACGACCTCCTTAGGTCCGCCGTGCAGAACCCAGCCGAACGCGCCGCCGAGCCCGAGGGCGGCGACGACGGCGACGAGGGTCCAGTTTCGCATGGCTCCGATCGTCATGGCCTCAGAATCAGACTCGAGGATCGGCGGCGACATCGACGAACAGGGTGACGTCCGAAGGGCCGTTCAGGATAGCTTGGACGGGGAGCTTGTCGGGATCGTACGAATCTTTGAGAGCCTGTCGGAGCGGCGCCTTCTTGTCCGCGCCCGCAACCAGGAGAAGCGTCTCCTTGGCGGCGTAGAGGCGAGGGAAGGTCATCGTGACGCGTTCCCGCACCCCCGCATGTCCGACGCTGGCGATCGCCGCGCGGTCGGTCACGCGCACCGAAGGCTCGCCCGGAAAGAGGGAAGCGGTGTGGGCGTCGGGTCCCATGCCGAGCAGAAGCACGTCGAAAGGCTTATCGCCGAGGACGGCGAGCGCCGCCTCGTAGGCCAGGGCGTCTTCAGCCGCCGTGCCCCCCTGGAACATCGGGTAGACCGCCATCGGCTGGACTTGCGACAGGAGCGTCTCCTCGGCCATCCGGAAGTTGCTCTCGGGGTGATCGCGAGGGACGTGCCGCTCGTCGCCGAACCAGATCCGCACGCGCGACCAGTCGATCTCGCGATCGAGGAGTTGGGCGTGAAGCTTCTTTGGGGTCGATCCGCCGCTCAGAACGAGGTCGAACGGCCCTTCGCTCTCCGCCACCGCCGCCTCGATACGCGAGGCGGCGGTGGCGGCGATCCAGTCGGCGTCGGGAAGCGAGCGGACGTTCACTTCTTCTTGACCTGGAGAGGGGCGGTCGGGTTGAACCAGGAGCGTCCGTCCCGGGCGAGAAGCGCGTCGGCGGCCTCGGGGCCCCAGGCGCCGGCGGGATAGTTGGGGAAGCTCGTGGCGGGCACGCTCTCCCAGGCTTCGAGGATCGGCATCACGATCTTCCAGGCCTCGTGCTCCTGGTCGTTTCGCATGAAGAGGGTGGCGTCGCCTTCCATCACCTCTTGCAGCAGGGTCTCGTACGCCTCGCGGTTCTGGACGTGGAACGCGTCGCCGTAGTTGAAGTCCATCGTCACGTTTCGCAGACGCATGCCGCCGCCCGGCTCCTTCGCCTCGAAGCGAAGGACGATGCCCTCCTCCGGCTGGATATTGATGATCAGCCGGTTCGGTTCGAACACGTCGGCGGCGTCGTTGGGGAACATCCGGTGAGGCACCGGGCGGAACTGGACGACGATCTGGGAAAGCTTACGGGGCATCCGCTTGCCGGTGCGAAGGTAGAACGGAACGTCCTCCCAGCGCCAGTTGTCGACGTACAGCTTGGTCGCCGCGTAGGTCTCGGTGTCGCTCTGCGGATCGACGCCTTCCTCTTCCCGGTAGCCCGGCTCGACGTTGTTGCAGACCATGCCGGGACCGTATTGGCCGCGGATGCAGTAGTGGGAGACCCGGTCGCGCGGGATGGGGCGGATCGCGCGCAGCACGTCCACCTTCTTGTTCCGAACCTCCTCGGCGTCGAAGTTCACCGGGGGCTCGGTGGCGACGAGGCACATGAGCTGGAGCAGGTGGTTCTGGATCATGTCTCGGAGCGCGCCGGAGGTCTCGTAGTAGCCGCCTCGCTTCTCGACGCCGACCTCCTCGCTCACGGTGATCTGCACGTGGTCGACGTAGCGGCGGTTCCAGATCGGCTCGAACATCGTGTTCGCGAACCGGAAGGCCATCAGATTCTGGACCGTCTCCTTGCCGAGGTAGTGGTCGATCCGGTAGATCTGGGACTCCTCGAACGAGGCGAGCAGCGTCCGGTTCAGCGCCTCGGACGAATCCTGGTCGCGGCCGAAGGGCTTTTCGACGACGATCCGATCGCGCTCCTTGTCGGCGGAGAGTCCCACCGCGCCGAGGTTGCTGGCGACGGTGCCGAAAAGGCTCGGCGGGATCGAGAGGTAGAAGATGCGCGAGCCCTTCTCGCCGAAATCGTCCTTCTCCTCGGACGCGACCTTCTTCGCGAGGCGCACGTAGACGTCGGGATCGGCGTAGTCGCCCGCGATGTACTCCAGGCGAGCGCAGAACTCGTCCCACTTGTCGTCCTCGGGCTTGCCGCGGCGCGAGTACTTGGCGACGGCCTCCTTCATGGCCTTGCAGAATTCGTCCGTCTCCCCCCGGCGGCTCATCGCGACGATGGAGAACTTTGCGGGAAGCTGCTTGTCCAGAAACAGGTTGTACAGCGCGGGGATCAGCTTGCGCTTCGTGAGGTCGCCGCTCGCGCCGAAGATGACGACGAGGGCCGGGGGCATCGGAGACTGGATCATTTTGGGTTTTGGGATTCGGAGTTCGGAGTTTCGAGCGGGCTCCCGGTCCGGGGAGCCCGCGAACGAGGATCCGAGACCGCTACTCTTCCCACTTCGTGTGGAAGGTGCCGGGCTTGTCGGTCCGCTCGTAGGTGTGCGCGCCGAAAAGGTCGCGCTGGCCCTGGGTGAGGTTGGCCGGCAGCTCTGCCGAACGGTAGGCGTCGAAGTAGGCCACGGCGGCGGAGAAGCTCGGGGCCGGGATGCCGTGCCCGATCATGCTGAGCGTCGTGGAGCGGAGCGCACCGATCAGGCCTTCGATCTCGATCTCGAACTTCTTCGACATCAGGAGGTTCGGAAGGTCGGGCTCCTCGACCAGGGCTTCGTAGATGGGGCCGAGGATCTTGGAACGGATGATGCATCCGGCGCGCCACACGCGGGCGGCGTCCGCGAGGTTCGTCTCGAAACCGTACTCGTGGCTGGCGGCGCGGATCTGGGAAAGCCCCTGGGCGTAGGCCAGAAGGAAGGCGGCGAGCAGGGCGCGCGGGATAAAGGCGAGCATCGCCTCGCGGTCGCCCGGGTCCATGGTCGGCGGGGCGGAGAACACCTTCGAGGCGGCGACGCGCTCCTCCTTGAGGGCGCTGATCATGCGCGCCGAGACGGCGGCGTCGATCATCGGCACGGGAACGCCCAGGTCCATCGCGTCCTGGCTCGTCCACTTGCCGGTGCCTTTCGCCTTCGCTCGGTCGGAGATCATCTGCACGAGGGGGTTGCCCGTCTCCCCGTCCTTCGCCCGCAGGACGACCGACGTGATCTCGACGAGGTAGCCGCCCAGGGAGGTGTCGTCCCAGGCCTCGAAGCGCTCCGCGATCTCGGCGTCGGTCATGCCCATCGCGCGGTGCATGAGGTCGTAGACCTCCGCGATAAGCTGCATCATGGCGTATTCGATGCCGTTGTGGACGGTCTTCACGTAGTGCCCCGCCGCGCCGTGGCCCATGAGGGCCACGCAAGGCTCGCCGTCGAACTTTGCCGCGATCGCCTCTAGGACGCCCTTTACCCTGTCAAAGTTCTCAGGAGTTCCGCCCGGCATCATGCTGGGGCCGTTGCGGGCTCCCTTCTCGCCGCCCGAGACGCCCATGCCCATAAAGCCGTAGCCCGCCTCGCGAAGCTCCTTTTCGCGACGGGAGGTGTCCTTGAAGTAGGAGTTGCCGCCGTCGAGAAGGAAGTCGCCTTTCTTCAGGTGGGGGAGCATCGCCTGGATGACCGCGTCGACGGGAGGACCGGCCGGCACCAGAAGCATGATCGCCCGGGGAGGGCGGATCGAGTGGACGAACTTCTCGACGTCCGTAAAGGCGTCGATCCGCTCGACCCCATCGAGGGCGGCCACCTTTTCGGCGCTCAGATCGTAGCCCGACACGTCGAAGCCGTGGTCGGCCATGTTCCTCAAGAGGGCTCCACCCATGGTGCCTAGCCCGACGATTCCAAATTCTCCCTTCATCGTTCTCCCGCTTCGATGGCTTTGACCTTCTCCAGGCGGCGGACGTGCCGCTCTTCTCCGGAGAATTTCGCCCCAAGGAACGCGTGCAGGCATTCCCGGGCCACCTCGACCCCGATCACCCGCCCGCCGAGCACGAGGACGTTCACATCGTCGTGCTCGACGCCCTGCCGGGCGCTGTAGCTTTCGGTGGCGACCGCCGCCCGGGCTCCCCGGACCTTGTTGGCGGCGACGCAGGCGCCGACGCCGGAGCCGCAGACCACGAGCCCGCGCTCGTCCTGCCCGTTCGCCACGGCCTTGGCGACCGCCTCCGCGAAATCGGGATAGTCGTCGAGGGGTTCGTAGGCGAACGCCCCGAGATCGTCGACCTCGTGACCCAACGCGATCAGCTCGCCCTTGAGCTTCTCCTTGAGTTCGAACCCGGCGTGATCCGTCCCGATCGCGAGCTTCATGGCCTTATTGTGGCATCGGCGACGGTTTTTGGTCCGTCGTCGCACGGCGCGTCGTTCGCCTCCCCCGAGAGAAGCAAGAAGTCGGAGGGGTTTCTAAGGATCTCACCCGAACGCCCCCTCTCCCTGGCTTGGGGAGAGGGGGTACGGATCTACTTCGCGGCGAGGGCGGCGTCGATGGCGGCGCGAACCTCGGGCTCGTCCACCTTGCTGCCGGGCTTGATCCGACCGACGACCTTGCCTTGGCGGCTCACGATAAACTTGGCGAAGTTCCACTCCACGTCGTCGCTGGGGCGGTCGCTGTTCGCGACGAGCCACTTGTAGAGCGGGGCCTGGTCCTCGCCCTTGACGCTGACCTTGGACATCATCGGGAACGTCACGTTGTACTTGCCCGTGCAGAACGCCTTGATGTCCGCCTCCGTGCCCGGCTCCTGGTCGCCGAAGTTGTTCGCCGGGAAGCCGACGATCACGAGACCCTTCGACTTGTACTCCTTGTAGAGCTTCTCCAGGCCTTCGTACTGGGGCGTGTTGCCGCACTTGCTCGCGACGTTCACCACCAGGACCACCTTGCCCTTGAACCGCTTCAGGGCGACGGGCTTGCCGTCGATGTCGGTGGTCTTGAAGTCGTACAAGGAGGCCGGAGCGACTTTAGGGCCGGCGAGCGCGAGGAAGGCGAGGGCGGTGATCATGGTCTCGGGCTATTCTACGCCAGCGCCTTCGCTTCCTGCGCCAGTCGGTAGAGGACGCGGGCGTAGACGCGCGCCATCCGGAAAAGGTTGTCGATCTTCAGCCTTTCGTCGGTCTCGTGGGCGTTTCCGTCGCCTTCCCACCCCGTCCCGATCGAGACGGTGTTCGGAATCGCCCGGGCGTACGTGCCGCCGCCCATCGTGCCCGGCGCCCGTCGCTCACCCGACTCCTCCGCGTAGACGTCCACCATCGTTCGCACCAGCGGGTGGTCGAGAGGGAAGTAGAGCGGCTTGGAGTCGCGAACCATCTTCAAGGAGTAGTCGCCCGTGAGTTTCGCCAGATAGGCGACGCACAGCGCCTGCAGCTTCTCGCCCGTCCAGGTCACCGGGTAGCGGACGTTGACCAGCAGCTCGACCTTGCCTTCCTTCGTCCCGACGATGCCGAGGTTGGCGGTAAGGTCGCCCGCCACCTCGTCGCTCCCTGCGATGCCGAGGCCCGCGCCGCCCGGCTGGACCGCTTCGAGAAGCTCCTCGTAGCGATCCTTGAATGAGACGGGCGCGATCTCGTAGAGGAATCGGATCGCTCGGATGGCGGCGGAGTCGCCGGTGAAGGGCCGCGCGCCGTGAGCCGCTTTGCCGATCGCGAAGATCCCGAGCGTGTCGCCGTCCCAGGCGAAGGTCACGTTGCGGTCCCAAGCGTCCGCGAGCTTCCCGTCGACCTCCTTGCGCGCCGCCCCGGAGACGCGGACCTTGGCCGAGCAGGAGTCGATCACGATGTTCGGCCGCTGGCCGCCCTCGAGTTCTTGAAGCTCGAACTCGCCCTTGGGGATCGTCCACTCGATCTCAAGGTTCGCGATGCCCTTCTCCGCGTGGTAGCAGGGCCAGCCGGAGTCGGGCGCGACGCCGAGGGTCGGCGCCTCTTCCGTCTCCATGTACCGCTCGACGCACTTGAATCCCGACTCCTCGTTGCAGCCGAACGCTTGGCGCATCCGGACGCCGAGATCCGGGCAGCACGCCTGGATCGCCCGCATCGCGTAGAAGCTCGCCATCGTCGGCCCCTTGTCGTCCGTCGCGCCGCGCGCGTAGACGTAGCCGTCCTCGATCTCCGCGCCGAACGGATCGTGCTTCCAGCCGGGACCCGTCGGCACCACGTCCAGGTGGCCGAGGCTCATGACCATCTTCTCGCCGTCGCCGAACTCGGCGTAGCCGAGGTAGCCCTCGAGGTCCGTGGTGCGCATGCCGGTCTCCTCCGAAAGCCGGAGCGCGAGATCCAGCGCGCGGCGGTTGCCTTCGCCGAAGGGCGCGTTGGGAAGCGCCTCGGACTCGAGGCTCGGAATGCGGAGCATCGCGACGGTATCGTCGAGAAGGTTCTGCTCGTTCTCCTTCAGCCAGTCGAGGAGTCGCTGCACGGTCGGGTCGGCCATACGCGGATTGTGGCATGGGCCGCCGGAGCGGGTCTGAAGTCAGGGGCCGGGCGGTCGCGGAATGGGCAATGGATGTGCTCCCGCCTCGGCCATCGGGCTTATGCCACGCGGCTCGGCCCTCGAAGGCCCGCAATTGTGCGAGGTTCGACGGTCGACGCGCGGGTGGCCCGAAGACCGAACGGCCTTTCTCCGGCCACACTTAGGGGCATGTCCCCTGCGGAGATACGCGAAACGTTCGCCAAGCGGTTCGGGCGTCCGCCCACGGTCGTGGCGGTCGCCCCCGGACGCATCAACCTGATCGGCGAGCACACCGACTACAACGACGGCTTTGTCTTTCCCGTCGCGATCGATCGCCAGACCTGGATCGCGGTCGGTCCCTCCGAGGGCTCCACGCAGGCGTTCTCGACCGAGCTGGGCGACGCCGCGCCGTTCGATCTGGCGACCGTCGCGCCGGGAACGATCGAGGACTGGGGCAAGTACCCGGCGGGCATGGGCTGGGCCCTCCGGCAGGAGGGGCGCTACGCCGGGAACGTCGAGGCGGCGGTGTCGAGCACGATCCCCATGGGAAGTGGCGTCTCCTCGTCGGCGGCCCTGGAGATGGCGTTCGGTCAGGTCTGGAACCGGCTCGGCGACCTCGGGATCGAAAACCCGGACCTCGCGAGGCTCGGCAAGGTCTGTGAGAACCGCTTCGTCGGCGTGAACAGCGGCATCATGGACCAGATGGCCTCGGCGATGGGCCACGCGAACCGGGCGATGTTCCTCGACACTCGCAGCCTGGAGATCGAGTACGCGCCGGTTCCCGAGGGGCTGAGCGTCGTGCTGTGCGACACCAAGAAGCCGCGCGCGCTGACCGACTCGGCGTACAACGAGCGCCGCTCGCAATGCGAGGCGGCGGCGAAGGTTCTGGGAGTGAAGGCCCTCCGCGACGCCACCCTGGCCGACCTGGAGGCGAAACGGGACTCGATGGACGACGTGACCTACCGCCGCGCCCGCCACGTCATCAGCGAGAACGAGCGCTGCGTCCGGTTCAAGGACGCGCTGGCCCAAGGCGATCTCACGACGGTGGGCGTGCTGATGAACGCCAGCCACGCCAGTCTGCGCGACGACTACGAGGTGAGCTGCCCCGAGCTCGACCGCATGGCGGAAGCGGCCTGGAACGCTCCGGGCTGCGTGGGAGCCCGGATGACGGGAGCGGGCTTCGGCGGAGCCTGCGTGGCGCTCGTCCACACGCCCCAAGTGGACGAGTTCGTCAAGGCGACGCTCCAGGACTACGACGCGGCGACGGGACTGGGCGGCGAGGCGATGGCCTGCTCCATCGTCGACGGCGCGCGGATCTTGGAATAGGTCGAAACAGGGGGGCGTGGAGCCCCCTGCGTCAGAAAGCCATGCCTTCGTAGTCGCGCACGAGGCCGACGATCTTCCCGATGATGCGGGCGTCCTCCTGCTCGACCGGGATGGGCTGGTAGGCGGGGTTGCTCGGCATGAGCTTGATGCCGTCGCGGGCGAAGTTGATCCGCTTCACAGTGGCCTCGTCCCCCATGAGCACGGCGACCAGCTCGTTCTGCGAGGCGTTCGTCTGCGGACGCACCACGACGAGGTCGCGGGGGAGGATGCCCTCGCCGATCATCGAATCGCCCTTGACGCGCAGGAGGAACGCTCCTTCCACGTTGCGCACCATCTCGCTCGGCACGGGGATCAGATCCTCGACGCTCTCCTGGGCCTGGATCGGCGCGCCGGCGGCGATGGAGCCCAGAAGGGGCAGCATCGTCACGCGGTTGGTCGGCTGGTAGGCGGGGTGCACGACCTTGATCGAGCGCGGGGTGTTGGAGCGCGAGATGTAGCCTTTGCGCTCCAACGCGTCAAGGTGGACGGTGACGCCCCGAAGGGAGCCGATCTCGAAGTCCCGGCCGATCTCGCGGATGGACGGCGGATAGCCTTCCTTCTGGACATAGTCCAGGATGTACTGCAGGATAAGCTGCTGTCGCTTCGTGAGTCCCTTCGCCATTAGGTTTCCTACGCGCACAGGGCCGCGTGTAGACGCATTGTAAACCTTTTTTGTCTACCTGTCAAGCCCTATTCGACTACGCCTGGGGACGGGCGCCATAATATCACGTCCTCCGGCGTCTTAGGGAGGACATCCGCGCCCTTCGCGGCGCAAGGTTCCCATCCTTGTCCATCAGCACCCTTCAAGAAAAACTGTTCAATAAAGGCTGCGGCTCGGCCTTTATGGTCGTCGCGGCGCTCGCTATGGGCGCGACGATGTTCGCCCAGTGCGGCCGCGGCGGGGGGCCAGGAGGCGTGGAGCAGGGCGACGCGGCCAACGCGATCGCTACCGTCAACGGCTTCCCCGTGTCGGGCGAGCGCATCCAGGCCGTCGCGAGCCAGCAGCCGTCCAGCAGCGCGACCGAGCAGGCGACGAGCCTCGCGCAGACGACGAACTCCGCCCTGCGGCTGGTCGCTCTCCAGTCTTTGCTGGCCAAGGAGCCGGCGCTCACCGCCGAAGAGATCGAGAAGGCGGCGGGCGAGGCGTTCGACGGCAAGATCGAGCAGGCTCGCTACGGGCTGATGATGAGCGGCAAGCTCAAGCCCACCGCGACCCCGGCGGACTTCGAGAAGGCGATCAAGGTCCAGACCGGCAAGACGCCCGCCGAGCTGAAGAAGGAGCAGGTCGAAGGGATCAAGAAGGCGTTCGCCGACCCCTCGACGAAGCCCGGCGTCGCGCTCGAGTTCGCCGAACCGATCCTCGCCGCGCGTCTCGGCGCGAAGATGGCGGGCGACGACGCGTCCCTCCGCGACTCCTACCGCACCTACGTCGTCAAGCGGCTTTTCTTTAGCGACCGTTCCGGCTCCTCGGAGTCGGCGAAAGCGCGTGCCAAGAAGGCGCAGGCGGCTCTAAAGTCGGGAACCGCCTTCGATAAGCTGATGGACACCGTCTCCAACGATCCGGCCCCCACGGGGAAGGCCGCTCACGACGCGACGCAGGACGTGCCCTCCGACGCCCTCTCGGGAACCCCCGATCTGAGCGCGCTCAAGGGCAAGTCGCCCCTTACCACGACCGACGTGATCGACGTGCCCGGGGGCAAAGCGATCTACATGCTTTCGGCCGTCCGCGACAACGTGCCGCCGGACTTCGAGAAGGACAAGGCGAAATACCGCGCGGTCCGGGCCTCGACGGCCGGGCGCACCGCGCTCCAGCAGAAGATCGACGGCATTCTGAAGTCCGACGTGACCTGGACGAGCCCCGGCTTCCACGCCCTGGCCGCCGCCGCCGACCCGACGACCGTCGCCGAAGCGGCCGCGCTGGCCCAGACCGCCCTGAAGTCGGAGAATCCGAGCGAGCGGCGCCTCGGCGCGCAGGCTCTTCTCATCGCGACCAAGCCCGGCGAGCCGGGCCACGTGGCCGCGCTCGAAGCGGCCCAGAAAGCGGGTATCGAGGACGCCGGATTGAGCCTCGAGCTCGCAAAGGCTTACGGCGACAAGAAGGACGGCGCTCAGGCGACCGCCGCTCTGATCGCCGCGAGCAAGGGCAACTCGCGCTACGACGCCCAAGGCGATCAGCTCTTCCGCGACATCGCGGGGGCGGCCCTGGATCTTCAGAAGAAGGGCGTCCTGACCAAGGAGCAGCTCACGCAGGTCCAATCCCAGCAGGCGATCTGGACCAACGCGCGCAAGGAGAACGAGGGCGCGCAGGCCGAGGCGAAGCGACAGGCGGCGGCGGCACAGAAGGCGAACGACGCCGAGATCGCGCGCCAGAAGGCCGAGGCGGCCAAGAACGCGCCCAAGGCGACCGCTCCCCCCACCGGCGTGACGATCACGCCGGGCTCCGGTCTATCGGGCGGCGTTCCTGGCGCCTCGACGGCCCCGACGACCGGTTCGACCACTGGCGGTTCACTCCTCCCGACCACCACGGGCGGCGGCGCGGGCAAGTGAGCGACGAAGGCGGGAGGCTGACGCTCGTCGCTTCCCCCATCGGGAACCTGGGCGATCTCTCGGCGCGCGCCGGGGAAACCCTCGCGGCGGCGGACGTCTGGTTCGTCGAGGACACCCGCGTGAGCGGGAAGCTCGCCGCCCACCTCGGCCTGAAGAAACCGATGCGGGTGCTGAACGACCACACCACGCCGGACGGCGTGGAGCGCTACGCGTCGGACATCGCCAAGGGTCTGAACGCGGTCGTCCTCACGGACGGCGGAGCCCCGGTGGTCAGCGACCCCGGGGCGCTTTTGGGCGACGCTTGCCACGAGCGGGGCATTCCCGTCTTCTCGATCCCCGGGCCCAGCGCCGTGACCAACGCGCTCGCGCTCAGCGGCTTCTTCGGCCAGCGCTTCGCCTTTCTCGGCTTTCTCGGGCGCAAGGCAGGAGCGATCCGCGGCGAACTCGAGCCGTTCGTCGATTCACCCCTCACGCTCGTGCTCTTCGAGTCGCCCCACCGGATCGATTCTCTTCTGAGCGCCGCGCACGACGCGCTCGGTCCACGCCGGTACGCCCTTTGCCGCGAGATGACCAAGGCGTTCGAGCAGACCTACCGCGCTCGCCTGCCGGAGGTCCCCGACGAGAAGACCGTGCTCCGAAAGGGGGAGTTCACCGTCGTGTTCGAAGGCAAGCGTCGCCGGGAGTAGGACGATTCCTGCGGATCGGCGGGCGTTCGCGTCCGCCTTCGGCCTGGGGAACCCTCCGCACGGGTAGATTTGTTCTAATGCCCATGCGTCCTTCCGCGCTTTCCGCGCTCGTGCTGCTCGCCGCCGTCGGCTGCGGCGTGCCCGATAACTCCGCCCTGATCGCGCGGGCCGACGCGCTGTCGTCCGGACCGAAGGGCGAAGCGAAGAAGCCGGACGAGAAGAAGCCCGATCAGAAGCCCGCGCCGGACGTGAAGCCGGTGGAGACCGATCCGAAGAAGCTTGGGATCGGCATCGTCGACTCTTCGGTCGGAACCGGGGAGACGGCGGCGGCGGGCGACACCTGCTACATGCTCTACACGGGCAAGCTCAAGAACGACCCGACGAAGGTCTTCGACTCCACCGCGAAGCGGGAGAACGAGCCTTTCGCCTTCCAACTCGGGAGCGGCCAGGTGATCAAGGGCTGGGACCTGGGCATCGTCGGCATGAAGGTCGGGGGCAAGCGCACCCTCACGATCCCGGCGGAGTACGCCTACGGTTCTGAGGCTAAGGGCGACGATATCCCCGCCAACAGCGATCTCGTCTTCGACATCGAACTCGTCGGCCTGCTGAAGCCGGAGGACGCCGACACCGTCCAGCGTGAGACGATCACCCCGGGAACCGGTCCGGCGGCGAAGGACGGCGACGTCGTGAGCTTCAAGTACAAGGGCACGACCCTGAGCGGCAAGGTGTTCGACGACAACGGCGGTAAGCCGGTCCAGGTAAAGCTGGGTCCGGATACCACCTTGGCCGTGCCGGGACTGGAGATCGCGATCAAGGGGATGAAGAAGGGACAGAGGGTCATCGCGACGGTACCTCCCGCGCTCGGACTCCCTCCGACGCCTCCGGGACCGAGCGGCCCTCCTAAGGTGGCGCCGAATTCGATCGTCAAGTTCGACATCACCCTGGTCAGCATCGGGTGAGCCGACTCGTCGCCTCCTCGGGCGATCCGGCGGTGGCTCGTCTGCTTCTCTCCCACCCCTTTGTCGACCTTGCCGAGAACGGCCCGGAGACGGGGATCGCCTTCACGCAGGACGGCTGGTCGCGCCGGGTCTTCGTCGGTCGCATGGAAGAGGAGCAGCGCGGCATCCTGGAGATCATGGACAACAACCCGCTGGTGTGCGCCGACTCGATGTCGGTGCCTTCGGCGGGCGCGACCCTGGCGCTCGTCGCCCTCGGGCCGCTCGCCTCGGGCGGCCTGATCGCCGAGTCGCCCACGATCGTCACGACGGAGCCTTTGGAGGAAGCGGAAGTGGACGCGCTGATGGAGCCGCTCGGCTGGTCGGGCGGCTCGTACGTCCACGTCGAGTCCCAGGCGATCGTCGGTCGCGTCGCGGCGGCTACGGTGATGGTCGCGATCCACACGCCGCCCGACTTGGACGACATCGACGCGCTTTTCGAGGAACGGTACGGACGGACGTTCTACGTGCGTCGAGACGAAGACTCCGAGTGGGACGTGGACCTCGCCCAAGGTAAGCCCTACGCGCTCTACCGGCTACGAATCGCCCCGGACGATCCGACTTCGCTTCTCACGGTTCGGGTGGTCGCCGATCGGGAAGGAAAGAGCGGCGCGGCCCAAGCCGTTCACGCGATGAACGTGATGGCGGGATTCGAGGAGTCGTTGGGAGTGGACGGTGGATAGCGCCTGGCGCGTACGTCACCTTCCTCCTGCTTGAGACGAGGATCACCCTTCCTTAGGACGCTCGATCAGTTCCGGCCCCTGCGTTCCGGCGATCCGTTCCCATTTGCCATCCTCGACCTTCTTCCAGGCGTTGAAGTCGCGCCGCTCGCCCTTCTCGATGGGGTTGCCGCGTGAGATCTGGGCGTTGAAGCGACTGATCACCCGCTTGACGTCGAGCCCGCAGTCGGGGCAGAAGCGCAGGGGCTCGTCGTTGAACTCTTGGATCACGGGAACGCGACCGTCGCACATCAGACAGTCGCGTCCGTCGGGCTCGTACTCGTAGATCGGCACGGACCTATTCTACGGCCCCGGACGGCTCGCCGCTACAATAGAGGGTGCTCTCTTCCATCGAGGCTCTGAACGCCGAGCTCGTCGAGTGCCGACTTTGCCCCCGCCTCGTCGCGTGGCGGGAAGGGGTCGCCCGCGAAAAGCGGGCCGCGTTCCGCGACGAGACCTATTGGGGAAGGCCGGTCCCCTACTTCGGCGATCCCGAGGCCGATCGGCTCATTCTGGGGCTCGCTCCCGCCGCGCATGGCGCGAACCGAACCGGAAGGATGTTTACGGGCGACCGAAGCGGCGACTTCCTTTTCGCCGCCCTCCATCGGCTGGGGGTGGCCTCGCAGCCGCAGAGCCTCTATCCCGGAGACGGCCTCGCCCTCAAGGGCGCGCTGATCGCCGCGACCGCCCACTGCGCCCCGCCCGCGAACCTTCCGACGAAAGAGGAGGTGGCGACCTGCTCACGCTGGCTCGTCCGGTTGCTGGAACTCCGGGAATGGCGGGCGATCCTCTGTCTTGGCGGGATCGCCTGGGACCACGCCCACCGGATAAAGGGGGTGAAGCGAACGCCGTTCGCCCACGGGGCGGTTCACCGATTGGAGCGGACCACGCTGGTGGCGACCTATCATCCGAGCCAACAGAACACGTTCACCGGGCGTCTGACGCCCCCGATGTTGGACGCCGCGATCGAGGCGTGGCTGAATGTGTAGAGGCTAGACGCGTAAGAGCCCCGGAACGCGCGCGTCCCAGGGCTCCTTGAGAAAAGGTTTGAACCCTTCTTACTTGATCTCGACCTTTCCGCCGGCCTCTTCGACCTGAGCCTTGACCTTGTCGGCCTCTTCTCGGGTGACGTTCTCCTTGATCGGCTTCGGCGCGCCATCGACGAGGTCCTTGGCTTCCTTGAGGCCGAGGCCGGTGATCTCGCGGACCACCTTGATGACGGCGAGCTTGGCGTCGCCGGCGGAGGTGAGGGTCGCGGTGAACTCGGTCTGTTCCTCCTCGACGGCCGCGGTCGGCGCGCCGCCGCCGCCGCCGAACATGGCGGGGTTGAACGCGCCCATGGGAGCGGCGGCGGTCACGCCGAACTTTTCTTCGAGGGCCTTCTTGAGCTCGGAGAGCTCAAGGGCGGTCATGCCGCTGATCTGATCGACGAGGGTTTCAACTGCGGTGGGCATTTTGGTTTCTGAATTCCTTGGGTAGTGGGGACGTTAGGCGGAAGGAGCTTCCTCAACGGCGGGAGCTTCCTCGGTCGAGGAGGCATCCTCGGTCGCGGGAGCGGTCTCGGCGGGCGTGGCGCCCTCGCCGACCTTGTCGGCGACCGCGCCGATCACGCGGATCGGATCCGCGTAAAGGGCCTCGATCGTGCCGACGAGGGTCGTGAGCGGGGCCGCGATGGCGCCGATCACCTGGGCGATCAGCACGTCGCGGGGCGGGAGCTCCGAGATGGCCTCGACGCCCTTGGCGTCGACGGCCTTGCCGCCGAACAGTCCGCCCTTGACGACGAGCTTCTTGCTGGTGCGGGCGTAGTCGAGCAGCGCCTTCGCGACGTCGGCCTCGTTCTCGAACACGAACGCGAAGGCGGTCGTGCCGTTGTGGAGGTCGGCCGGAAGGGCGCTCGCGGTGTCCTCGCCGACGGCCTTGCGGAACAGGGTGTTCTTGACGACGTGCAGCTCGCCGCCCTTCTTGCGAAGGTCGTTGCGAAGCGACGCGATCTCCTTGTTCTTCAGGCCGCGGTAGTCCGTGAACACCACGCCGCTGGCCTTGGAGTACCACTCCTTGGCCTGCTCGATTGTCTGAGCTTTTTCTGCGGTAGGCATAGGGTCACCTGCCTCCGGAAACGAGACGAGGGTCCTGCGTCTGCCGGGCGAGGCGACGCAGGACCCTCGCCCGGGCTTTCGCCCGTTCTAGATCCTATTCCGCACTCCTCGGCGGGCCGATCCTTGCGGATCGTTTACGGCACAGGGCCACCGGCTGTCTCTGGAAGCTGTGCGAAGACTATACCCCGAGTGAGCACGATGATTGCAAACCGGCGCCATCATTCGGAAGTGGATGGTTCTCAGGACTGGGCCTATCGGCGCGTCGCGACGTTCTTGGCCTTGGGAGTCGGACGCGATCCGGCATCGATCTCTCTGGACGAGGCTCTCTCCTCTTTTGAGACGGACTCGCTGGAACTCGTGGAATTCACGATGGAACTCGAAGACGAGCTTGGCCAAGATCTACCTGAGATCGATCTTCGATCCGTCAAGACGGTGGGCGACCTGGTCGACTCCGTCCGTTCGTTGAGAGCGTAAGTCCGGAGCCTTGTTGGGGAAGAGGGCTCGGTAGCCCGCAAGAGACACGTAAGGGGGCGACCTTCGCCGGCGAGCTATCCCCGCCCTTTGCCCAGATAAGGCTCGACGGGTTCCGCGAACTCCAGCTTTAGGACGGTCGCGTTCGGGTCGACGCCTTCTTGCGGCGCGTCGATCCAGAGGACGCCCGGCGTCTCGCCGAGGCCGCCGATCGTCTTCGCCGTCAGCTCCGATCCTTCGCCCTCCGGCCCGCCCAGGACCGAGACCCGGACGGGGCTCGCCCTCAGGCCCTTGACCGCGATCTGGTCGGGCGGCATGTCGAACACGAACAGGTACAGCGTGCGGCGGTCCTTCGAAAAGGTCGACGCTCCGTAGAAAAGCCCCGCCGGAAGCCCCGCGACCGTCCCGTAGATCGCCTCCGCGCGCGGGCCGATCCATCGGCCCAGACCTTCGAGCCGGTCGACCTGCTCGGGCTGGAGCGAACCGTCCTCGTACGGGCCCACGTCGAGCAGCAGGTTGCCGCCCATGCCGACCGTCTCCGCGAACATGCGCACGATCTGTCGCAAGGACTTGTGGTTGTGGTCCTGGACCTGATAGCCCCAGGAATCGTTGATGGTGACGCAGAACTCCCAGGGCCCATCCGGCGGCACGATGGGAATGCCCTGCTCGGGCGTCGCGTAGTCGCCGTGACCCAGCAGCCGAGAATTGGCGATCATGGTCGGGTTGGCGGCGAGCAGCTCGTCGCGAAGGCCCGCCATGTCGAACTGCTCGGGGTCGCGCTCCCATTCGCCGTCGAACCACCAGAGATCGACCGGACCGTAACGATCGTTCAGCTCCTTGAGCTGCGCTCGGTGGAAGACGAGGAACCGCTTCCAGGCCTCGGGGTCTTCGTGGCCTCGCTCCGGATAGGAGAAGCGGTTCGCGTACCGTTGTGTTCCCGTCTGCTCCTCGCTGTCGCGCGTCGGGTACACGCTCGCGTAGTCGGGGTGGTTCCAATCCAGGTGGGAGAAGTAGAAGCCCACCTTGAGCCCGCGTCGCCGCAGGGCCTCGACGTACGGCCCGATGAGATCGCGGCCCGCCGGGGTCCGCTTCACGACGCTAAGGTCGTTCGCCTGGGTGTCCCAGAGCGCGACGCCGTCGTGGTGCTTGGTCGTGAGAACGACGTATTTCGCTCCGGCTCGCTCGAAAAGATCCGTCCAGGATTCGGGGTCATAGCGCGAAGCGGTGAAGCCGTCGAGCTGCCTCATGTACCGATCGTGCGGAACCTGGCCGTTCCAGAACGACCAGGATTCGGGCACGCCGTCGACCGCGTAGATGCCGTAGTGGACGAAGATGCCGAGTTTGGCGTCCGGGAACCAGGGCTGCATCGCCATGGCTAACCATAGCCGACGCTCGCCGGGGCGCGCTCAACCGAGACCGTGGAGCGCGCCGTACTTCGCCTTCGCGTAGCGCAACCACGCGTCGGGCCTCATCGGCGATCCCGTCACCCGCGTGACCAGCGCCCGAGGGGTGTACCGCCTGCCCTGCGCGTAGACCCGCTCCGACAACCACGCGAGGATGGGAGCGAAATCGCCCGTCGCCATCCGCGCCTCCGTGTCCCCGAGGTCCCCTTCCAGAGCCTCCCACATCTGGAGGCCGACGAGATTGCCGAAGGTGTAGGTGGGGAAGTAGCCCACCGAGCCCCGGCTCCAGTGGACGTCCTGCAGGCAGCCGAGCGTGTCCGTCGGCGGCGTGACGCCGAGGGACGCCGCGTACTTCGCGTTCCACGCCTCCGGGAGATCCCGCATGGCGAGACTTCCGGTGATCAGTTCGACCTCCAGTTCGAAGCGCACGAGGATGTGCAGGTTGTAGGTCAGCTCGTCGGCCCCGACCCGCACGAACTCCGGCTTGACCTTGTTCATGGCCCGGACCATACCGTCCACGTCCAGATCGATGTCCGGGAACTCCACCTTGAGATCGGGGAGGAAGCGGGCCCAGAAGCCGCGCGAGCGGCCCACGACGTTCTCCCAAAGCCGCGACTGGCTTTCGTGGACCGCCAAGGAGACGCCACCCGCCAGAGGGGTGTCGTCCCAGGCGGCGGGCGAGCCTTGTTCGTAGAGGCCGTGGCCCATCTCGTGGAGCGACGAGGAGACGATCCCCTTGACGTGGGCGCTCGGGCGGGTGGTCATGCGGACGTCGGTCGATCCCAGGTTGGAGCAGAAGGCGTTCGCGCAGACGTCCAGGCGGCCCCGACCGAAGTCGAACCCGACCTCGGACGCCGCCGCCTGTGCGAACCGGCGGAGCCGCTCGGGATCGAAGTCGCCGCGCAGGGCGGAGTCGTCGACCTCCGGCTTGCCTCCGATCTCCCGAACCAGGGCGACGATCGGGTCTTTGATCGCGTCGAACACGTCGCGCGCTTCGGCATAGGTCGCGCCGAACTCGTACAGGTTGATCAACGCGTCGTACGGATGCTCCGCGTAGCCCAAGGCCTCGGCCGTCTCGCGGGCGACGCCGAAGAGGCCTTCCAGGTGCGGAGCGAGAAGAGGGAAGTCGTTCGTCGCTTTGGCGACCTTCCACGTCTCGTACGCCTCGGACGAAAGTCGGGCTTTACGAACCACAAGCTCCGTCGGCAGCTTCGTCTCGGTCGCCAATTCTCGTTGGAGGGCGGCAACGGCGCGCCCCTCGTCCGTGTCCGGGTCGGTTTCCGCCGCCGCCCGTTCGACCGCGCGGAGCATCGCGTCGCCGGTCAGCCGCTCGTGGGCGAGGCGCCGCAGTCGGCCGACGTGCGCCGCCCGCGCCGGGGCTCCACCGCCGGGCATGGTCACCTGCTGGTCCCAACCCATGAGGCCCCCGGCGGCGCGAAGGGCGGCGACTTCGCGGTAACGGTCGAGAAGCTCGGCGTAGGCGGTCACGTTTCGGAGTGTACTAAGCTCCGGTTCGACCTTGATCGATCCTTTCGCGCTACGCTTCCTTGTGACCTGGCTGAACGAACCGCCCTTCTGGAACGAGGAGAACGGCGTGCTCACGGTCGAGACCGGCGACCGCAAAGACTTTTGGCGCGAAACCCACTACGGTTTCGTGCACGACGACGGACACGTCTACGGAAGGGAAGTGGAAGGCGACTTCGCGGCGACCGTCGCCTTCTCGGCGGAATACGGGGAGCTTTACGACCAGGCGGGGCTCATGGTCCGGTTGGACGAGCGAAACTGGATCAAGGCGGGGGTCGAGTACACCGATGGCCGTCACCACCTGAGCGTGGTCGCGACGCGCGACTTCTCCGACTGGTCGGTGCGCCCCTTGGACGGCGATCCGCGGGAGGTCCGTCTCCGGATCAGCCGCTACGGCGACGTGGCGCGCGTCGAAGCCGCTCTGGGAGAAGGACCGTTCGAGATGCTCCGCCTCGCCTACCTTCGGCCGGGCGGATCGGCGTTCGTCGGTCCGATGTGCTGCTCCCCCCAGCGAGCCGGGCTGATCGTGCGCTTTCGGGAGTTCAGGATCGGCGAACCGGCGCGCGACCTGCACACCTAAGGAGAGGCTCGGCCTTCCGCTCGCTTCTCGATTTCGACGATCTCATGACCATTGACGATCCGGCGATGGGGCTCGCCCGCAGTTGCCCCCGCAAACGCGAACAGCAGGAGCGCGGTGACCAAGGCGGACGTGCGTTCCCGTTGGGACAGGAAAGCCGTCGCGACGAACTGCATCGGGCGAGGAGTGTACCAACCCATCTTAAGGTTTTCTGGGCTTGAGAGGTGGTTCGGGTCAGGTTGCCGGGACGATTTGCCGGTGGACCGCCACCTGTGTTATCCTGGGCGCTTGCCGCCCCGCTTCCGCCTGACGTTCGGACTCTTCGCGTCGGCGGCCCTCGCCTTCGCCACCCAGCCCTTCGTCCTGAAGTGGATCCCTAAGGTCGGCGACAAGGCCGTCTACCGAATCACCCTGATCCTCAAAAACGGCGATGCGGATGAGATCGCCCTGAAGGGGCTCGTCACGGAGGAGACGACCGAGGTCGATGGAACGAAAGTGGTCACGAGGACGATCGGAAGCATCGGCCCCGACCATCCCGACGACGAAGCGGCGATCGATGCCACGTTCAAGCCGGACACGACCACCTTGCGTCCCGGCGGCGCGATCCTGGATGTTAAGGAGGAGGGGGAAGAGCCGAGGGGAACGCCTTTTCGAACCGCGCGGGAGATCGCCCTCGTCCTGCCTAACGCTCCGGTCAGCGTCGGCGACACCTGGACGTTTGAGGAGACCGGAGACGAGAAGACCGGCGTCCCGGGCGTGAGACTAGCCTACACGCTCGCTGGCGAAGAGAGAATCGGCGCGTGGGACACCTATCGGATCACGATGAAGGGTCTCGATACGGGTAGCGGCGGTGCGCGGTCCGAAGCGACGTTCTGGTCCGAGAAGACCACGGGAGCTAGGATTCGGACTCAGTACCGGATCACGAACGAAGGGACGGGGAAGAACGTGGACGCCTCGATCGTTCGCGGCGATCTGGTCCGGCAGCTCTAGACCTTGATGGCGGCGACGTGATCGCAAGCGGTTGGAGTCCGTGCTGTGGCTCAGCCTCAGGGGCTCTCTCCGGATCGCGGGGAAAGAGGCGAGCAGAGGCGCGACCAAAGTGGCGTGGACCGTTTGCCTCCTTTCGGAGTGGGTCTCGGCCTCGACGGAACCCACGGCTATCCGTTCATCGATAATTGCGATAGGTCCGATCGGTCTTATAAGACCGATCGGACCTATCCTGGCTGGAAACGACTAAGCCGGGCTTAGTAGTCCATGTCGCCCATGCCGCCCATGCCCGGGGCGCCCGCCGGGGCGGCGGACTTGGGCTGGGGCTTCTCGACGACGAGGGTCTCGGTGGTGAGCACGAGTCCCGCGATCGAGGCGGCGTTCTGGACGGTGGAGCGGGTGACCTTGGCGGGGTCGACGACGCCCGCGGACAGCATGTCCACGATCTCGCCGGTGACCGCGTTGAGGCCCTGGGTGCCGCCGGCGGCGCGAACGCGCTCGACGACCACGGAACCCTCGAGGCCCGCGTTCTTCGCGATCTGGCGGAGAGGCTCCTCCAGGGCGCGCTTGACGATGAGGACGCCGGTCTTCTCGTCGCCCTCGAAGGCGTCGACGTTCAGCTCGGCCGCCGCGCGGAGCAGGGTGACGCCGCCGCCGGGGACGATGCCTTCCTCGACCGCCGCGCGGGTCGCGCTGAGCGCGTCCTCGTAGCGGTGCTTCTTCTCCTTGAGCTCGGTCTCGGTGGAGGCGCCGACCTTGATGACGGCGACGCCGCCGGAAAGCTTGGCCAGGCGCTCCTGGAGCTTCTCCTTGTCGTAGTTGCTGTCGGTCTTGTCGATCTGGTTCTTGATCAGCTCGATACGGCCGAGGACGGCGTCCTTGGAGCCCGCGCCCTTGATGACCGTCGTCTCTTCCTTCGTGATGACGACGCGCTCGGCGGTGCCCAGCATGTCGACGGTCACGTTCTCGAGCTTGGTGCCCAGATCCTCGGAGATGAACTGGCCCTTGGTGAGGATCGCGAGGTCCTCGAGCATCGCCTTGCGGCGGTCGCCGAAGCCCGGCGCCTTGACGGCGGCGATCTGGAGCGATCCGCGGATCTTGTTCAGCACCAGGGTGGCGAGAGCGTCGCCCTCCACGTCCTCGGCGATGATCAGGATCGGGCGGCGGGTGGCGGCGGCCTTCTCCAGGAACTTCAGGAACTCCTGGGCGTTGCCGATCTTCTTCTCGTGGATGAGGATGATCGGGTTCTCGAGGATGGCCTCCATCCGCTCGGGGTCCGTGACGAAGTAGGGGCTGAGGTAGCCGCGGTCGAACTGCATGCCCTCGACGACGTCGAGCGTCGTGTCGCGGCCCTTGCTCTCTTCGACCGTGATGACGCCGTCCTTTCCGACCTTGTCCATCGCTTCGGCGACTTCCTTACCGATGGCGGCGTCGTTGCCCGAGATCGTGGCGACGAACTCGACCTGCTCCTTGTCCTTGATGGGCTGGGCCTGGGCCTTGATCGAGGCGACGACGGCCTCGACGGCCTTGTCGATGCCGCGCTTGACCGCGATGGGGTTGCCGCCGGCGGCGACGTAGCGCAGGCCCTCGTTCACGATGGCCTGGGCGAGCACGGTGGCGGTGGTGGTTCCGTCGCCCGCGACGTCGTTGGTCTTGGAGGCGACCTCCTTGCAGAGCTGGGCGCCCATGTTCTCGTAGGGATCCTCGAGCTCGATCTCCTTGGCGACGGTCACGCCGTCCTTGGTGATCGTGGGCGAGCCCCATTTCTTGTCGAGGACGACGTTGCGTCCCTTGGGTCCGAGGGTGACCTTCACCGCATCGGCGACCTTGTTGACGCCGCGCTCGAGGGCGCGACGGGCGTTCTCATCGTATAGAAGATTCTTAGCAGGCATGTTCTTCGGGGGGTTGGGTTAGCTGAGGATGGCGTAGACCTGGTCTTCGTCGAGGATCGTGTAGTCCTCGCCGTCCAGGGAGACCTCGTTGCCGCCGTACTTGCTGAACAGCACGCGGTCTCCGACCTTGACGGACAGCTCGTTGCGCTGGCCGTTGTCGAGGACGCGGCCCGTTCCGACGGCGATGACCTTGCCTTCGGTGGGCTTCTTCTTGGCGCTGTCGGGGAGGTAGATGCCGCTGGCCGTCTTTTCCTCGGCCTCGACCAGCTGCACGACGACCTTATCGCCGAGGGGCTTGATGCTTGCCATGTTTTCCTTTTGGTCGGCGGCCGGGCGTTTTAGCGCTCTCGGCCTCCGTCTGCTAACGATTGTCCATGTTCTCGGGGTGCGGGTCAAGGGGGCGGGGAAAGATGATAGGCCCCGCGTCCCCCCGTTCAGGATGAAAAAGGAGAACGGACTTCGAGATCTTCCACCTAGCGCCTTTGCGGGTCTTCTCACAAGATAGCGGGCGACTGCGAACAAAGACCGTTAAAGAGAGGTATAAAAGCGTGTTAGCTTCGGTTCTTATTGGATCGGGAGGGTCTCTTCCGATCTTGTAGGCAAAGGGGCTAGTGTCGGTTAGGATAGCCTTCGTCGTCGAAGGCTTCACATCTGTATCCCCGCTCCGGCGGGAAACCCGTTTGCTCTATCGCTTCCGGACTTTTGTCCCTGCTTCGTTGGAAAACCAATGAGTACTTTCGCTCGCCCCCTTATCGTTCTTGCCGCCCTCGCGGCCGCCGCCGTCTCCCAGGCGGCCCCCTACATCAACGTGGTCGGTAGCACCACGGGCGCCTTCACGTTCAGCCAGAACGCGGGCGGCCTCACGTTCACCGGCGGATCGTTCGACACGCTCGTCCTGGGCGACGGCACGACCGCGACCTCGCTCGGCAACAGCGCGAACACGAACTCGGACAGCCTCGGCCTGTTCAGCCTGGTCAACCGGCCCGGCAGCCCCGACCGCTACAACGGCACGTTCGCGCTGACGGTGAGCTTCACCGCCCCGACGGTCACCCCCTCCTCGGCGGTCTACACCGCGATCCTTACCGGATCCGTGACGACGATCAACGCCAACGGCAACAGCACCGTCA